>CAKTFW010000017.1 GCA_934561175.1 uncultured Oscillospiraceae bacterium
GTGCTACCGTGATATCAGTGGTTTCACCGCTATCCTGTTTGATTTCCTGTGTGCGAATAAGAACCTGAATGCTGGTCGGAGCGGAATTGCGCTCGTCGGTCAGTGAGATGGCTTCTGCATTGGCATCCATCAGCAGTAGGTTGTTGACATCGCCGGTGTAGTCGTCCCAGGTTTCTTCAATGATATCGCTGATATTATCTTTTGCAGATTTGACATCGTTTGTCGTGTTCAGGCTGTTGGCAGTGGCGCGTAGTGCAGCGGCGAGTCCTTCCAGTGTCTGCTTGGTTCCTGCATCAAGCTGTGTACCGGCAGTCTGCGCCAGATCTTCAAAGCTGCCAAGAAAATTGCTGGTATCGGAAACCGTTTTCCGTGCAGTTTCAGAGAGCGATTTGGCAGTTGTCAGGCTCTGCTGAAGCTTTGGTTCGTAAGTATCAAGAATCTTGTACAGTGCATCGACTTCATCCAGAATTGCAATGCACTTTTTCGAAACACTTTTGCCAAGATCGCCAAAGTCATCCGCGGTGGAAACCAGATCATCCAGTTCATCCAAGTCGCTGCAGAGGTCTGCCAGTGTACCGGCGAGATCAGCAGTGGGGCCTGAAATGTCTTTCAGCAATTGGTTGGTTGTGTCGATAACATCGTTGAGATCTGCGACTTTTTCGTTGAGATCTTGCGATTCCATCATAATGATTGCCGTGAGACCGGAGTCTTCCTCATTCAGACGCCAGAGCTTATACAGACTGTCTGCTGAAGTCTTGGCGTTCTCAGTGCCGTTGACCAGTAATGCGGCATACAGAAAGCCGTCGAAGTCGAGCGGTGTGCTGTCTGAACCACCGGCAATTGTGAAGGCGGAATGCATCTGGCTGGCGGTCGCCCAAGCGGTTGCGGCCTCCGTGCCTTTTGCATTTGCCGTATCTTCATCAGCGCCCATTGCGATGGCGGCGTCATAGGCGGCAGCATAAGCTTCTTCCTTACTGCCATAGGCGTTGTAAACCGTGACCAATTGTGCAGCCGTAGCTGCAGCAGAGGAGTTGCCTTTCGCAATCAGTGCAGCTGTGATGAACTGCTCAAAATCAAGCGGGGAATTGCCATTTGCTGCAGCATAGGCTGTGTGCAGACCCTGCGCCTGGGTCAGGGCAGCTTTGAGCTGTGTTTCGTTCATTCCATTGAAGAGCGGCGAAATGGAGGGAATCTCGGTTTTCTTCGCGTCATTCAGGGCGGATTCCAGGTCGCGCAGTTCGCTGCGCAGCGTCGTGAGACGATCAAAAATCGCGTCAAAGTCATCCTTGTGGTCCTGAATATCATCAATCAGACTGCTCAGATCCTTCAAATCGCTGCGCAGGGAGGTTGCTTTTTCGGTCAGCTTTGCAAGCTCGGCCTTACTGTCGGAGATCGCGTTGCTGGCGTCGTCGATTTCACCGGAAACTGGCTCCAGTGCAGCGTTGATTGCATCCAGATCGTCCAGTACAATATCTGCTTTGTTATACAGGTCTGCTTTGCCATTGGAGATGGTTTCACGGGAGGTGTTGAGTTGATCCAGACCATTGGCGGTTGCATTCAGGCTGCTGCTGATGCCGTTCATGGAATCCAGCAGGACATCAAGACTGTCGGACAACTTGTTATAGTTATCCTCCAGATCGTCTTTACGCTGTGCGAGATCGGAGATCTCCTGCAGCTGCGAGAGCGTGGCGGGAACCATCAGGAAAGTCATGCCACCAAAAGAGAAGTCGTTGCTGCCGACGCGAATGGTGAAATGGCACTCTTCTCCAGGCAAGCCGATAAAGAGCACGGCACGGAGGTTGCCGACCAGCTGGACCTGTGCGCCGGGGGCTTCCAGAGAGAGAATATCATCCTGGTTGAAAATTGCCATTGCTTCCAGCGTGTAATTATTGCGTGCGTATTCCGAGGCGCTCTCGTTCGGAATAGCATCCACATTGATCTCTACAATGCCGGTCTTTCCGGCAAGATTCTCTGCCTTTGCTGCGACGCCGTTGAGCGTGTAGTGGACGGAGAGTGTCCAGGGAAGCTGCTCAAAGGGCTTTGCGGTTTTTCCCTCAAAATAAAAGTGCTCCGGAATGGCGTCCTTCTCAAAATTGAAGATGGTTTTGCCATCTTTGGTCGTCGGGGTGAGACCATTTGTCAGGTTGACAACTTCGTCATATGTACCATAGTCCGTAAGAGCATCAGTGCCGTTCATCGTATAACTCTTTACGACGCTGCCATCTGTCAGATTTCCATAGTAATCTGTCATGGCATAGTAGGCTTCGTCATAAGTCGGTTTTACGCCGTCATCCACAGCAGATACGGGAAGGCTGCCGAGCAGCAGCACAGCACTCATGGTGAGAGCCAGCGTGCGGCGAAGACGGGGCTTTCCGGTGTTTCGGTAATTGCGCACGAGTAATACTTCCTTTCTTTGTTGGGCGCTATTTTCATTCCTATAACATTACCATATCTGTTCCATAAAAAAAACAGACACTGAACGGGAAATGTATCATTTTTGGACATGAAATTCGTTTTGCGCAAGCAAAAATGAAAAATTTTACACAATCTTAATTTGTTATAAATCCGCTCTGCTTCACGAGATGGCGCATCAGCCTTGATGCGTATGTTTCCTGTGCGCCTGAGCAGAATAACGCCGCCTGCAACAGCACTGCGGGCGGCGTCGTGGGCTTATTTTGCGGGTCGGTTCATCAGCCGGAAAACAATTGTCAGGGAGAAGCTGATACAGCTGATGCAGATTGCGGCATAGTAAGCCGGTACATAGGTGCCGGTAGCGCCGTAGATGCTGCCGGACAAGATGGGAGAGAGCATTCCAGCCAGATTGAAGCTGGTGAAGAGAATGCCGTAATTAACGGTATTGTTGCTGGGGCCGAATTGATCGGCGCAGAAGCCGGGATAGACGGCGGTAAAGGAACCATAGGCCAAACCGACCAGTGCGATTCCGATGCAGAACAGTGCCAGAAGTCCGGTGTCCGAAACGATCAGAAGAATCAAACCGGTGACGGCGAGCAGAATCATAACGGTCAAGGTGTTGATGCGGCCGATGAGATCTGAGAGCGTGCCGCTGCCGACACGCCCGACGGCGTTGGCAAGAGAGAGCAGTGAAACAACGGCGGCTGCCTTTGTGGTACTCATACCGACATGACCGGCCATTGTAGCGGCTTGCGAGGTGACCATATAGCCGAAAAACCCGGAAGAGAACAAGATCAGATACATGACATAGAATTTGCGATCAGCGAGCATCTGACGCCAGGTGCGGTCGGGTGTAATGGAAACTGCGGGATCGTCGTCGGCGACGATGCCGGGGATCTGCTCCGGTGGCCGCTCTGTGAATAGCGCTGCAATGCAGATCAAAATCAGAAATACCACACCAAGGATCCGGAAGGAAGTACAGACGCCGTAGACGGTGTTGAAATGGTTGGCAATGGGGGAGACGATCACGGCCGAAAGGCCATAGGTTGCGGTTGTAATGCCACCTGCAAAGCCCTTACGATCCGGGAATAATCTGACAGAATTGCAGATGGTGCAGTTATAGGCAATGCTGCCGCCGATGTTACACATGACGCCATAGCCAAGAATCAGCATTCCGATATTGGTAGCCATACTGCTGACCAGAAAACCGCCGCCATAGAACAGCCCGGCGATAAACAGAACAATTTTGGATGAAAAACGGGCGTTTAATGCACCGGCAACGACCATCATCAAAAGCGCCATGCCGCTGTAAACCGTGAAGACGATGGAAAGATCGCTGGCGTGGAGTGCCTGCCCGGTTAACAAACTCAGCTGATCGGCCATTGGCCCTGCAAATACGCTCCAACTGTAAACCGAGCCGGTACAGAGATTGATCAGGCAGAAAGCGATTAACACAATCCACCGGCGTTGTTTGACTTGATTGATCCGCTTCATCGAAGTCCCTCGTTTCTGGTCGAATGACCGAGAAGCATTATATACTAGGCGTTTTGGAATTTCAAGGCGCGAATCGGGACTTGCCGACAGAGAATAGAATGCAAAATAGGGGGTGAGAACGATGTTATCAGCTGCGTGCCTGCTAATGCTTGGCAGTATGATGTATTCGCTGCGATTATCTGGAAGCGGCGGATCGTTTCCGAAGCCACTGCGAGCAGAAGAAGAGCGGTATTATTTAGAGCGATCTGCACAGGGCGATTTGGAGGCTCGAAATATCCTAGTTGAGCGGAATCTTCGTCTTGTGGCGCACATTATGAAAAAGAGATGCTACGAAATGCAATGTGGAGTCGGAGTAAATTAAGATTTCTTCAGATTTTTTACAGGCAGATCTTCAGAATTATGCGATATAGTATATAAATATGTCATAATGGCGGTTATTTTCGGGAAATGGAGATGGACGATGGAGAGTCGAAAGAAACGAATTCTGGAAGTGCTGTTTTTGGTGCTTGTCTTTGGCGGTACAATGTATGGCGTCTTTCACGATGAAGATCTGGGACAGATTTTTCGCATTATCAAGAATGTTCGCAAAATAGATCTGCTGTCGGCGCTCCTTTGTGTTGTTGCCTTCATTTGGGGCGAATCGATCATTATTCATTATTTAATGAAGACTCTGAATATCCGAGTGGGTCGGAGCGTTTGCTTTTTGTTCTCCTCTATCGGCTTTTTTTACAGCTGTATTACCCCTTCTGCTTCGGGTGGACAACCTGCACAGATTTACTATATGCGGCGCGAAAATATTCCGATTCCGGTAGCAACAATGGTTCTGATCGTTGTCACCATTGCCTATAAAGTGGTACTTGTGATTTTTGGAATTGGGATGCTTCTGTTTGGGCAGGGATTTATGCAGCGATATCTAGCTGGAATCTTGCCGGTGTTCTGCCTTGGAATTATACTGAATGTGCTCTGTGTTGGATTTATGCTGATGCTGGTATATCATACTACACTGGCAGGGAATTTTCTGCACAAGGGGTTAACGATTGTGGAGAAGCTTCATTTTGTCCATCGTATGGAACGACTCCATGAAAGAGTAAAATCCGGTATGGAAAAATATCAGGAGACATCGGTCTATTTCAAAACACATTATGGCGTGCTTCTCCGCGTGCTGCTTCTGACATTTCTCCAACGGATTGCGCTGTTTTTATCCACCTATTTTGTATATCGGTCCTTTGGGCTACATACCTTTTCCATAACGACGATTGTGCTGCTGCAAGCGGCCATTTCCATTTCAGTGGATATGCTTCCGCTGCCGGGCGGAATGGGAATTAGCGAGACGCTGTTCCTGAATATTTTTGCGCCGGTTTTTGGTACGGCGCTGATCCTTCCGGGGATGGTGCTCAGCCGGGGCTTCAGCTACTATACGGAGCTGTTTTTGTGTGCGATTTTAATGATTGTAGCGCATTATGTACTCGGAAGAAAAAAGCAGTGAGCGGAATAAAAATGAAAGTTGGGGACATCAGCAACGCTGATGTCCCCAACTTTTTAGAAATCGGTGATTTTGAAAGTAAATGGGGTGCGGGTACATTGCGCACGGCAAGTACGGCCGGATTTCAGATGCAGTATCAATTCCATCTGCTTGGTGGTGCTGGTTGACAAAACAGTAATTTGCTGAACGGGGGCAGCGACAATGGCGGGCAGAATCCCGGTGGAAAAATGGAGTGCTTGTGCGGCGGCGTGCTTGATTACTGCAAAATTCTGTGTGGGATTGTGTGCATCTTGCTGTGCTTGCTGGAGTTGCTGGATTCGGTGATCCCAGGCATCTGTGCGGCGCATCAGTGTTTGGGCATCCACCATGCCGTCCAAATGCAGTTCCAGCAGCCGACTTTTCTTTTTTGCCAGTGTGGTCAGCTCGTGTGTGATTTGCTGCTGGGTCAACTGAGCGCCTTCTATGGACAGTGCCTCAGAGATGCAGCAGATTAAATCCGCAATCAGGGTGTGCGGCTTTGGAAAGAGCTGCTGAAATAGAAATGCGAGGATTTGGTTCAGCTGGGATTCCGTCACGGATGGCAGAGAACAGCCGGCGCTGCCGTGAAGCCGGTACTCCCGGCAGCGCCACTGAATGGTTCCGGATGGTAGCTGAGCGCGGTGAAAACTGCAGTGGTGGACTTCACATTGTATGAGGCCGCTATAGGGGTAGCGATTCCCTGTGGTGCGGTGCAGAACACTGGATGACTTTCGGCGTGCCTGATAACGGGCATTGGCGCGTTCCCATAAGGCTTCAGATACGAGCGCTGGAATTTGTGGGTCGGGATGACAGACCCATTCGCTGGGATCCAGCGCTGTGGTGCGGTGGGTACGGTAGTCCAGACTGCGGGTTTTGTTGCCGCAGTACCAACCTTTATATTTGGGGTTGGTCAGGATATTTTGAATGGTTCTGGGGTTGAACGGATTACCAAGTGCGCTGGTGTATCCCTGCTCCGTCAGTGCGCGTGCGATTCGACGCATCCCCCAGCCCTGATTTCCATAGAGATCAAAAATCATCCGCACTGCGGCGGCTTCCTGAGAATTCACATACAGACGGCTGTGCTGCTTATCATAGCCCCAGATTCGGTCATTACCGAGCACATGGCCATTTCGAATCGCCTGATGAAATCCGAATTTCAATCGGTCGGAGAGCTTGCGAACCTCATCTTGTGCAACACCAGCCATCACAACCAGGCGAAATTCGCTGTCCGGATCCAGAGTGTTAATATGGTCATTTTGGAACAGAACACCGACATCATAGGATAAGAGCTGCTGTGTATAGAGAATGCTATCGAGTGTGCTGCGGGAAAAACGCGAGATTTCCTTGGTGATAATAAAATCAAAGCGATGCGCTTTGGCATCTTCGATCATGCGCAGAAATTGAGCCCGGTGCCGGGTAGAGGTGCCGCTGATCCCTTCATCCACATAACCGTTTATGGGAATCCAGTGGGGATTATCGCTGATCAACGCCGTATAATATTGTATCTGATTTTCCAGACTGTTTCGCTGTGCGTCTTTTTCGGTAGAGACGCGGGCGTAGTATGTCACACGGAGCGGAAGGTCAAAAATGGTCTTGCCGCTGGCCATCAGTTGCCGGATGACATGGATGTTCATTGGACGGCTCCTTTCCGGGGAAGCGCCGGAAAACGCAATCAGCGGCGTGCCGGGCGGTTTCGTCGTTCAGTATGCCCTCAAGCCGGAGCTGCTGCAGCAGTGCGCAGAGCAGATCGGCGTAGGTAGTATCCATATGCGATTCCTCCTTTTGCCTATGAATATGAGATTGCGTCCTGCGAATATGAGGAAAAACGAAAATTCAGAGACCGGGAATGGGCGATTTCAGGCAAAAGGTGCATAATTTGCAATTGTAAAAATGCAAGGTTGCGGATGGGAAAAGAAAATGGACGATAAAGCAAAATTGAGCAAAGACAAAAGCACCAAAATATGAAGAGCTGTTTTCTGTTTGATTACGCAGAATATACAAAAAGATGATTTTAACAGTGTTTTATCTTTACAGGAAACAGAATTTGTATTATTTTATTAACAAGTGATATAGATGCAGGATTCGAGCAGAGCTCCGTCATATCAGAGCTGCAAACACAGGATCGGTGTAGGCTGAAGATTTGTGTTTCCAAGATGTGCTCTGCCGGTCCACTTGGGGATATGAAAAGGAGATGTGAGGGATCGATGGCGCTTCTGCTTGAGGCAAAGGAATGCCAAATGTGCTTCAAAGGCCTACAGGCCGTGAAGAACTTCACTGCGACCCTGGAAGAAGGCAAGATTTACGGTCTGATCGGCACCAACGGTGCTGGTAAGACGACAGTAATTAATATGCTTTCCGGTGTGCTGACACCGACTTCCGGCAAGATCATTTATCAGGGAAATGACATTACAGGAATGCCTGCGGATAAGATCGCCAAAAGCGGAATTGTCCGGACTTATCAGAACCTGCGGCTGTTTAATAAGATGTCGGTTCTGGAAAATGTTATTATCGGCGCGCAGATGCAGAAACCTTATGGAATCGTGGACAGCATTGTTCATACGCCAAAATTTCGCCGGGAAGAAAAGCGGCTGCGGGAAAAAGCAATGCAGATGCTTTCTGTGATGGGCATTGAAGATCAGGCAGATGCAGTGGCGGGTTCGCTGCCCTATGGCCTGCAGCGCCGCTTGGAAATTGCCCGAATTCTGGCGGCGGATCCGAAGCTGCTGCTTCTGGATGAGCCTGCAGCAGGTATGAACCCACAGGAAAGTATGGAGCTGACCGAGATGATTCGCGGAATCCGAAAGGATTTTGACTTGACGATTCTGCTCATTGAGCATGACATGAAAGTGGTTATGAACCTGTGTGAATATATCTATGTCATGGCGACCGGTGAGATTATTGCCGAGGGCCTTCCGGCAGAGATCCGTAGCAACCCGGATGTTATCCGGGCTTATCTGGGGAGGGCGGTCTGATGCTTCAAATTCAAGATTTGGTGGTTCGCTATGGCGGCATTACCGCGGTAGATGGCATCAATATGAATATTGCCGAACATGAAACAGTTGCACTGATTGGTGCAAACGGTGCTGGTAAGACAACAACCTTGCACAGCATTTCTGGCCTTCTGAAAGCGGCCAATGGTACCATTACTTTTAATGGAGAAAATATTACAAAGATTCCGGCAGAGCAAATTGTGGCACGCGGTGTCATTCAGGTGCCGGAAGGCCGACAGGTGTTTGCAAAGATGAGCATCGAAGAAAACCTGAGACTTGGTGCTTATCTGCAAAAGGACAAAGCGGCGATTCGTGACAATTACGAGAAAGCGATGACTTTATTCCCAATTCTGCGTGAGCGCCGCCACCAGGCAGCCGGTACGCTTTCCGGCGGCGAGCAGCAGATGCTGGCAATTGGCCGCGCACTGATGGCAAATCCCAGACTGCTGCTGTTGGATGAGCCGTCTATGGGATTGTCGCCACTGATGACACAACAGGTTTTCGATGTTTTGAAGGCGCTGAAAGAAAGCGGCATGACCATTTTGCTTGTAGAACAGAACGCCTACGATGCACTCACGATTTCCGATCGTGCCTACATTATGGAGACGGGCAACATCACTTTGGAAGGAAGGAGTAGTGAGCTGATCAATGACCCGCGGGTCAAAGACGCTTACTTGGGTGGCGACCTATGAGTATGTCTTATTTTGTTTCGCAGCTGATCAATGGTTTGCGTCTGGGTAGTGTCTACGCGATTGTCGCAATTGGCTACTCCATTGTCTATGGCATCCTTCGTTTGATCAACTTTGCGCACGGCGATATTATGACGATCGGCGTGTATGTGATGCTGATTTTGATGACCAATCTCGGTATGCCGTTGTGGGCAGTTGTCATTATTTCGGTTCTGGTCAGTGTTGTGGTCGGCGTCCTGATTGAACGGCTGGCCTATCGGCCGCTGCGTGATGCAACAGAGGAAGCAACTTTGATTTCTTCTCTGGCAGTTTCCACACTGCTGCAAAATCTGCTGCAGATGATCTTTACACCGCAGAAACGCGCGTTCTATTTGCCGGATTTCTTCTCTGAGCGTCACGATATTCTGGGCATTCAGCTCTCTACCATGAACATCATTACCTTTGCAGCAGTCATTATCATTGTGATGGCAATGACGCTGGTGGTTCAGAAGACGAAAATGGGTATGGCAATGCGCGCCTGTTCGGAAAATCTGGACGCCTCCCGTCTGATGGGCATCAACCCCAATAAAGTTATTGTTTTTGCATTTGCGGTTGGTTCCGGTCTGGCGGCGCTGGCCGGCCTGATGCTGGCGGGCGAATACAAGACTATTGATCCGTTGATGGGCTTTGTCCCCGGCCTGAAGGCATTCTGCGCGGCGGTTGTCGGTGGTATCGGCAGCCTCTATGGCGCGGTGCTTGGCGGTATTGTTATTGGCGTGGCGGAGATGCTGTTTGCCGGCCTGATGCCGACGAGCGTTACGGCTTACCGTGATGCGTTCGTGTTCGTCGTACTGATTCTGGTATTGCTGGTTCGTCCGAATGGCTTGCTGGGTCAGAAGGAAGGAGGTCGGAGCTGATGAATCGTTCCATTCGTTTGCGTGACTGTTCTCTGTTCCGCCTGTTGTTTCTGGTTTTGCTGCCGACCATTATCATTGTGGTAGCCTGTAATAAAGGAAATTATTATTCTGCAATGGTTAGCACCTTTGCGATCAATGTTTTGCTGGCAGCGAGTTTGAACCTTGTCAATGGCTTTTCCGGTATGTTCTCGATGGGCCATGCAGCGTTTATGGCAGTTGGTGCTTATATCTCCGCATTTCTGACCCTGAGTCCGAGCCAGAAGGCATCTATGCTGCCAGGGCTGCCGGATTGGCTGGTTGGCCTGCAGCTTCCGCTGCTGGTGGCACTGATCTTCTGTGGCCTGGCCGCCGCGCTGGTTGCATTGCTGATCGGCATCCCGGTCCTGCGGTTTAAGGGTCATTACCTCTCGGTTGCAACACTGGGACTGATCGTTATTGTTCGCGCAGTGCTGGATAACTCCGACAGCATTACCAATGGCCCGCGCGGTATTACGGGTCTGCCTGCACTGGCAACAACACCGTTGATTTTCTTCGTCCTGCTGCTTTCGCTCTTTATTATGTATCGATTGATCCGTTCGCAGTATGGCAGAAGTGTCATTGCAATGCGTGATGACGATGTTGCAGCACAGAGTCTTGGTATCAACCTGACGATGACGAAAATCTCCATTTTCTGCATCAGTGCATTTTTTGCAGGTGTTGCCGGTGCTCTGTGGGGACATGTTCAGACGGTTATCTCCGGACAGTTCTTCTACTATAGCATGAGCTTTAAGGTTGTTCAGATTTCCATTATCGGTGGTATGGCATCGCTGTCTGGTGCTGCACTGGGCGCACTGTTTATGACATTTGTTCCGGAACTGCTGATGCCATTGGAGAGCGGATTTGAGCTGTTTGGTGTAGCAATTCCAAGCCTGTATGGTATTTCCAATATCATTATGGCAATTTTCCTGATTCTGGTTATCATTTTTCGCCGTGAAGGTCTGCTGGGCAACAGTGAAATTCTACTGGAAAGTTGGTTTACGAAGCGCACTTATCTGAGTATTTTCAAGAAAGCTGAGTACCAGAAGGTAGGGCGTGCGCTCAAGGCGGATGCGGCAAAACTGAAGGGCTTGTTCTGCCGAAAGTAATATGGGCATGACACCGAAAATCCAGGTGTTTGCTATATCAATCCATTCATTTTGGGTAGGAGGATTCGTATGAAAAAGAATTTTAAGAGACTGCTAGCACTGGTTATGGTGTTTGCATTGGTTCTGGCTCTGGCTGCCTGCGGCAGCGGTGACAATGGCGCCACCACAGACACCAATAACGACGACACCACCGATACGAACACTGCGACTGGCGATACCATTAAGGTTGGCGCACTGTTCAATATCACCGGCGGCCAGGCATCCCTTGATGAGCCGGCACACCGTGCTTTCCAGCTGTACTTTGATCAGCTGAACGAGGCGGGCGGTATCAATGGCCGTCAGGTTGAGGTTGTTTCCTATGATGGCAAGACCGACCAGACTGTTTGTGCGAACAATGCAAGCAAGCTGATTGATGTTGATAAGGTTGTTGCAATCGGTGGCCTTTCCGACTCCAACTACGCGTTCTCTGCTGGTAATGTTGCTCAGGAAGCAGGCGTTCCGTTTGTCTTCTCCGGCGCAACCACCCCGTCCCTGAACGATATTGGCAACGAAGTGTTCCTGACTGCTTTCGGCGACAATATCTGCGGCTACGCTGCTGCGGACTATCTGACCGAAGTGCTGGGCATTAAGAAGGTTTATGTCCTGGTTGACCAGTCCATGGAGTTCACCACCGCTCTGGCAGCTTATTTCCAGGAGCGCTTTGAGGCGAACGGCGGCGAAGTTGTTATGACCGATAACTACATGAATAAGGATCCGGATTTCTCCGCACAGATCGACCGTTACCTGAACGATAACAAGGGTGCTGAGGCTCTGTTCCTGTCCAGTGTTCCGGATGACATCGGCACCATTGTGAAGCAGTACCGCGACAAGGGCGTTCAGGAAGTCATGATCTCCGGCGACGGCGCTGATACCCCGCTGCTGTGCGAGGTTGGCGGCTCTGCTGCTGAGGGCACTCTGGTTTCTACCCACTGCTCTTTCAAGAATCAGGATCCGGTTGTTCAGGACTTTATCAGCCTGTATACGGAGACCCAGGGTACTGCTCCGGAGAACTCTTTCGCAGCATTGGGTTATGACTGCGCACATGTTATCGCAACTGCAATCGAGATGTGCGGCGATGATGTAACGCCCGCAAATGTCCGCGATAACCTGGAAAAGATTCAGGATCTGCGCTGCGTAACCGGTACGATTTCTTACACTGCTGAGAACCATGTCCCGAACAAGACAGCAACCATTCTGGTTGTCAAGGACGGCGAGTTCGACTTCGTGCAGGAGATCTAAATTGCAACATTTTGGATGAGGCAGATTTTCTGCCTCATCCTTTTTTGTTCTGAGGAATAATTCCATTCTGCAGATGATTTCTGGTTGAAGCAAGGACAAATCTGTGGTATTCTTTAAGATAAGATCTGATGTGGTTTTTGGAATAGAAAACTGCAAAGAGCGATCTGAACTTGAATTATAACGGAGGTATCATGTGATGGCGAATAATGAATTGATGAAGCTCACTGCACATCAGGTAAAAGAGGGCAAGTATGATAAGGCGATCCTTGCGATCGGTTCCTGTGAAGCACATGGTCAGCATCTGGCGTCCGGTACGGACACGCTTGTGTCCTATATGCTTTCCTGCAAAATTGCAGATAAGGTAAAGGGCCTGCTGGTGCTTCCCCCGATCACGGTTGGTTATAGTGCACATTATGACACATTCCCGTTTACGCTGACCATGGGTTATGATACGGTTACTCAGGTCATTTACGATTACATTGAGTCTACGATCCGCAATGGTATTACGCATATTTTCCTGATGAATGGCCACGATGGCAACATTGCACCGATTGAAATTGCATCCCGCAAGATTAAGGAAAAGTATCCGGAAGCCCGCATTGCAGCGCTGCCTGCATGGTGGGTCACGGCTGGCGAGCTGCTGCCGCCAGATACTTTTGAGGTTTGGAACGGCCTGGGCCATGCTGGCGAAGGTGAAAGCTCCATTGCATACTACTTGTATCCGCAGTGGTGTGAGCCGGATCAGGCAAAGGGCTATGTGCCGGATAACCTGCCGGATAAGATTGAGATCAAGTGGGATTTTTCCGAGCTGACCAATTCTGCCGCAACCGGTGATCCGACGAAGGCAACCGCGGAAAAGGGCGAAAAGATGACCAAGGTTCTGGTTGACTGTGTAGCTGACGCACTGGAGAAATTGGACGCCTGCGGCTGGGATTACAGAACTTCTGCAATTAAATAATTCTGCCGCTCATTCAGGAGGGAAGACGATGAATAAGAAAGTACTGCTCTGGTTTGATGTAGAGGATTATATCACACCAGAGGCGGAAGACTCCCTGTACCAACTGCTGAAAACACTCGATGAATTTGGCGTTCGCGCTACCTTAAAGCTGTGTACCATGAAATATGAGCAACTGGTGGAAAATGGCAGGGTCGATATTCTGCGCCTGATGGCGAATCATGAAATCGCTTTCCATATGACCAATCACAGTGTACATCCACTGCCGTCGGAATATCTGGATCATATGGGGTTTGCAGAAGGTGCAGTGGCTTTTGACCGGAAAGAGGGCCCTGGTTTTGAGAAGCTGCGCCAGATGTGCGGGCAGTGCCCGTCGTCTTACGGCCATCCGGGTGTTGCCTGGGCACCGCAGGTGTTTCCGGCGCTGCGTAAGTGGGGCATCCCGACCTATTTGGACGCTCACGACATCGTTGATGTGGACGGCCAGCCGTTCTGGTATGGGGGTGTGCTTTGCTATACGCACCTGAATAATCTCTCGCATCTGGTAAAGGATGGTTCCACAGATTCAATGATCCGCCAGTTTGACAATATGGATACGACCTGTACGGATACCGTTTTTATGAGTATTTACGATCATCCGCATGAGCTGTGCTGCTCGGAATTCTGGGATGAGATCAACTTTGCAAAGGGATTAAATCCGCCGTATTACAGACCGTCGGCACTGCGCACGATTGAAGAGCGCGACGGCCTGATCAATCAGTACCGCGCCTTTGTTGCCCATGCGTCTTCTAGCCCGGATACGGAATTTGTTACTGCACTGGAATCCATGCGTTATGAACATCAGCGCATGGCACCGGTCACAGTAGAGCAGCTGAAAGCAGCGCTGGAAAAAGCGGGAACCGATGCGAATTATTTGCTGTTGGGCGGCGCTTATTGTACGGCAGCAGAAGTATTGGGCCTGATGGCGCGAACTTTGACAGGGCGGTTGCTGGTCCCGGATTTTGCATACGGTCCGGAATCTCATGAGAAGTCGGTAGTGACCGGAAAAATCAATGCGCGTGCATTGGCGGAAGTGGTCTACCAGACTGCGGATCATGTTTTCGGCTATAAGCAGCTGCCGCGGTTGTATCGAGTGGGGGACTGCTTTATCAACCCGGTGGATGCTTATGCGACACTGGCAAAGGCGCTGGTGACCGGGGCTGAAGAACTGGAATTGGTGGAAGGTCATTTGGCACCAACCCGCCATGTCAATCGGCAGACACAGTTCGGCGGCGGTTGGGTACTTTGGAAAGACGACTTCAAGGGACTCAATATCATTGAACAGACCGCGCTGCAGACCTGGACGCTGCGGCCCGCGATTTTTTAAGCAATTTTTATAGGAAAAGAGGCACATCACTGCTATGCAAAACGAGATTTTGATTGCGGATGTCATGCAGGCAAAAGTCCGAATCCAGGACTATGTCAAGAAGACACCGCTCATCCGCGCGGAGAAGCTGGAAGAGCTGTTCAACGGTGCGGAGATTTGGCTGAAACTGGAGAACCTGCAGTATACCGGTTCGTTTAAAGTTCGTGGCGTTGCGAATAAGATGCTCAGCCTGAGTAAGGAAGAACTTTCACGCGGCGTAACGGCAGCGTCCAGTGGTAACCATGCACAGGCAGTTAGCTATATGGCTGCAAAGCTGGGGGCAAAAGCGACGATTGTCATGCCGGAGAATGCACCGAAGGCGAAGGTCGCCGGTGCAAAGGGGTATGGCGCAGAAGTCATTCTCTGCGGGTTTACCGGCGAGGATCGCGATAAAAAATGCAACGAACTGATTGCAGAGCGGGGATTGTGCCTGGTGCATTCCCATATGGATCCCTATGTGATTACAGGTCACGGCACAGCAGCAGTAGAAGCTTGGGAGCAGATGGATGGCCACATGGACGAGATGGTTCTGCCTTGCGGTGCAGGCAGTCTGACCAGTGGTGCGGCATTCGCAATGAAGCAGATTGCGCCGGATGTTACTGTGACAGCGGTTGAACCTGCGGCGGTTCCGCGTTTTACAGAGAGCCTGAAAGCAGGGAAGGCTGTTACCGTCACCATGGGGCAGACGATTGCAGATGGCCTCCGTGTCAGCAAGGCAGAGGATATTAACTTCCGACTGATTCGCGACAATGTGGATCATCTGCTGACAATTGAGGAAAACTATATCGAGCAGGCTGTGAAAGAAGTGGCGCTGCGTGCAAAGATTACGGCAGAGCCCAGCGCATGCGTTGGTATCGCTGCAGCACTTGCCGGGAAGATTGACACCAGTAAGGGCCGGAAAATCTGTTTTGTGATTTCTGGCGGCAATGTTGACGCTACCCTTTATACCAAGCTCCTGCTTGGCTGAAAGGCGGACACAGAATGAAAAAAGTCTTACTCCTGACGACAGGAGGCACGATTGCGGCACGAAATGGTGAGAAGGGCCTTCAACCGCAGCTGGCATCTTCCGGACTTTTGAAGTATATGTCAGAGCTGACCAATTACTATCAGATTGATACCAAAGATATTCTGAATCTGGACAGCTCCAATATTCAGGCGGAAGAGTGGCAGACCATCGCGCGGGCGGTTATGGAGCATTTGGATCAATACGATGGGATTGTGATTACCCATGGTACTGATACCATGGCTTACACAGCGTCCATGCTGAGTTATATGCTCCAGAATCTGAAAAAACCAGTCGTACTGACGGGCTCTCAGATGCCAATTGAAAATCTGCTGACAGATGCGCGCAATAATCTCTTTACAGCTTTTTCTGCAATTGACTGTAATATTCCGGGCGTATCGATTGCATTTGATCACAAGATCATTAACGGCTGCCGCGCGGTCAAAGTACGGACGATGGGCTTTGAAGCTTTTGAGAGTGTCAACGCGCCGTATCTGGGTGAGGTATTTGCAAATGGGATGCACCGGACAGCCATGCTGCCGGTTGTGCGGGATCCCAACCAGCCGACTGTGTTGAAAGATCAGTTGTGCAATGATGTGTTTTTGCTGAAACTGATTCCGGGTACAAACCCGGCTGTGTTTGAGATGCTAATGCGGCTGAATTACCGTGGCGTAGTACTGGAGACCTTTGGTGCCGGTGGTATGCATTTCCTGCGGCGGAATCTGACTGCGGCACTGAAGGAACTGTCTGATCGGGGCGTTGCCGTTGTCGCCTGTAGCCAGTGCCTGTATGAGACAAGCGACTTTTCCATGTATGAAGTTGGAAAGCGGCTGCTGGAGTGTGGGATTATCCCAGGCCGGGATATGACCACGGAAGCGGTTGTCACGAAGCTGATGTGGGCACTCGGACAGACGAATGATCTGGACGAGGTTCGCAAAATCTTTGATACGAACTATGCAGGAGAGGTTACGCTGTAATCTGATAAGATGGAAAATGGGGATTGTCCGAATATTCGGACAATCCCCATTGCATTTTGTAGCAGAAGATGAAGAAGTATTACACCCAAACGGCGGATCAGGAGGATCTGATTTCCATTGGAACGATTGGGTTGATTAAGGGAATTACAACCTTTGACCATAAAAAGGGTGCACGCCTTGCAACCTATGCGGCAAGATGCGTTGAGAATGAAATCCTGATGTATTTTCGAAGTCAGAAGAAGAGTGCGTCAGATGTTTCCCTGTCGGAGTATATTGAGACCGGAAAAGATGGAAATGCGCTTTCGCTCATGGATGTTATCTGCTCGGATGAGGATTTGTTTGATGATCTTTCTGTACGGGAGATGCAGGGAAATTTACGCCAGGCCATCGAACAATGTTTGAATGAGCGGGAACGGCGAATTATTTCCCTTCGCTATGGACTGGGAGGCCAGGCACCGATGACCCAGCGCGAAATTGCAGCAGTGTGTGGAATCTCACGGAGCTATGTATCGCGCGGCGACTAATGTAAGGAGTGCGCCGCTGCCTTGTAATTGTTACAAGGCAGCGGTGCTTTTTTTCTTCCCTGCCACATAGCTTTTACCGAAGGAGGGAGCGTAATGAATGCACAGGGACTTCCCGTGGTGAAATGGAGCTATGCGGATGGTGGAGTGTCAGTGCAGGCACTGGTACGCGCATCATTTTTATGCTTTCTGAATCGTGAACTCTCCCAAATACCATCAGGGTCAGAGGCGACCTATGCACCATGAGATCGGGAATTCGGCAGACTATCGTGCAGCACTCTATATTCGTCTGTCAAAAGAAGACGAATGCGAAGGACCGTCGCAAAGTGTGACAAATCAGCGCTCATTGCTGGAGGCGTTTGTGCAAGAGCATAATCTGCAGGTTTATGACATCTACATTGACGATGGCTGGAGCGGTACCAACTTTGACCGTCCAGCTTTCCAGCGTATGATTGCGGATATTGAGGCCAAGCGAGTCAACATAGTTCTCACCAAAGATCTGTCCCGTCTGGGGCGCGATTATATCCTGACCGGCCACTATATGGAGCGTTATTTTCCGGAACATCAGGTGCGGTATATTTCACTGCTGGATGGGATTGACACCGGCGTAGAATCCAGCGCCAACGATATTACGCCGTTTCGCGCCATTATGAATGATCTGTACGCAAAGGACATCTCCAAGAAAATCCGGTCGGTCAAACGGGACAAGCAACGGAAAGGGCAGTTTATCGGCGGCAAGCCGGTCTATGGCTACAAGATGCACCCGACAGAAAAGAATCGGATTGTGATTGACGAGCGGGCCGCCCTGATTGTGCGGCGTATTTTTTCCATGGCGCTGGATGGCATCAGCTGCCGGAAGATTGCGGAAACGCTGAATCAAGAGGGCGTCATGTCGCCCGCAGCTTATTGCGGTTGGAACCGGAAGGGAAACGGCCGTTGGAGTGGAGAGCGCATCTCGGATATGCTGCAGAATGAAACCTATATTGGAAATATGGTGCAGGGAAGGCAGGTCAAAATTAACTATAAATCCAAGAAGTGCCGCCACCAGAACCGGGAAAATTGGGTTGTCGTGGAGCATACGCACGAGCCGCTGATTGATGTGGAGTGTTTCCACAAGGTGGGGCTTCTGGTGAAGAGCCGTGAACATACCCGCAGCAGAACCTATAATTTTTTGCTGAAGGGCCTGATTTTTTGCCATGAATGTGGGCACCCGCTGGCAGTGGTGAACAGGCCGAATCGAAGTGGGGCAGATGTGCTTTACTTTGTCTGCCGCACCTATCAGCGCGATACAAGAAGCGGCGTCTGTACATCGCACTGTATTAAAGAAAAAACGGTAACGGAAGCCGTGTGGGCGAAAATGCAGGAGATCTGTGCGGATGCGCTGGATTTGCAGATTCTGCGTCCATTGGCGGAGCAGGCGGTCAGAGAGGCAGAACAGGCAGCGCAACCGGCCAAAGAGCGATGCAGTCTGCAAGATCGCGCAGCGGATTTGACGGCGCATCTGGATCAGGTATATGCCGATCGATTGTCCGGGCTGCTGCAAGAGACGGATTTTCAGCGTTTTTTCGCGCGCCTGTGTACAGAGCGAAAACAGATAGAGGAACGCATTCAAATGCTGGAGATGCAAGAAAAAAGCCCTGTCAGCCTGGCTGACAGGGCAGGGGACTTCGTACAGCGCTATCTTGACACACTCAATACAAACCGGGAATTCTGGGTCAGCCTGATCGAACGCGTCGAATTGACAGCGGAGAAAGAAGTGCTTATCCGGTTCCGGATTTCGGAACCATAAAAATGGGGCGCCTCCGATGAGACGCTCCATTTTGTTTGTAATTATTATTTGTCTTGCGTGGCGCGGAAGAGGAAGGTTACGATCTGACCGCGGGTGCAGGGCGCATCCGGCGCGAACTGGTCCTTGGTCACACCGGTTGTAATGCCGTTTGCTGCGGCCCATGCAACCGCACCGGTGTAATAGCTATTTGCCGGAACATCGGTGAAGAAAGCAGTGCCGGTTGTCTCGGCGTTGCGTGCGCGGGCAAGGAAGGTGACTGCGTGTGCACGCGTGCAGGTGTCGTCTGGGGAGAAGGTGTCTGCGCTGGTACCCTTTGTGATACCCTGCTCAACAGCCCAGGCGACGGCCTTAGCGTAGTATTCCGTTGCCGGAACATCCGAGAAAGTGACAGTCAATTTTGCCTCCGGAGAACCGGCTGCACGCCACAGGAAGGTTACAATCTGTGCACGCGTGCAGTACTGGTCCGGTGCAAAGAGATTGTTGCCGACACCGGCAGTAATCTCTTTATCGACCGCCCACTTGACAGCCTCATAGTAGTAAGAGCTGTTGGGGACATCGTAGAAGAAGTTCAGAACCGTGTTATCCTCCAGAAAGGTGGCCTTGACGGTTACTGCACTGGCGGGCATCTTAAAGGTGTACTGGCCGTTGCTCTTATTGGTTAAAGTCAGCTCCTTGCTGTCCTTATCCGTAACGGTGACGGCTTCCAGGGTATAGCCGCTGTCGGGCTTTACCGTGATGGTTACGGTCTGATCCTTGCTGGCACGCTTGGTGCTGGCGGAGACAGTGCCGTTCTTGGTGCTGTTCACACGCACTTCGTAAGTGGAAGCAGCACTGCTGCTACCGCCGGAGGAGGACTTCTTCGCCACGGTGTAGACATTGCCCTTGTTCGTCAGCGTGTAGCCGCTGGCAGCGGTCAGAGTCACATTCTCCACGCCGTTGCCCTTGACAACGGTGAAGGTCTTGTTGCTACTGACCTCGGCGGACTGGCCGTCAGTCAAAACAGTAATGGTATCGTTGTTCTTCGCATCATCCACAGCGTCCTGCAGGGTGGGATACAGGATGTCGCCGATCTTGGCCGTACCGTTAGAAATCACGAAGGGGCTGAAACCGTTGGTGGTGAAGGTAACATACTTTGTCGTGTCAGGATCCTCAACTACACCAGTATAATACTCCGCGGGATTCGTGCAGTGCTTCACACTCAGCTGATCGTTTTCATTTGCAGCAAAGCCCTGAGGCAGGCACAGCGAAACCTCATACGCATTCACGGGCAGGTCCAGCGTCTGGGGCGCCTGCACCTGAATGGCATTCGCGGCATGATCTGTCTGGTCACCATTTACAACGAAGTCAACGCCATTTGTGCCATTTACTACTTCTTCATACACATCATTCGAAGTAGCAATAACACGATACTTCGGGGTCAAATTGACGGTCAGCTCAGTAATGCTCGTCTCGGAGGCGTCAGTGGTTGTCTTGACATCGCTGAGTTCTGCATCAATGTAGGTCTGGTAAACGATCTTAATATTGTTTACAGTAACCTGCTCGTCGGCCCCCAGCACTTTATTCAGCTGCGCTGCCATGTCTTCATTCGCTGTGATTGTGTTATTATTGGCAGTCGTCGCTACCGCGCCCTCAATTACTTCGTTCTGCGTAAGTTCAGCACCGTCCATAGTCTTTGCGGCTTCCTTGACTTCGTCAGAAGCGTTTGCGGGGAAGGAGGCGGACACTTGGCTGGATTCAACAGGAGCGGTGTTCGCGCCTTTCTCGTCAACGGTCCAGGGATAGGTATCCTTGGTCGAGGCATCCTCATTCGTTACGCCAACCAGCTGCTTGCCGTCTTTTGTGCCGCAGTAGTCGGAGGGATCCGCGGTGAACAGACCGCCGGTGATGAAGTTTTTAATATCCTCGCTGTAGATGGGACCATTGAACTTTCCGTCGGTTACAGACAGCTTGACCTTAGCAATGCTGTCCGTGTCGTTATTCTGCGGGTTGCTTTCATAGATGGCATAGGTGCCGGAGATCTCGCCGCCGGAAATGGTCACATCGATGGGGAGCTTGGTGGTGTGCTGGGCGATTGCAATGCCAGCGCCAAGGGTCGTAGGACCGCCAGGATTTCCTTCACAACTAAATGTTCCGTTACCAGAAATAGTGGAATTTGCCACTTCCAGCTTACCGGCGCGGATTTCAATGCCGGTAGCACCCTTGATAGTAGAGTCCGTAACAGAGAATTTAGTCGTACCGTAACCAGCCAGATACATACCATAGCCGGTAACATCGATCTTTGCACCGTCCACAAGCAGGGTGTTGCTCACATCAAGCTTTTTAATATTACCATTCATAGTAATACCGTGTCCGCCCGTGACAGTACCCTTGAAATCTACCTTGGCAGTCTCACAGGAACCATCAAATGCTACTGCATAAGCCTGCTCGGAAGTAACAAAGGTAACATTACTTTCAACCGTCAGGTCAGCCGCACCATTGACCCATACTGCACAACTTGTTGCATCTGGATTCTCAGCGTTCTTATAAGTACATTCAATCGTACCATTCTTAATAGTCGTCTTATTGTAGAGGTCCAGAATAGAACCGCCACGGCTCAGCTTGTGGCCACCGAGGTCAAAGTTCAAGTCCTTTTTAACTTCTACCAGAGTAGCTGTAGTAGCATCTTTCAGAAGCGTGACGGTGTCACCAGACTGAGCGGCAGCAACAGCATCCGCCAAGGTCTTGTAATAGGTATCACCGCTCTTGGCTTCATAGAATGTTGCAAGGCTGTCATCGCCCGTCAGTTTTGGCTGGTTCGTTGTAATGATGCCGTCCTGATCGTCATAGACATACAGAAGCTGCTTTGCGCTTTCAGGGGCGGTCAAATTTGTAACATTGATGGTAATGCCAGTGAAGTCCTGGGTACCGGCATCTTTAGCGGAGTAGTCCTGCAGCAGAATCAAACCCTCATATTCGCTGTCTGCCGAATCAGTGGCATAGGTATACTCATCATCAGTAACATTGAAGACTACGCCCTTAGCATTGCGATAGTTGCTGATACGGATACCATTACTGGTTTTTTCAGCCAACAACAGTTTGTTATTTACAATATCAATCTGTGCATCGTCCGTCATATTGTAAAAGTTAAAATAGTTGTTCTGAATTGCGCTGTTAAAGGTATTGCCGCTGATGGTTGCCTGACGCAGATCATGATTATTCGCGCCAATGCCAAATTCAATTGCATTGTAATAACCGTTGGTAACGCCGTTAAAGGTGTTGTCGGTTACTTCCGCCTCTCCAACATTTAATGTAACCGCGGTACGAACCGAAGTGCTTGCAGGTGTAAAAGTACAGCCGGTCAGTGTAAACTTACCGGTTGTGTTAACCACCAGTTTTGCGTCGTCACCAAAGGTTACATTTTCCACCGTAACATTGTCACCGGTGACAGTCATTGTACCATTGGTATAAGTGAAGTCGGAAATTACCTCGTCGTCCTCGGAATAGTCCAGGTTACCAGACTTCTCAGTCTCTGCTTCTGCGGCTGGTTCAGCAGAAGCAACATCCAACTCGTTGCTATCCGCTGCAAATGCCGTAATAGGCAGCAGGCTGAGTACCATGCTGAATGTCATCAGTATGGCTAACAATTTGCGTTTCATATTGATTCCTCCTATGTTTTTATGCTTTTATTGCGGCTTTCCGCAATATGGGTTTATGAAGTAATAAGAAAAAGACGCTCTTACAGCATGGTAATCACCATGCTGTAAGAGCGTCTTGATGGAATGGATTATTCTGCAATTACGGGCAGCACAAAAGAGCAGAACTTTAGCTGCTCTGCTCTGCTCTGCTCTGCTCTGCTCTGCTCTCAGTATATTGCGTCGGATTCAACGATGTCAACCCCTGATTTTGAAAGAATTTCAGCTTCTGTCGTGTCCAAAAATGCGGGAAGGCGCAAAGAGCCGTAGTAAAACGCGATGGTGGAAAACCGCCCTGAAACTGGTTGAATACGGTATCAGGAAAGTGCTGGAACAACCTCCCTGATTACGGTTAGCAATATAGCACGGAATGTCGAATTTGTAAATAGGTTTGTGCGGAAAAACAGAGCTGAAATCTGCAATATCTGGAGGTCATGAAGCGTGATGGGGAGGAATATCTTTATTCTATCAGCCGCCTGAATCAAGCACGGAAATGCATCAAATTGGAAAAGCTTTGCGACGAAGGAGATTGGGAAAAAGCGGCGGCAAAAAGTTGGGGTAATTTGCCATTGGCAGTACGCTGACAGAAGGGGGGCGAAAGCGGTTCAACACCCGATACGGAAGAAAAACGGTGGATTCCAATCCAGCGGCGATTACGGTCTGACAATGGATGAGGAGGTTTGGATATGGCACTTGGTATTATTGGCATTTTCGTCGCACTTGCGTTTCTCTTCTTTCTGGTATTCAAAGGATGGAGCACCACAATCGCCACTGTGCTGGCGGCTATCGTGGTGTGCATTTTTACCGGGACAAACCCGGTCGTGGCGTTGGTGGACTCCTATTCCAGCGGCGTCGGTTCTTCGGCGGTGAACTTTTTCCTGCTGTTTGGCCTGTCCGGTATCTATGCGGAGATTATCAATGCGTCCGGCGCAGGCGCAGCGTTTGCACGGACGCTGGTAAAAATCTGCGGCCGGAACGCGGCGGTCTATGTATGCGCGGTGGCAACGCTGCTGATCGTCTATGGCGGCATTAACCCATTTATTGTGGTATTTACCATGTATCCCATCACCCTGACAGTATTTCGGGAGGCAAATCTGCCGCGGCATTTGATTCCCGGCGTCATTTATATGGGATCTGCCGGCTTTGTACTTGGGTGTTTGCCGTTTATTCCGAGCGTGATCAATGTGGTGGCCTGCGGCGGTATGAATGTTGGCCTGGCAGCAGCGCCGGTCATCTGCGCGGTGACCTCGATTTTGGGCGCGGGGATGTGCTTCCTCTATCTGCGCGGACTGCTCCGCAAGGCAAGAGCCAACGGCGAAGTCTTTGTACCCAGCCCGCGTGACGCCGATGTGCTGGCGGCGTGCGACGAAAAAGCAGAGGGGCTTGGCGGTGCAAAATCCTGGCTGATTTTGATCCCAATGCTGGCGGTTGTGTTTGCAACCAATCTCAGCCCGAACTTTGGCGCTTCGGGTTCCTATGCGCAGGCTAATATCGGAATGGTGCTTGGCATTGTCATCGGTTTGATCCTGTACTGGAAACGGCTGGGGAATAAGCTGACGGTCATCAATGAGGGATTCTCCCGCTGCTCTGTCATTCTTCCGGTTTGCGCGGCGGTGGCCTTTGGTACTGTTGTAAAATCCACAGAGGCGTTTCAGGGCCTGTGCAGCTGGCTGCAGACGCTGAACATGAGCCCGCTGGTTTCTCTGGCGATCCAGTGTAATGTCTTTACTGCGGCTATGGGTTCCGGAACTGGTGCAATCGCACTGATGCCGGAAATGTTTGGCGAGACCTATGTGGCGATGGGACTGGATCCGGAGGTCGTGACAAGAATTATGGCGATTTCCTCCCAGGCGTTCGATACGCTGCCGCATAACTCCATGGTCGTCACCGTTCTGGCAGCGTGCGATGTCACGCACCGTCAGGGGTATAAGCCGATTTTTATGACCTCGGTTCTGTTCCCGGTAATTTTGGTTGTGGTAGCAGTCGCCCTTGGTATGATGGGCGTTTGCTGAGTGAAACGATAACAGGGGGAAATTGAATGGAAAAAATTGCTGTTTATGGCGCTGGTGTTATTGGCGCGGGCGAAGCAACTCTGATTACAGGACACGGCATTCCATGCACGGTCATTGGCCATTCGGAACGCGGCATGGAACGCTGCCGCAAGACGATTGCGCAGAACTGGGACGATTTGATTGCGCATGGTCTGGCGGAGGAAAAACATAAGATTGCGGCCATGAAGCTGCTGAATTTGACGAACCATCCAGAGGAACTGGCAGATTGCACCTTTGTGTTTGAAGCGGTACCGGAGGATCCGGCGCAGAAACAGGCGGTCTTTGCGCAGATTGAGGAGTACGCGGCGCCGGATGTCGTCATTGCATCGTGTACCTCTTCCCTGAATGCGGGGGATCTGGCGATGCTGGTTACAAAGCCGGAAAATCTGCTGGTTGCGCATCCGCTCCAGCCGGTTCACATGATGCCGCTGGTTGAGGTTGTTGGACATGAAAGAACACCGGATGCAGTACTGCAGCGGACGACGGGACTGCTCAAGCAGCTGCACCGCGAGCCGGTGGTGCTCAGCCACAGCGTGGCCGGATTTTTGGTTAACCGGTTCCAGCAGGCGCTGTACCGAGAGTCGATTTATTTGATTGAGCAGGGCGTAACAACGGCGGACGATATTGATTTGACGATGAAATATCTGGGAATGCGTTACGCATCAATTGGTCTGCTGGAATATTTTGACGATGTCGGACTTCCGCTGGAGAGCACGATTTGTCTGAATATCTATCCGGATCTGTGTGCGGCGACAGCAATCCAGCAACTGGTGCAGACGCATCTGGATCAAGGTGAGCAGGGAAAAGCATCCGGCTGTGGGCTGCACGATTGGTCAAAGATTGATCTGGATGATTACAGGCAGCGGAAACAGGCACCGTTCTTCCCATCGGTAAAGCAGTGGACGATGCCGGAATAAAGAAAAAGCGCCAACGAGAGTTGGCGCTTTTTCTTTGCTGGCCGGTACTTACAATAATGGCGGCGCGATGTATCGCGGATTGAGAAAAAGGCGCTGGAGAAGCTGCGCACGGAAATGGAGGCAGGATAGCAGGGCAGAAAGGACTTGCGCGAATGGTCGGCTTGCGGTATAGTGAAATACAAATGATCACAGCGGAGGATTCCAATGAGGGCGTGGAAACACTTCAAGACAATTACACATCATCGCATGGTCGTGATGAAGCTATGCTTTCGGGTTGGGCTGATTTGGCAGGGATTGACCCATGACCTGTCCAAGTACTCCTGGACAGAATTTCGGGTTGGCGCCCGTTATTGCACAGGTGACCACAGCCCGAATGTGGAAGAGCGGAAAGCGCTGGGGTACTCCACTGCATGGATGCACCACAAGGGACGCAATAAGCATCACTTTGAATACTGGGTCGATTACCGTCCGGGTACGCGCACCTATGTGCCGATTGAGATGCCGCGGCGTTATCTGGTGGAAATGTGCATGGACCGTATTGCGGCCTGCAAAACTTACCACCGCGATGCCTATACGGATGCAGATGCACTGGCGTATTTGGATCGTTCCGGCGAGCATCATCAGATGAACGACACTACACACCGGCAGCTGCGGTACTTGCTGGTGATGCTGAAAGAGCACGGAGAAAAAGAGACCTTTCAATTTATCCGCACGGTTGTACTGCCGGGCAAACCATTCGCAGAACCGATTGCCATGCCGAATGAATAATACAAAAGCGGCGGGGCCGTATGGTACAGTACCTCGCAAAAAAATCGCAGGAACCATTGGTTCCCGCGATTTTTGTTTCAGAGATTATTTCCCGGAAAATGTTTTGCAGAAGGGGGCTAATGTGCATTCCCCACATTTGGGGCTGCGGGCGGTGCAGACGGCGCGGCCATGCAGAACAATGCGGTGGCAGAAGTCAGAACTTTCTTCCGGCGGCAGCACCTTGCGCAGCTGCTGCTCACATTTCGCAGGATCCTTGGTGCCATCGGTCAGCCCCAATTTGCCGCAGATGCGGATGCAGTGTGTATCACAAACCACAGAGCCGGGGACCCGATATAAATCGCCGAGCAACAGGTTTGCGGTTTTACGGCCCACACCAGGAAGCTTCAGCAGCGCATCCATGGAATTGGGAACAACACCGCCGTATTCGGTCAGGAGCATCTGGCAGGCGAGAACAATGTCGCGGGCCTTGTGGTGATAGAATCCACAGGTTTTGACATAGGATTCAACCTCTTCCACATTTGCCTCGGCAAAGGATTGCAGGGTTGGATACCGTGCGAACAGTGCAGGTGTTACCTGGTTGACTCTGGCGTCGGTGCATTGTGCGGACAGGCGGACGGAGATCATCAGTTCATAGTCCTTTTGATATTGCAACGCGCAGATTGCATCTGGGTAGGCAGCCTTGAGTGCATCAATTACCGCTGCCGCGCGCTCAGTTCTTTTCATGGAAATTCCTCCCGGTGCGATTCGTCATATTGTGCAATTTTCTGCTATTATACAACAGGAATGCGTCGGTTTCCATATTGCGAAAGCGAGATATTTTCTGATATAATAAAAAAGTATTATTTTTCAAACACTTTTAACGAAGGAGTTGTTTTGTCATGATTCAGGATGTCATGAAGTTTTTGTCCAAGATGGATCCGGAAGTCGGCAATGCGGTGGAGCTGGAGTATGCACGCCAGCAGCGCAATATTGAGCTGATCGCTTCTGAGAATATTGTTTCCGAAGCGGTCATGGCGGCGATGGGCTCTGTGCTGACCAACAAGTATGCAGAGGGCTATTCCGGCAAGCGGTATTATGGCGGCTGCCAGTGCGTGGACATTGTGGAGAATCTGGCGATTGAACGGGCAAAGAAGCTCTTTGGCGCCAAGTTTGCCAATGTCCAGCCGCATTCCGGCGCGCAGGCAAACTATGCCTGCTATATGGCACTGTGCAATCCTGGCGATACGGTGCTGGGTATGAATCTGGATCATGGCGGCCATTTGACCCATGGCAGCCCGGTGAACTATTCCGGTAAATACTACAATATTGTCCCTTATGGTGTGGATGAGAAAACAGGACGGATCGATTATGACGCACTGCGGGAGCTGGCAAAGAAAGAAAAGCCGAAGATGATTATTGCCGGTGCTTCTGCATATCCGCGTGTGATCGACTTTGCGAAATTCTCTGAGATTGCGAAAGAGGTCGGCGCATATCTGATGGTGGATATGGCCCACATCGCCGGCCTGGTGGCAACCGGTCTGCATCCGAGCCCTGTGCCTTATGCAGATGTTGTGACGACGACTACGCATAAGACGCTGCGCGGCCCGCGCGGCGGATTGATTCTCTGCAACGACGAAGCGATTGCAAAGAAGATTAACTCTGCAGTGTTCCCGGGCAGCCAGGGCGGCCCGCTGATGCACATTATTGCGGCCAAGGCAGTTTCGTTTGGCGAAGCGCTCAAGCCGGAGTTTAAGACCTACCAGCAGCAGATCGTCAATAACGCGAAGACGCTGGCAGATGCGCTGACCAAGAAGGGCTTCAATCTTGTATCCGGCGGCACGGATAACCACCTGATGCTGGTGGACCTGCAGAACTTTGGCGAGTTGACCGGCAAGGAGATGGAGCATCGCCTGGACGAGGTCTATATTACCGTGAATAAGAACAAAGTACCGGGCGATCCGCGCAGCCCGTTTGTGACAAGTGGTATCCGTGTTGGTACACCAGCAGTGACCACGCGCGGGTTTAAGGAGCCGGAGATGGAGAAAATCGCACAGTGGATGTATTTGGCTGCCACGGACTTTGAAGCCAGTGCAGACCAGATCCGTGCAGGCGTAAACGAGCTGTGCACAAAGCACCCGGTTTATTGATCTGATTTTCTGTTTTCTGTAAGGGAGGCGCTGGAAATGTATCAGCCACTGGCGGATATGCTTCGGCCCAAGTCACTGGATGATGTTTGCGGTCAGCAACATATTTTGAGCCAGGATGGACTGCTCCGGCGCATTATAGAGTCCGGAAACATTCCAAATTTAATTTTTTACGGTCCCTCTGGGACTGGTAAAACAACTGTGGCGAATATCATTGCTGCGAAGACCAATCGGACGCTTTACAAGTTGAATGCCACAACGGCGTCATCTGCGGATATTAAAGAGATTGTCAGTCAATTGGATACTTTCCTGGCGCCTGGCGGTGCGCTGCTGTATCTGGACGAGATCCAGTATTTTACAAAAAAACAGCAGCAGCAACTACTGGAGCATATTGAAAATGGAAAGATCACCCTGATCGCCTCTACCACAGAGAATCCGTATTTCTATGTTTATAATGCCATTCTCTCCCGTTCGACGGTCTTTGAGTTCAAGCCGGTTGAACCGGAGCAGGTGGAGCGTGCGGTAAAGCGTGCAATTAACTACCTTGCAGAGAAAAATCAGCTGACGCCAGAGATTGAACCGCATGCACTGGAACATGTCTGCCGGGCCTGCGGCGGCGATGTCCGGAAAGCGATGAACGCGGTGGAACTTTTGTTCTCTGCATCCCATGTGGTAGGGAATACGATCCGGATTACCGAGAAGGACGCGGTGGACCTGTCTCAGAAATCGGCCATGCGTTATGACCGGGACGGGGATGAGCACTATGATTTGGTATCTGCGCTGCAGAAATCCGTCCGTGGTTCAGATCCGGATGCTGCGGTACATTATTTGGCGAGGCTCCTGGAATCGGGCGATCTGCTTTCCCCCTGCCGCCGCATCCTGGTAATGGCGGCGGAGGATGTGGGCCTGGCTTATCCGCAGATTATTCCGATTGTTAAAGCCTGTGTAGATTCTGCGCTGCAGCTTGGACTGCCGGAGGCGCAGATTCCGTTGGGGGATGCTGTAATTCTGATGGCAACCTCGCCAAAGTCAAATTCTGGTTGCATGGCAATTGAAACGGCGATGGCAGATGTCAAACGCGGAAAAACAGGACCGGTGCCACGGCAGCTTCAAAATGTTCACTGCGATGGCACCGGTTTTGAACGGGAGCAGGGATATCTGTATCCGCATAGTTTTCCGAACCACTGGGTTGCACAGCAGTATCTGCCGGACGC
>CAKTFW010000018.1 GCA_934561175.1 uncultured Oscillospiraceae bacterium
CATAGATGCAGATGATTGCGTCCTATGAGGGCTTTTCTGCAACGGCTTATTCGGATGGCGGAAAATGGTACATTGGCTATGGAACCACTTGCAATCCGGAGGATTATCCGGATGGAATCACGGAGGAACAGGCGGCAGAACTTCTGCGGACAGAGTTGGACGCGACTGTACAGCAGGTCAATGCGTTTTTGAGCAAAAATGGCATTTCCTGCAGTCAGAATCAATTTGATGCGCTGGTGAGTTTTACCTATACGCTTGGAACCAGCTGGATGAACACCGGTTACCGCTTTGCCAGCTGCCTGATCAGCGGCCAATATACAGATTTGGAGCTGGTAGATGCCATGGTGATCTGGAGTCACATTGGCAATCAGGCGAGTGAGACCCTGATCGCCCGCCGGATTGCAGAGGCGAAACTGTTCTTATATGGTGATTACGGTGATGGCAATTCTCCGGACTATACATATTTGATTTTGCATGCCGCCAATGGCAACATTGACAGCGATATTGTCTGCTATGAGGTGGGAAAGGCCTATGGAACACTCCCAACAGCAACGCGGGACGGCTATACCTTCGCTGGTTGGGTGGCGGAAAATGGCACGGTGCTTACTGCGGAACAGGCGGCAAATAAAGGCCAGACAGTCACGGCAAAATGGGAAACGGTCAGCGCGGCAACGCTGTTTCGGGATGTGCCGGATTCGGCGTGGTATCTCAGCTATGTCAGTGATTTGAGCCGGGATCATGTAGTAGATGGATATCCGGATGGTACTTTCCGGCCGACTGGAACCGTTACATATGGGCAGGCACTGAAGCTGGTTCTGTTGGCCAGCGGATATCCGGAGCAGAAGGCGACGGGAACACACTGGGCAAGTGGGTATTTGGCATTGGCAGAGCGGCAGAAGATCGTCACAGCAGGCGCAATCTCCAATCTGGATGCAGCGATCAGCCGAAACGAAATTGCGGCTATGGCGGCAAAAGCACTGGACTTGCCAGCCCCGACGACTGCGTCGCCTTATGCAGATACAAGTGATACAGCGGCGCTGCAGCTGTATGAAGCGGGAATTATGGAAGGTTCTCTGACCAATGGGCAGCGTTTATTCCATGGGGAAAAGAGCATTAGCAGAAGTGAGCTGTGTGCGACGATCTGGAGAATCAATGCATTGGAGGTCCCTTCTCGCGTAATTCAGTTCCGTAACCAAACAATTGAAATCTTACAGGGGGTTCCAGTCAACCATTACCAGAAGGAAAATTTTTATATTGATGGTAATTACCGTGGCTACCGCACAGATACGGTTAAGACTTTGATTGGAATTGATGTTTCCCTGTTCCAGGGAACGATTGACTGGGAGCAGGTCAAAGCGTCCGGAGTCGATTACGCGATGCTGCGTGTTGGTGGACGGGGCTATGGTAACGGTGTTTTGTATCACGATTCCACTTTTGCACGGAATTTACAGGGAGCCAAAGCAGCAGGGATAAAGGTTGGCGCTTATTTCTTCTCCCAGGCATGTTCCGTACAGGAGGCGCAGGAAGAGGCGGAATACGCGCTGCAATTATTGGACGGTGCCGAGCTGGATTACCCGCTGGTGTTTGACTGGGAAGTGATCGGCAGTGGAAAAGGGCGTGCAGATAATTTAGATACGGATACTTTGGGCGCTTGCGCGAACCGCTTTTGTGAGACGGTAGCTGATGCGGGCTATACACCGATGATTTATGTGTCGCTGAATACCGGCTATCTCAAATATGATTTACGCCAGGTTGCGGACTATGATCTGTGGCTGGCTGAGTATAGCAGCACGCCGAGCTTTTATTATGATTTTCAGATGTGGCAATATACAGATTCCGGTACGGTGCCGGGAATCAATGGAAAAGTAGATCTCAATATGTCCTTTGTGGATTACAGTGCCTGAGCGATGCAATCACCAGCTGTAAGGAGATGTTTTAATGAGAAAAAGCGTGATTTCCATCTTCCTGTTGTTTTTCCTTTTTGCAATGGCTGGGTGCGGCAGTCAAGATATTGCACCGGAAACACCAGGTGCGGCGGATTCTGTCGTGCAGAACAGCGATACCGATCAAACAAAAGAAGAGAAAAGCTGGTCAGAACAAGACCTTGGCGACATGTTCGAGCACATTAAAAAAACAGACTGGGAATACATTGATTGTGTGCTATTTCCGGACCAGGCCAGCGACCGGATTGGTGCGGTCCTCTTTTGGGACAATGAGAGTGGAACCAGCAATGTTGCATTCTTTGACGCAGATGGATACAGTCAGCAATGCGGCACCTATGCAAAAGTGGCTGACGAACCAAACTTTACATATCTTGGAGATGGAGCAGTAACCTTCGTGCTGGAGCCGGAGCAGGGAATTGTTTACCAACATACACTTGCAATTTCGGTTGAGGATGGAAATGTAAAGTTCAAAGCTGAGGACGAGGTCTTGGAACAACCATAATCGAAATTCCTTGAACGGCAGAAATACAGCATTCAGATTGTCAAAAATAAAAACGGCTCGTACACAGTTTTTGTGTACGAGCCGTTTTTATATTACTTTCTTATAAGAGATTGATACAGATCCAAATATGCCTGTGCGGATTTTTTCCAGGTGAAATCATGCTGCATACAGCGGCGGATTAACGCAGTCCAGATGTCCTTTTGTCGGTAGACAGCGAGTGCGGCCTGGATTGCAGCGAGAAATTGATCTGCTTGATAGGCTTGAAAAGTAAAGCCGTAACCGGTACCGTCTTCGGCGTTGTAAGGGACGACGGTATCCTTCAGACCGCCGGTGGCACGGACGACGGGGACGGCGCCATAGTGCATAGCACTCATTGCTGGCAGGCCACAGGGTTCGGACTGCGATGGCGCCAGGAACAGGTCGCAAGCGCCGTAGATTTGGTCAGCCAGCGTTTCGTCATATTCCGAGATCAACAGGCGGTATTGCTGCGGATATTGGTCGGAAAATGCGCCGAGCTGCCGCTCAAGCATTTTGGAGCCGGCACCGAGAATTACAACCTGTACGCCAAGCTCCATTAACTGCGGAAGAATTTGCAGCAGCAATCCATAACCCTTGCGGGGAAGCAGACGGGAGATACAGGCGAGCAGCGGAATGTCATCCGAGACCGTAAGCCCAAGCTTTTGCTGCAGGTATCGTTTATTATCCAGCCGGCCTTCCAGCGCATCGACGCTGTAGGTGTGAACCAGATGGCTGCAGCGGGATGGGTCGCGCCGGACGGGATCAATTCCGTTTAGAATTCCATGCAATTTGTCCTGATGCGCACGAATAACGGGACTCAACAGAAATGCACTGTTGCTGGAGAGCAGCTCCTTGGCATAGGTGGGACTGAAGGTTGTCACCGCGTCAGAGCAGAGAAGCGCACCCTTCATCAGGTCAATATGTCCGTCGAATTCAATAATTCCCTCCGCGAACAGAACGCTGGAAAGGCCAAAATCGTTGCCAAGCCGGCTGATGTCTGTGACAATGGGATACTCTGCATTATGGATGGAGTAAACTACCTTGATCGGCGGATAATCCGGGTCATCCATACGGGCTTCCCGCAGGTAGATGGAGATTAACGCCGTCTGCCAGTCGTTGCAGTGGAGAATATCGGGTTGCCAATGTTCTACTTCCTCCAGCACAGGCAGCAGAGAAACTACGGCTTTGGAGAAAAATGCAAAACGGTTAGAATCATCCGGATCACCGTAAATGCAGTCACGGTCGAAGTAGTCGCTGTTTTCTACAAAGTAGACCGTCAGTCCATCATAGCACAGCGTATATAGGCCGCAGGAATACTGCGTAAACGAAACAGAAAAAGTAATGTTGCGCAGAAATCGCAGTTGTGTGCGGAAATCTGCGAAAATGCTGCCGTAGAGCGGAATCATCAGCCGGACATCCTGGCCGAGCTCGCTGACTGCTCTGGGCAGGGAACCGGCGACTTCTGCAAGACCGCCGACCGAGACAAAGGGATAGGCCTCACTGGCCACATAGAGAATGTTCACGGAAGTTGCCTCCGATTTAATATGTTATTCTGCGGAGATCAGGTAATAGTAAACCGGTTGGCCGCCGTCAATTACGCTGATTTCTGCGTTGCTGCAGTGCTGAGAGAATACGGCTTCGGCTTCGGCGGCGTCAGACGCGCTTGTACCATCGCCGTAGAAAATTGTAATGTATTCCTTGCCTTCGGCGCAGACTTTGTCCGCAACCTCGGCCAGCAACGAGGGCAGGTTGGCTCTGGAACCGAGCAGTGCTCCATTGTAGAGCGCAAGATAATCACCCTCGTGAATATCGTGCCCGTCGAAGTCGGAATTGCGGGCAGCATAGGTAATCTGGATTGTGGATACGCCCTGCATTGCTTCGGACATGGCGGAAACATTGTCGTCTGGCTCTGCACCGGGATCGAAATTTAACAGTGCGGTGATACCCTGGCAGACTGTCGCACTTGGGATGACAATCACCTGCTTGTCGGTCAGCGGCGCGGCCTGCTGTGCAGCCATAATAATATTCTTGTTGTTGGGCAGAACAAAGACAATCTCGGATGGGGTGCGATTGATTTGCTGGAGAATATCTTCGGTGGAGGGGTTCATTGTCTGCCCGCCCTCCACAAAGCCATCAACGCCGAGATCTGCAAAGACCGAACGGATTCCATCACCGGAGCAGACGGTAACGATGCCGTAGCGTTTTTCCGCCGGGGCAACACCGGAGTCTGCCTGCGCGGCTGCGCCGCGCTCTAATTCCTCTTCCACCGCTTCAAGATCGTCGGTACTCTGTGCTTTGCGGCCAGCGGCCAATGCTTCAGCCTGAGAGCGCATATTTTCAATCTTGGCAAGTTCCAGGGTGCCGTAAGACTGTGCGCGTGTCAGTGCCTCGCCGGGGATGTCTGTGTGGACATGGACCTTGAATTCTTCATCACTTTCACCGATCACCAGACTGTCGCCGATGGAGCCAAGATAAGTGCGCAGCGGCTCCAGATCTACATCCGGGTCGTTTTTACGGACGATAAACACCGTGTCGTAGGTGAAAGTAATATCCTCATTGGAAAATGCGGCAAAGTCAGCGGCCTGTGCACCGGTATCTCCGGACTCGGTCGATAGAATCTCACCGCGCAGACTCATCAGCATGCCTTCCAGAATATAGAGAAAACCCATACCGCCAGCGTCGACAACGCCTGCTTTTTTCAGAACCGGGTTCTGATTCATGGTTTCGCGAAGTGCATCGTGACCGGCCTGGATCGTGGCCTCCAGCACATGCTCAAGTGCGCTGTTCTGTTCTGCTTCTGCGGTAGCAGCCTCCGCGCAGACGCGGGAAACGGTTAAAATTGTGCCTTCTGCCGGCTTCATGACTGCCTTATATGCAGTATCGACGCCGGCGCTGAGCGCTGCGGCAAAATCCTGGCCATTGGCACGGTCAAATTCTTTCAGATGCTTTGCAAAACCGCGGAAAAGCAGGGATGTGATGACGCCGGAGTTCCCGCGGGCGCCGCGCAGCAGTGCAGAAGCGACCATGCTGGCCGCTTTCCCAAGTGAGAGGACGCTGGCACCGCGTAAATCAGTGGCGGCGGCAGAGAGTGTCAGGCTCATATTGGTACCGGTATCGCCGTCTGGTACAGGGAAGACATTGAGTTCGTTAATCTGCTGCTTGTGGAGTTCCACTGCAGCAGCCGCGTTCATCATCATGGAGCGGAAAACCGCACCATCCATGGATTGCATCAATTCTTATTACACCTCCGTATGCCGTGGCCTGTCAGCCTGCGACAATTGAGTCAACAAATACATTGACTGCCGCAATTTGGGCGCCGGTTATCTGACCAACGACATAGCGGACTTCTTTGATAATGGAATCGGTGAGCGCAGAGATATTGACGCCGTGTTCCACGATAATGTGCAGGTCAATCGAGATTGTCTGATCTTCGTGATACTGGATGCGGACGCCTTTTCCCATCGCCTCTTTGCGCAGCAGGTGTACAAGCCCGTCGGACATGGAGCGGACAGCCATTCCCTTGACACCAAAGCAGTTGGTTGCGGCACCGCCGGCAATCTGTGTAATGACACTATTGCTGACCGTAATTTCGCCCTGTTCCGTATGAAGATGGAGCATTGTGTTACCTCCCTTTAATTGGTACGAAAGATTCGCACCTATTCTATCCTAAAAGCGACGAAAGTACAAGGGGAATTTCAGCTTAACATACTGGCGTTCCAGCTTTTCGGGGCCGGAACTCCCAAAAGTGCTGCCACAGTGGCGGCAACATTGGAAAGGCCGAAGCATCCTTCCCGCAGGTTTCCGTCACCGCAGAGGATAAACGGAACGGGATTAAGCGAGTGGGCAGTGCGAATGGTGCGCTTGCCCTTTTTTTCGTCATACATCTGGTCGGCGTTGCCGTGGTCGGCGGTGATAAGCAGCGTGCAGTTGAGTCGTTTGGCTGCAGCTTCAATCTGACCGATGCACTGATCGAGGGCTTCCATGGAAACGATTACCGCATCCAGGTTTCCTGTGTGGCCTACCATGTCGCCGTTTGGAAAATTGCAGCGGAGGAAATCGTAATTTCCGCTTTCCATGGCGGCAATCAGTTTCTCGGTAATTTCCTTGCATTTCATAGCGGGCTTCTGGTCAAAGGGGACGAGGTCGGAGGGAATTTCTTCCCAGGTTTCCAATGCTTCATCAAATTTTGCGCCGCGGTTGCCGTTCCAGAAGTAGGTCACATGACCGTATTTCTGAGTTTCGGATAGGGCGTATTGCCGGATGCCGTGGGCGCAGAGTACCTCGGTGAGTGTTTCGGTAATAGCGGGCGGAGAGACCAGATAGCGGGTTGGAATTTTCAGATCACCGTCATATTCCAGAATTCCGGCATAGAGAACCTGCGTGACGCCACCCCGGTCAAATTGTGAAAAGTCTGGATCGTCAAATGCACGGGAAATCTCCAACGCACGGTCTCCGCGGAAATTGAAGAGAATAACGCTGTCGCCATTTTCAATCCGACCAACCGGAGAACCATTTTCGGCGATGACAAAGGGCGGAAGATCCTGGTCAATGCAACCCAGCTCAGCGCGGTAAGCTTCAATAGCGGCCGCGGCAGATTCAAACATACGACCTTCGCCCAAGGCATGAGTCTGCCAGCCGCGGTGCACCATTTCCCAGTCAGCTTCGTATCGGTCCATGGTGATCTGCATTCGTCCGCCGCCGGAGGCAATCCGGTAGTCGAGCCCTGCGTTCCGCGCTTGTGCCAGCCGCTCTTCCAGTTGTGCAACATAGTCAAGTGCAGAGGTGGCGGGAACATCACGGCCATCCAGCAGAATATGGCAGCGGACGCGTTTTACGCCTGCCTGCTGGGCGTGATCCAGCATGGCAAAGAGATGGTGAATGTGGGAGTGAACATTGCCGTCGGAGAGCAAACCGAGAAAATGAAGCGTTTTATCATGCGTCAGGCAGTTTTCTACCAGCTCGTTCCAGACGGGAGAGGCGAACATGGCGTTGCTTTGAATACTCTCGTTGACAAGGCGCGCGCCTTGCGGAAAAATTTGCCCGCAACCAAGTGCGTTGTGACCGACTTCGGAATTGCCCATATCATCGTCAGAGGGGAGACCGACTGCGGTGCCATGTGCTTTTAATGCAACATGCGGGCAGGTGGCCAACAAACGGTCGAGATTCGGTGTTTTTGCACGATAGACGCAGTCACCGTCCCCATGATTGCCGAAGCCTACGCCATCCATAATGACTAGTACAACAGGTTTCATTTGCAATGCTCCTCCAGATATTGTGCGGCGAATTGAATGACTGCCGGGCAGATTTCGGACTTTGGATGCTGCCGCAGCAATTCGCGGCAGTTCAGCGTGCCGAATGTGTGCGTAAATGCCTGCAGAAACTCGCGGGAGGCTGTGCATTGGCGGTTGTTTTCGCCGCCAAACTGCAATCCAAGAACCATAAGTGCGCCGGTGGCAGCTCCACAAGTACTCCCAATCCGCATACCGCCGCCAAAAAACGCACTGAGCCGGGAAGCCTCTTCCGGGGAGAGTTGGTAGGATTCACAAAAAGCGCCCAGCACAGCTTGCGCACAGTTTTGCCCTGCGGCATGCAGTGCGATCGCTTGTTCTGCCTTTGTCATGAAATCGCCTCATTTTTCGTTGGTAATTTTAACATGGATTTACAAGAATCCTATCTTTATTTTACAGGATGGGATGGAAAGTCTCAATCGACAACTTATACAATCGAAACACGATATTTCCGCATCCAGTAGCTGATTTGCAGAAAATAGGCGATTGTTTGCGGTGTTGTCATCAGTTGACCATACCATGGAACGCTGCGCTGCTCGGTTAAAAGCTGGGCAAGTGCTTCTGAACGGAACAGCCGCGGCAGCGGACTGTCCGGATCCTCCAGTTCTCGCCGCAGCAGTGTACAGACGGCATCGTGGTAGCCGGGGTTCCAGGTCTTGGGGTAGGGACTTTTTTTGCGCATGATAATCTCTTCGGGAAGCAGGTCCCGCATGGCGTAGCGAAGCAACCCCTTTTCTCGTCCGTGGTAATCCTTGTAGGACCAGGGCAGGGTGTAGAGATATTCGACAATGCGCCGGTCGCAGAATGGTACGCGAACCTCTAACCCGGAGTACATACTCATGCGGTCTTTTCGGTCGAGCAGCGTTTGCATAAACCATTTGAGGTTGAGCACCATCATCTGCTTCATCCGCCGTTCTAGCGGATCGGTGCCGGGCAGAATGTCGGTTTGCTCCAGCGTTTCGGTATAACGGCGATGGACATATGCCTGAGGGCTTTCGTCCTGCAGAAATTCCGGCCGAACAAAGCTGGCGCGATAAGCTGTGGTTTGTGACCAGGGAAAACCATCTGTTTCACGGATTTCCGGGTCGCGGTACCAGGGATAGCCGCCGAAAATTTCATCGGCACATTCACCGGAAAGCGCCACTGTATGGGTGCGTTTGACGGATTGACAAAGTAAGAGCAGCGAGGCGTCCACATCGGCCATGCCGGGAAGATCCCGTGCGTTGACAGCGTCGAAAAGTGCAAGGACCAGTTCTGGCGTATCAAGCTCTATGCGGCGATGGTGAGAACCGAGAAATGTCTGCATCACATCAATATAGTGCGTGTCGGAGTTCGGTTGGAATTTCCCGCTTTGGAAATAGCGGTCATTATCGCGGTAGTCGACGGAATAGGTGGTCAATTCCTGCTTTTCGGTCTTGGCTACAGCGGAGATGATCGAGGAATCCAGTCCACCGGAGAGAAAGGTACACAGCGGTACATCGGAGACCATCTGGCGGCGGATCGCGTCCGTGACAAGAAACCGCGTCCGTTCGGCGGCCTGCTCGAAGGTGTCCTCTGTGATGCTGTCACACAGCGTCCAGTAAGCGGTATCGGTTGTTCCAGCTTCGTCGATGATCAGAAAATGACCGGGAAGTAATTCCTTCACATTTCGGAATACACCCCGGCCCGGTGTGCGGCCGGGCCCTAAAAACAAAATGTCGTAAAGTCCTTCCAGATCCAACTCCGGCGCTACAGCGGGATGGCAGAGCAGCGCTTTCAGTTCAGAGGCGAAGAGCAGACCTGCATCCCGTTTGCAATAAAAGAGCGGCTTTACGCCCAGCGGATCCCTGACAAGTGTCAGCTGACGCCGTAGCCGGTCATAGACGGCAAAGGCAAAGATTCCGTTGAATTGCCGTGCACAATCTGGTCCCCAGGCATGAAACGCTTTTAGGACGACCTCTGTATCGCTGTGGGTGTCGAAGCGATAGCCGCGTGCGACTAATAATTGCTTTACTTCCTGCGTGTTATAGAGTTCCCCATTGTAAACGATGGTCAGCTGTGCATAGGACATGGGTTGCTGACCTCCAGCGGGATCCACAACCGCGAGCCTGCGATGAAGCAGCGCACAGCCGTCCAGAAAGAAATTGCCGGCCTGATCTGGGCCGCGGGGTGACAGCGACTCGGACATGGCGCGCCAACAGGACGCATGTGGATCAATCGGTTCCGGAGACAGCATTCCGGCAATGCCACACATAAAAAACTCCCCCTTTTGACAGTCTGTTTCAGACTATGCAAAGGGGGAGCAATTTGTTTTAATTCCAGATGATTTCCGTATTGCGGAACAGTGCGCGAATACGGTTGGCAAGCGGCTGCCCGGCAGTGATATTCAGAATGCCTTGGTCAAGCGCTTCCTGGCAGGCTGTTTGCGCCTGCTTCAGTGTGTCCAGGTCAGTGCAGAGGTTTGCAACCTTGAAGAGCGGCAGCCCATGCTGCCGCGCGCCAAAAAAGTCACCGGGGCCGCGGAGCGCCAAATCTTCCTCGGCGATTTGAAAACCGTCGTTGCTGGCACAGAGTGCCTTCAACCGGGCGCGTGTCTGCTCGTTTTGGCCATCGCTGAACAGAATACAATAGGATTTCACGGATCCACGACCAACGCGCCCACGGAGCTGATGCAGCTGAGACAGACCAAACCGTTCTGCGTTTTCAATCACAATCAAATTGGCGTTCGGAACATCGACGCCGACTTCAATGACGGTGGTACAGACCAGAATGTCGGCTTCTCCGGCAGAAAAAGCAGCCATGACCCGCTCTTTTTCCGTCCCTTTCATCCGACCATGCAGCAATAATATCCGAAGATCGGGGAAAACGGTGCGCTGCAGTGCATCTGCCCATGCTTCGGCGGACTTGAGAGAATTTGCATCATTTTCTTCGATGGCGGGGCAGACCACATAAACCTGATGACCGGCAGCAACCTGCTTCCGGATAAAGGTGTGGACTCGATGGCGCATGGATTCACCAACCAGAAAGGTATCGACCGGCTGCCGTCCAGGTGGCCGTTCATCCACAATAGAGAGGTCGAGATCGCCGTATAAAATCAGTGCCAGCGTTCTGGGAATTGGTGTTGCGGACATCACAAGCAGATGCGGATTTTGCCCTTTTGAGGCCAGCTTTGCCCGCTGGCCGACACCGAAACGGTGCTGCTCATCTGCAATAACCAGACCGAGATCCTGAAATTCCAATGTTTCAGAGAGCAGCGCATGGGTACCAATGATGAGATTGGCGCTGCCGGTGGCAGCCGCTTCCAATGCTGCGGCGCGTTCTGTGCGCCGCATAGAGCCGGTCAGAAGGATGGTTTGAATTCCAAATTGCGCCATCAGTGGAGTGAGTGACGCGGCGTGCTGTTCCGCCAGAATTTCGGTGGGCGCCATGAGTGCAGTTTGATGCCCGCTGCGTGCGCAGCAATAAGCAGCAGCGGCTGCAATGAGTGTTTTTCCGCTGCCAACATCGCCTTGTACCAGCCGATTCATGGGAACATCTCGTCGGAAGTCGGCAGCGATTTCGCCGATGACCCGCTGCTGCGCGCCGGTAAGCGCAAACGGAAGCGCTGCAAAAAACGGTGCTGGATCGGTGCAGGAGAAAGGAACCGTATGCTTTTGCTGCCGCTGGGCGCGCAACAGAGAGAGTCCGGCGGAAAAGATAAAAAACTCTTCGAAGACCAGTCGCCGCCGCGCGCGGGCCAGTTGATCGAAGGAGTCGGGAGCGTGAATTTGACGATAGGCTTCGGCAGCGCTGCAAAGGAAATATTGCTGTTGTACAGCGGACGGAAGAACATCTGGAAGCGTGTCTGCACAAGTGTCCAACGCCAATGCAATGGTTTTAATCAACAGCTTGTTGGAAAGCCCGGCCGTCAGGGGATAAAGCGGCAAAATTCGGCGTGTCATGATGGGGGATGCGGCGATGGGCTCGAAAAGCGGATTAAACATTGTGCCGCCGCGTCCGTCAGCCTTTAGCGCTCCGTAAAAATAATAAGTTTCGCCATAAAGCAGCTGCTGGCCGAGATGGGGATTGTTAAAGTAAGAGATATGTAATGTACCTGTGTGATCGGCAACACTGAAATTTGTCACTGTTTTTCCGGCATGCGTATAAGCGGTACGAAGTGGGGAGGCAATGGTTGCCTTAAAGCAGGCGGGGGTATCCGGCTGCAAATCGTGAATCGCCAGCAGATGGGTGCGGTCTTCATAATCTCTGGGGAAATAAGCAATGAGATCGTAGATGGTCTCGATTCCGAGCGACGCAAGCTGCTTGGCGCGGGTTTCTCCGATGCCTTTCAGAAATCGGACGCTGGAAAATAGATCGGCCAAAGCATGCAGCCTCCTCTCACAATGTTTGTTTTATGATTCCGAATTCCAATTATAAATGAGAATTGCATATGGAACAAGCCTGGGCAGAAAAAAAGACTTCCTTCGAAAACTCGAAGGAAGTCTGATGCTGTGTCATTACGCGAGGGAGTTGACCTTCAGCGCGATGTGGCTCTTTTTCCGGGCGGCGGTATTCTTGTGCAGAATCCCCTTCTGGACAGCCTTGTCGATCGTCTTGACGGCGGTCAGATAAGCAGCGTCAACTGCTTCCCGGTTGCCTTCAGCAACAGCGGCGTCGAACTTCTTCAGGTTGGTCTTCAGCAGGGTCTTCTCCATCTTGTTCTTCTCGTTGTTGACACGGGAAACCAGAACTCTCTTCTTGGCGGATTTGATATTGGGCACGGTAACACCTCCTCCGGACGAATTCAATCATTACCCATAATGGTTTCATGCAGAAATACATTATAGCGAAGAAGATGAATAAAATCAATCCCTTATTTGCGAAAAAGAAAATTATTTTTCGATGAAACGCACAGAATAGCAGAAGCAGAAATGGAGGACGGCGTATGCAGAAACGAACGGATTTGGCGGCGGAGGCCAGACAGCTCTGGCAGGAATCGGCGGGAGAGACTACCAAGCTGCCGGGTGTCCAGGCACGCGACTATAAGGTACACGGTGTTGCAGTGACGGAGGTTACGATCCTTGACCGGCGTGGTGCGCAGGCGCTGGGGAAGCCGGAGGGAAGCTATTTCACCCTGGATTTTGCGGCTATCCGGGATCAGGCAGATCGGGGAATACGCCGTGCAACGGAGACGCTGGGAAAGCTGCTGCAGAAAATGCTGGCGTTGGAGCCGCGTCAGAGCGTATTGGTCATTGGACTTGGAAATCCGGCGGTTACGCCGGACGCCATTGGTCCGGAAGCTTTACAGCATTTGCTGATCACACGGCACCTGGTAGAGCAGCTGCCGGTGCAGTTTGGCCATTTTCGGCCAGTCAGTGCGCTATCTCCCGGTGTACTGGGGACGACGGGGTTGGAAAGTGCGGAAGTAGTTCGTGGTGCGGTGGCGTATGCCCGGCCAACAGCAGTGGTTGTGATTGATGCCCTGGCGGCGCGAGATCCGGCGCGGCTGTGCAGTACGGTGCAGTTGGCGGATTCCGGAATTGTGCCGGGATCCGGAGTTGGAAACAGCCGGGCGGCGTTTACCAGGCAGACACTGGGGGTCCCAGTTGTAGCAGTTGGTATTCCGACTGTAGTAGACGCCGGGACACTTGCGATGGATTTGCTGGAACGGAACGGCTATTCGCTGCCAAAGGACCCGCTTCCGCGTGGTATGATGGTGACGCCTGGAGACATTGACGCAGGGATAAAACGCATGGCGCGCATCGTTGGATGTGGCATTAGCCTGGCGCTTCATCCGGAATTATCGCTGGAAGAAATACAGGGGTTTATCTGCTGAGGGGTTATGTAAATCAAGTATTCAAAATTTGAAGAGAAACTGGTTGTGCACAATCCTTGTGCACAACCTTGTGGAATTGTGCAAAACTCCCGTGTTCATCAATTGTTTACAATCCACAGATTTTACAAAATCTGAAAAATAAGAGTGAATATTGGCTGAATATTTCAAAAAATAAAGCAAAATGAAATTCATTACGTCGACAATCAAAAGTGCCAAAATCCACAATTGAATGTGGGAAAGTTCGTCAAAAACCACGATTGCTTGTGTGCTATACGACATTTTCCTTGATTTCCAAGAGGCGAACGAGTAAAATAAGCTTCAGATTATGGGGAAGTGCGGCGTGCTGCGCCGCTGAGGAGGTTGTTTGCATGGCAGTGAAGTACATTTTTATCACAGGCGGTGTTGTTTCCGGCCTTGGCAAGGGTATTACGGCGGCCTCTCTGGGTCGTTTACTGAAGCAGCGGGGGCTGAAAGTGACGCTGCAGAAATTTGATCCATATCTCAATGTGGATCCGGGTACAATGAGTCCGTATCAACATGGCGAGGTCTTTGTCACGGACGATGGTGCAGAGACGGATTTGGATCTCGGCCATTATGAGCGCTTTACCGACGAGAATCTGACTGTGAATTCCAGCGTGACCTCCGGAAAAGTGTATTGGTCGGTCTTGAACCGCGAACGCAACGGCGACTATTTGGGTGGTACAATTCAGGTGATCCCGCATATTACCAATGAGATTAAAGAGCGGATTTACCGCCTTGGCCGGATGGAAGCAACGGATGTGGTCATTACGGAAATTGGTGGTACGGTCGGTGATATTGAGTCCCAGCCGTTTCTGGAGGCAATCCGGCAGGTGGGCCACGAAGTAGGGCGGCAGGATGTCATGTATATCCATGTAAGCCTGGTGGTTTCGATTCCCGGTTCCAACGAACTGAAGAGTAAGCCGACCCAGCATTCCTGCAAGGAGCTGCTGTCCATTGGTATCCAGCCGGATGTAATTGTCTGCCGTGCAGACAGCGAGATTCCGGACGATATTATTAACAAAATTTCTCTGTTCTGCAATCTGCCGCCGGAGAATGTGATTCCGAATCTGACGGCGCCGATTCTCTATGAGGTTCCTCTGATGCTGGAACAGGAAGGACTTGGCAGCGTGGTGTGCAAGCGGCTGGATCTGCCGCAGCGCGAGCCGGATCTGGCAGAATGGTCTCAGATGGTGGTGCGGGCAAAGAACTGCACAGACACGGTAACTATTGGCTTGGTCGGCAAATATGTGGCGTTGCATGACGCATATCTCAGCGTGGTGGAAGCACTGACGCACGGCGGCATTGAAAATGATGTAAAGGTGAAAATCCGCTGGGTAGATTCGGAACTGGTGAATGATGAAAATGCGGAGCAGACACTGCGTGGCTGTGACGGAATCCTTGTGCCGGGCGGCTTTGGCGATCGTGGTATCGAGGGCAAAATTTCGGCTGTGCGCTGGGCGCGGGAAAATAAAGTGCCGTTCTTTGGCATTTGCCTTGGAATGCAGATGGCGGTAGTCGAGTTTGCACGCCATGTAGCCGGAATGGAAGACGCACATTCGAGCGAACTCTGCGAGCAGACGCATTACCCGGTGATTGACCTGATGCCGGAGCAGCGTGATATTGAGGCGAAGGGCGGCACCATGCGTTTGGGTGCTTATCCCTGCAAAGTGACGGAGGAAGCGCATTTCACCAAATTGGCCTATGGTGAGCCGATTATTTATGAACGCCATCGTCATCGCTATGAATTTAATAACCTTTATCGGGAGGAACTGACTGAAAAAGGACTGATTCTGGCGGGTACTTCGCCGGATAATCGGCTGGTGGAAGTTGTGGAACTGAAGGACCATCCGTGGTTTGTTGGCGTCCAGTTCCATCCGGAGTTCAAGAGTCGTCCGAACAAAGCACATCCGCTGTTCCGGGACTTTGTCGGTGCTGCAAAAAAATATCATGGGTGATTGACATATGAATGGGAAGAGAATCTGTGGTATTCTATTGGTACTGACGCTGTTGTGCAGCATCGGTGTGCAGGCTGCGTTTTCGGATCTGCCGGAAACGCACTGGGCCAGTTCTACGATTGAACAGTTGACGGAGGACAGCGTGATCACTGGATATCCGGATGGCACCTTTCGCCCGGAAGATTCGCTGACCAGAGCAGAATTCCTTGCAGTGGTGATTCGGGCTTGCTGGCCTGAGCTGGCAGTGCAGCCGGCGGAAGATGCAGACTGGTGGGAACCCTATTATGCGGTAGCAACAGATAAACAGCTTCTGTTGCGGGGGGACAATACCATTCTGGCGCAAAGCACTGCAGCGGATATGAGACAGACGATCAGTCGCTATGAGGTGGCGACGATTCTGGGACATATTCCGGTTCAGTCGGTGGCGCATCAGGTGGTACTGAACGACAGGGAAACTTTCCCGACAGCAGATGCTGGAGCAATTGCATCTGTTGTGGAAAGTGGACTGATGGAAGGATATCCAGACGGCTGCTTCCATGGTGAGAAGGGATTGACGCGCGCGGAAGGTGCGACAATTTTACAGCGTCTGCTGGCGTACAGAAAGATCAACCAATGCGTTGTGACCAGAAACGCTTCTGTGTTTGTTACCGAAACGCAGACAAAGAATTCCGTGGTATTACAGAGCCATCGACTGGCAGACCAGACGCTGCTGCAGTCTGTGACCGTGCCGACTGAAACACAGTCCATGACACCGGATGAAGCTTCGGCCACTGAAAACTGGGCTGTGCTGGGTGTGGATGGCAGCGATTTCTGGGGAACGGCCGGATACTATTCCTGCGATCAGGAAGGTAATATCACATGCCTTCTGGGACAACCGGTTTATGCGGCAACGCGCGCGCAGAATGGTACAGTGGTTGTTGTTGCTGGCGAGACCGGCGTGTTCCATAGCTATATCGGTGGTGCGGTGTGGAATCCCTGCGGCGATCGTGTGCTGCAGATTGCGCCGGATGGTGCGGTGACTACACTGTTGTCGGCAGAACCTGCGCATGGTCTGAACCTGACACAGGTGACCAGTGCAGAGCTGGGGGATATTCGGGTGCAGCATGCGTTTGTGATGGGAATAGCGGACTGGCACCTTTATGAGTATGCGATTGAAAATGGAAAGCTTCGGGCGCTGGAGCATGAACCTGGCAGAGGATATTCCGGCTATACGGCAGAAGAGGCTGCAGCGGAGCAGGCGCGTTTGGATGCTGCAGGTTGTGGTATCGGCAGCAATTCCTGATTTACACAAATAAAATGCAGTGCGGGTGACCCGTGCTGCATTTTTTTTATTGGGGCGTATCAAAATTACCTTCCGGGAAATACTGACAGAGAAATCAAACGCCGGGGGTAAAAACATGCAGTGCAAGGTGGAAATCTGCGGAGTTAACACATCAAAGCTGAAAGTGCTGAAGAACGAAGAGATGATGGAACTGCTGCGCCGCATGCGTCAGGGAGACAGCCGGGCGCAGGAAGAACTGGTAGAGGGAAATTTGCGGTTGGTTTTGTCGGTCATCCAGAAATTTGCTGGCCGTGGTGAGAATCCGGATGATTTGTTTCAGGTGGGGTGTATTGGCCTGATGAAAGCGGTCAAAAATTTTGATGAGACCAAAATGGTGCGCTTCTCCACTTATGGTGTCCCAATGATTGCAGGGGAGATTCGGCGGTATCTACGGGATAACAGTGCAATTCGTGTCAGCCGCAGTGTGCGGGATACAGCCTACCGCGTACTGCAGTGCAAGGAGGCGATGATTGCAGAAAATCAAAAGGAGCCAACAGTTGAGGAGATTGCGGCAAAACTGGAGCTGCCTGTTGAAGAGGTTGTGTCTGCCATGGATGCAATTGCAGCGCCGGTGTCATTGTTTGAACCGGTTTACGCTGACGGTGGGGATCCTTTAACCGTCATGGATCAAGTGCGGGACACAAAAAATACAGACGAACGCTGGTTAGAGCATATTGACCTGCGGGAGGCGATCGGCAGGCTGTCCGATCGGGAAAAGCGAATTTTGGCTTTACGATTTTTTGATGGAAAGACGCAAATGGAAGTTGCGGCTGAAGTAGGGATCAGCCAAGCGCAGGTTTCACGGCTGGAAAAGAACGCTCTGGGCGCTATTCGAAAGTCGATTTCCGTATCATAATTGGACAATCCCGCTGCATAGGCTCAATTGAAAGGCGGGAGACGGATGGAGCGATTGACAGACCTCAGATGCAAAGAAGTGGTAAATATCGCTGACGGATCCCGAATGGGCTTCGTCAGCGATGTGGAGATTGATGTGTTGACCGGGAAAGTGGCGGCGATTATCATTCCGGGGCCATGCCGCTTTTTCGGGCTGTTTGGACGAAGTGACGACTTTGTGATTCCGTGGGGCTGCATTCGACGCTTTGGCGCAGATATTATTCTTGTCGAGGTGGCACCGGACAAGGTGCGTTTGCCGCGTAAACGGAAAAACTGGCTTTGAGAATAGTCACAAGCCCTTGCAATCAGAGAGACGGGTAAAATAATGCTTGCTATTCATGGGAGTTTCGTGTATAATACATGAGCATTTGTCCAACCACACACACCCGTAGATTTCGCTTTCTGTGCCGCACACGGTTGGGAGCGAGAGATGACAGGGGTGGAGGGAACAACTAAAGGAGGAAATTACAAATGGCAGTCGTATCTATGAAGCAGCTGCTGGAAGCTGGCGTCCACTTCGGTCACCAGACCCGCCGCTGGAACCCCAAAATGGCCCCCTATATCTACACCGAGCGCAACGGCATCTACATCATTGATCTGCAGAAGACGGTAAAGAAACTGGAAGAGGCCTACAACTTTGTCCGTGACCTGGCTGCAAACGGCGAGACTCTGCTGTTCGTCGGTACCAAGAAGCAGGCACAGGACGCCATCAAGGAAGAGGCAGAGCGCGTTGGTATGTACTATGTCAATGCCCGCTGGCTCGGCGGTATGCTGACTAACTTTAAGACCATGCGTACCCGTGTGGAGCGCTTGGCACAGCTGCGTAAGATGGAAGAGGATGGCACTTTTGCAATGCTGCCCAAGAAGGAAGTTATCAAGCACCAGGGCGAAATCGCAAAGCTGGAGAAATATCTTGGCGGCGTGAAGAATATGCGCAAGCTGCCTGGCGCTATGTTTGTTGTCGACCCCCGCAAGGAGCGCAACGCAATTATGGAAGCCCGTAAGCTGAATATCCCGATTGTTGCAATTGTGGATACCAACTGCGATCCGGACGAGATCGACTATGTTATTCCGGGCAATGATGATGCAATCCGCGCCATCCGCCTGATTGCTGCTACCATGGCAAACGCCGTGCAGGAGGGCAAGCAGGGTGAGGATACCGCTGCTCCGGCTGCGGAGGAGAAGGCTCCGGCTGCAGAATAAACCAACAAGAAAAAGTGCCCGCCGACGGCGGGCACTTTTAACCAAAGATATAGGAGGAATATACCATGGCTTTTACCGCATCTGATGTAAAGAAACTGCGTGAGATGACCAATGTCGGCATGATGGATTGCAAGAAGGCACTGCAGGAGACCGACGGCGATATGGACAAGGCAATCGACTATCTGCGTGAAAAGGGCCTGGCCAAGGCTGCGAAGAAAGCTGGCCGTGTTGCAGCAGAAGGCATTGCCTATGCAGATGTGTTCAATGGTGTTGGCGTTGCGATCGAGGTCAACTCTGAGACCGACTTTGCTGCGAACACTGACATTTTTAAGGATACTGTCAAGAAGCTGGCTGAGGCAGTTGCAATCAATAACCCGGCAGATGTCGAAGCGCTGAAGAATGTTGTTTATCCCGGCTCTGAGCTGACGGTCGGTGAAATCATGCAGGAGCGCGTTATGTCCATCGGCGAGAACATTCAGATCCGCCGTTTTGCTCGCTTTGCAGAGAATACCAGCGTTGCCTATGTTCATGCTGGTGGCACCCATGGCGTTCTGGTCAACCTGGCTGTCGAGGGCGATATTGATGTCACGGAGATCGGCAAGAATGTTGCTATGCAGATTGCTGCAATGAGCCCCGCTTACTGGGACAAGACGCTCGTTCCGCAGGAGGCTATTGATCATGAGCTGGCCGTTCAGGTTGAGGCAATGAATAACGACCCGAAGCTGGCGTCCAAGCCGGAAGCAGTGAAGCAGAAGATCGCCGAGGGCAAGATTGGTGCATTCTATAAGGACAACTGCCTGCTGCAGCAGAACTTTGTACGCTCGGATCTGTTCAATGGCGATGTTGCTGGCTATATTGCAGATGCTGCAAAGAAACTGGGCGGTTCTGTCAAGTTTGTGGATGCAGTTCACTACACAAAGGGCGAAGGCATTGAGAAGAAGCAGGATGATTTTGCTGCTGAAGTTGCTGCCGCTGCTGGCCTGAAATAAGAAAAGGTTGAAAGCCCGGAGCAAATTGCTCCGGGCTTCTTTTTTGCGTCGAATGGAATGCTTTTTCAGTTGCATTATGACGGATCATCTATTATAATGAGAGCAATGTTAAATGTAACAGAGTTTTCAGCGAGGAGGGTTTGAGATGAAAACAATTGAAAAGTCGACGATTATCGGTGAGATTCTGCAGTTTGCGCCGCAGGCCGCTCCGATGTTCCTGTCGATTGGAATGCACTGCCTTGGTTGCCCGTCGTCTGCGGGCGAGACGGTTGAGGAGGCCTGCATGGTTCACGGTGTCGACGCTGAGGCGTTCTTGGTGGAACTGAACGAATATCTGGCCGAGTGTGAAAAGAAAAACGCGGAATAACAACAGGTTGGGGAGGCCATGTGCCTCCCTTTTGTTGCGTATGGAGGGATTATGACACTCTCAAATCGTCTGGCTTGTTGTGCAGCGCTGGTAGCGCCTGGTTCGGCGGTTGCGGATATTGGAACGGATCATGGGTATCTGGCAATTTCTCTGCTGCAGCAAGGAAAAGCGTCGTATGTTACGGCAGCGGATTTGCGGGCAAAGCCACTGGAAAAGGCACGCCATAATGCGGAAAATTTCGGATTGTTGGATCGAATTACCTTCGTTCAGTGCGATGGGCTGGAAAAAATCAGACCGGATGCAGCGGATACAATTATTTGTGCAGGTATGGGCGGCGACACCATTGCGCATATTCTGGATGCGTGCGTATGGGCGAAAAATCCACAGTATCGGTATATTCTGCAGCCGCAGACTTCTGGAAACGATCTGCGTCGTTATCTTGGAAATCATGGGTATCAGATTTTAGAAGAGCATCTGGTGGAAGATGGTGGACGGATTTATTTTGTCATGTTGGTACAGTATGGCGGCGGTGTTCCATTTTCACCGGGGGAGCAATATCTCTCGCCGGTATTGCTGCGGATGGGCGGTGCATTGCTTCCGGCTTATTTTGCACGTGTGATTGGCGGCTTGCGCCGTGCGGTTACAGGTATTTCTCAGGCAAATTGCGAAACGGAACGGCAGCGGCTGGCTTATTATCAAACAGCACTGCAGGAAGTATTGGAGATGAAAGTGCGTTATGACAACGGTCAATGAGGTACTGCAGTTTCTGCTGCGGCTTGCCCCAGCAGAAATGAAGGAAGATTGGGACCATATCGGATTACAATGCGGTCATGGGGATCACACGGTTCATCGGATTCTGGTGGCACTGGATCCTTTCCTGGATGTGGTGGAAGAGGCGGAGGCGTGCGATGCAGAGCTGATTGTGACGCATCATCCACTGCTGTTCTTTCCAACGCATACCGTGAACGATTCGAATGCGGTTGGCCGCACACTGTTGTGTGCGATTGAGCAGGACAAAGCGATTATCAGTATGCACACCAATTTAGATTCTGCTCCCGGCGGTGTGAATGATTGCCTGGCAGCGCGCTTGGGATTGCAGAATTGCACGGTCCTGGCTCCGGCGGGGACAGATGCACAGGGACGCCCTTATGGACTGGGACGGGTTGGAACGGTTGCAGAGACAACCTTGGAGGACTTTGCACAGCATGTCAAGAAAGCACTGGGATGCACGGGGCTGCGCTATGCTTCAGCAGGAAAATTGGTGCGGAAGGTTGCTGTAGGAGGCGGTGCCTGCGGAGAATTTACCAAAGCGGCTGCTGCACTTGGATGTGATACCTTTGTGACAGGGGATTTGAAGTACAACGGATTTTGGGATGGTGTGGACCTTGGTGTCAACTTAATCGATGCAGGTCATTTTCCAACGGAGAATCCGGTTTGTGATTACCTGCTGGAACAACTGCAGGTACAATTTCCGACGGTGCAGGTCGAAAAATCAAAGCAGCATTTTGACATTATTCAGTATCTGTAAACGCGCAGAAGGGGGAAGATTCCATGCTGGAAGCATTTCAGCAGTTGGTGGTGCTGCTGATTTTGATGGGAGCCGGTGTTTGGCTGGCAAAAGAGGGAATCCTGAATGATACCTTTTTGGAGGGACTCAACCAATTTTTGATTCAATTTACACTTCCTTGTATGCTCTTTAATGCAATGCTGCGGGAGTATACGCAGGAGCTGATGCACAATTCTCTTGTTTTAATCGGAATCTCTGTGGTATCATATGGCCTTTTGTGTTCGTTTGCTGAGCTTTGGGGGCGCCGCAGCCGCCTTGGGCGGCAAACAGCCGGGTTGTATCAGTTTATGCTGGTAAACGGAAATACCGGATTTCTTGGTTTTCCAGTTATTCAGGCGGTTGCCGGGGACTTGGCGCTGTTTTACAGTAATATGTTCTGCATTACGCAGACGGTTCTGATGTATACATATGGTCTGTATGCGGTGTCACGAGGCAGTTCCAAGTCTATTACCTGGAAGCGAATGCTCTCCAGCCGACCGCTGCTGGCGACGATTCTTGGACTGATTGTCTTTGTGACGCAGATTCCACTGCCGTATGTTATAACGCGGCCGATTGCCTGGGTGGGCAATATGACTATTCCAATCAGTCTGTTGATTGTGGGTGCGTGGCTGTCAAAGTGTAAAATCCGAGAACTGTTTCACCCAGTTGGCATCTGGGTGTTGTCCATTCTGCGGCTATTCGTGTTGCCAGCGGTGGTGACGGTTGTACTCTATCTCTGCGGCGCGCGGGATTTGATTTTGATGGTTCCGGCAGTCATGATGGGAACGCCGGTTGCCTTGTTGGCGGAAAATTTTGCGATGGAATATAAAAATGACTGTCTGATCGCTGGCAAGGGTATTATGTTGAGCAATCTGCTGTCCGTTGTGACGCTGCCGGTGTTGGTGACGATTCTGATGGCAATTGCGTAGCGGTAGTTGCCTTTTGCCAAAATCTATGCTATAATAATTTGTAAAATTTTGAGGAGGGAGACCCATGTCCGGACATTCCAAATGGCATAACATTCAGAAGACGAAGGGCGCAGCGGACGCAAAGCGCGCACAGGCCTTTACAAAGATCGCTCGTGAGATGATCGTAGCAGTTAAGGAAGGTGGCAGCGGCGACCCCGCCAACAATTCTCGCCTGGCAACCGTAATTGCAAAGGCGCGTGCGGCGAATATGCCGAACGATAATATTAAGCGTACTATTGAAAAGGCACTTGGCAGTGGCGATACCGCAAACTACGAATCGATTACCTATGAGGGCTATGGCCCCAATGGTGTTGCGGTGATTGTAGAGACGATGACAGATAACAGGAACCGTACCGCGTCGGATATGCGTCACTACTTTGATAAGTACGGCGGAAATCTTGGCGCTTCCGGGTGCGTGGCCTGGAGCTTCGATAAAAAAGGCGTTCTGGTCATCGATAACGAAGATGGCGATTACGAAGAGGACGCCGTAATGGAGGATGCTCTGGAAGCTGGCGCTGCTGATTTTGAGGCAGAGGACGAGTGCTTCACCATCTACACCGATCCGGACGATTTTAACGATGTCGTCGCAGCGTTGAACGATAAGAACTACAGCTTTGTTTCCGCACAGGTGGAAATGGTTCCGCAGAACTATGCGAAGCTGGAAAACGAAGAGGACATTAAAAACATGGAAAAACTCCTTGAGATGCTTGAGGATGACGACGATGTTCAGAATGTCTGGCATAGCTGGGATCAGGACTAAGTAATGAAAAAAGCGCTTCAGGTATCATTACCTGAAGCGCTTTTGTTTTAGAATTTGAAAAATTCACCTACTGGAAGGAAGACGGTTTTTTTACGGACAGACGGGTAAACTATGCTCGAACCAAAATAAAAGGAGGTTAAGAGCATGAGTTGTATGGATAAAGCAAACAAGAGCATTGAGTGCACCGTGAACCAGTGCTCGCATCACTGCGACGCCCAGAATTATTGCAGCCTGGATAAGATCCTGGTCGGCACACATGAATTGAATCCGACGGTGGAGCAGTGCACCGACTGTATGTCTTTTGAGAAGAAGTAAATCCGCAGAAAAGGGCCTGCACAGATTAAATCCTGTGCAGGCCCTTTTCACCTGGATGGTCGCATTTTTGACATTGCACCATCGATACATCATCCTTCGCCTCTTTGTAAAAAACACCTGCCCACTGACAGATTGCTTGTAAAATAGGAACCACTGAGGCACCTTTTTCAGTCAATGAATATTCTGCTCGTGGAGGAATCTCGTCATAGGATTTGCGGGAGATGAGCTGATTTGCAATTAGTTCCTTTAATGTGGAGGCCAGGACGGCGTCGGTGATATTTCCCATTTCCTTGCGAATTTCACCATAACGGAGTGTTCCAAGGGTAGCTAGCACGCAAATAATGCGGGAATTCCACTTACCACCAAAAAGCTCCATGCCATATTCCAGCGGACAACGAATGTCCTTTTCTAGTTTTCTCTGATACATTGGCAGCCCCTCACCCTGTTTTTTTCCTATTATAGCGAGGAACTGAATATACGGCAAGTAACTATGAAAAATATGAGTGGCTTCAAGCAGCTCCTGCAGCGCACTTTACAGTTCTTTTTTGTTGTCTGCACCGGGGGTGGTGACGATGACCTTGTGCGGTGTGATGATCAGTGCGCCTTTTGCAGTAGCGGCGCCGGAAAATAACTTTTCTACCATCGCTTTGAAGTTGGTTACGATTTCACCCTCTGTCAAATACTGCGCGGTACCCTGAATCTGGTATCCTTCCAGTGTTTGGGCATCGTACGCCGAAATCGCAATTTTGCCCTGATTAGCCATGAGGTTTTTCAGAGTGGTGTCCAGAAATACATCACCGACAATCAATTTCTCATCCTGGGTGACATCTTTGAAGGCAACTGGGACAACATTTGGCTCGCCGTTGGCGCAGGTGGCAAGATCCCACATTTCACGCTTCAGCAGCTGTACGACGGATTCATTTAACATTATGATTTCCTCCTTGTGTGGTATTTTACAGTGTTTACAGTGGATATTATAGGCCGAGAAAGGAAATGTGGGAAGATATTGGTAGGTTTCTGAGTGACTTTGAATTTTCATAGTGACACAGAGTGGTTTGACATACTGTTAACGGCCACGATATAAGATAGTGACATTATATGAACATAAAAGGAGGAAGAGATGATGCCCTATATTGCAATCAAAGCATTTCCAAAGGACGAAGAGACGAAAAAGAGAATTGTGGAACAGATCAACCGGATTTTTCTGGAGGAAGAGGGATGTCCGCAGGAAGCTTTGACCATCTTGATCGAGGAGTTTATGCCGGATACCTGGAATAAGTGCGTCGTGGAACCGGAGATTACGCCGAAGGTGAATAAAATGATGATCCTGAATGGAGAAAAACGCTATCAATAAGCGAAAATGAAAAGACGCCGCACACCAATTTCGGTGTGCGGCGTCTTATTTATGGTATTTTACAGTGTTTTTGCCCAGGCTGCGGCGTTGCTGCGCGTCAGAAGTTTGCCGTTCTGCCAGTTTGCTGCAGGACAGTGCGCTTTCAGGCTGCATTCTGACTTTTCAATTCCGCTGCCGCCGGAAGTTGCAAAGGGAATCAGCGTTTTTCCAGTGAAATCATAGTGTTCAAGGAAAGTATCTACAATGCGCGGTTCAACATACCACCAGATCGGGAAACCAATGAGAATATTGTCATAATTTTTGATTTCCAGATTGGTGTGGACAATTGCAGGACGGCTGTCGGGGTCCTCCATTTCCAGTGTACTGCGGCTTTTTTTGTCCATCCAATTTAGATCAGCATCGGTGTAGCGCGCAACAGGGACAATCTCGTGCAGATCTGCGCCCAGTGTCTGCGCCAGCGTTTTGGCGACATTTGCGGTTACGCCGCTGGCAGAAAAATATGCAACTAAGGTTTTTCCGTTCATACTAAACTCTCCTTCAAAATAGCAATGATTTCTTCATGATTGGGGACATGATAACCGCCGTCCAGGATCAAAGTCACCGCTGCAATATCCTCTAACATATTTTCGGTGACACCCAGTTCGGTCAGATTCATGACGACGCCAATTTCACGCATCCAGTGCTCCATAGCGGCCAGACCTTCCTGTGCTACCTGCTCGTCAGATTTTCCGCTCGCACGAATATTCCAGACATTCATTGCAAAGCGTTTGAATTTTGGAACGGCATAAGGGAGCACATGGCGATAATAGGACAGAGACACCGCAGAAAGTGTCATGCCATGGGTGGCATTGGTAATGCCGCCAACGGCCTGTCCCAACATATGCACCATCCAATCAGTGGATTTTCCCTTGGCAATCAGCGTGTTCAGCGCCCAGGTGGCAGTCCACATCAGATTACTGCGGGCTTCATAATTCTGCGGATCCTGCACGGCGATACGGCTGGAATGGATGACAGAACGCATCAGTCCTTCACTGAGATAGTCACTGGTGTTATCGTCCTCCCCGGAAAAATACTGCTCACAGATGTGATTAAAAATATCATAAATCCCGGCAACCGTCTGGTATTTTGGCAGTGTGAGCGTGTATTTTGGGTTCAAAATCGTGAAGCGCGGCATGACCTCCTCGCTGGCGTAAACATGACCAATTTTTTGATGCGTTTCCGGATTGGTAATGACGCTGCCGGCGTTCATCTCCGAACCAGTACCGACCATGGTCAACACACAGCCAACCGGGACGATTTGACAAGCAGGCTCTTCAAAGCGGATATAGTACTTTTCCCATGGATCCTCATTGCAGTGGATTGAGACAGCGACAGCTTTGGCGTAGTCGCACACGGAACCGCCGCCGACTGCCAGCAGTAAATCGGCCTGATGATTGCGGGCAATTGCAATGCCTTCGCGCAGTTTGGCGACGGTGGGATTTGGCATAACACCGCTGATTTCTGCTACTTTTTTTCCATTTTTCTGCAATAATGTCAGCACGGCGTCATAAATGCCGTTTTTCTTGATGGAGCCACCGCCATAGATCAATACGACATGATCGCCGTATTTTGGAAGCTCACGGTTTAAATTGTTCAGAGCATCCGCACCGAAATATAGCCTAGTAGGATTACAGTATGAAAAATTTCCTAACATACAATACCTCCATTGTATAAGATTTTCTGCTACCATATAGAATAACACTTAAAGTTAACTTTAAGTCAAGCGCTTTTTGGAAAAAAATGTGCATCAAACGGATTGCTCCATCAGATGCACGGGATGTAATTTATGCGGGGAGACCCATCGCACGGCGCGTGTGCGTCGGCAGATGGCCAAGAAGCCAGAAATACCGCAGACGCCAAAAGGCGCGTGTACGCAATGGATGTTCAAATCGAGAGATCTTCTTGATGAAGGCGTGTAGCGCACGCGTTTCAAAAGGTGCAAGCGCTTCGCCGCCATAGTATGCCTTTTCCAGAAGCGTGACTGTGCGTTGGTAATCGCCGTGGGCAATGCCCGGAATTCGATCAGGCAACAGCGCGTCCATGGCGTCTACCTGCCAGCCGAGGCAGGCGTCGATACCACGCAGGGCAAGAATGCTGTAGATGTACTGCGCCAGCTGCTGCACGCGACCGGCATCATCCGCCTGCGTGAATTTTGTGCGGCGCATTGTCAGCCAGATGAACCTGCCGAACTCCAGAACTGCGAGCAGGAGTGTCAACAGCAGCACGATGGCAGCCAGCGTGCCGAGCAAAATTAGCGCCGCATTTTTTGCAATGGTTTCCGGCGATGTCAACGGATGAGACGCGGTGTCGCCAGGTTGACTCAAGTTATCGGCCAGTGATTGGGAGTCATCCAGCGTGGCAGTTTTGTGTACGGTGTCCGGCATGGCAACCATTTCCTGCAGCGTCAGCGCATCGAAGTAGTATCCCGGTGTCACATCGACCGGCATCCAGCCGATGCCGTCAAAATAGACTTCTACCCACGCATGCGCATCCTGCGCAGTAAGTGCGGCAGGAGAAGTGCCGCTTTCTGCGGCCGCAGCGGCGGAAAGATAATAACCCTCAACATAGCGCGCCGGAACCCCATGGACGCGCAGCGCCTGCACGGCGGCCGAAGCATAGAGG
>CAKTFW010000019.1 GCA_934561175.1 uncultured Oscillospiraceae bacterium
GCATAGAGGACCGCATTTCCTGCGTGGGAGGTGGTGAGAAAATAAGCAATGGGATCCGTACCATCTGGTGCACGCTCCGGTGTGCTGGTGTAAGATACAAGGGATTCCAGACGATCACGCACATGGGCGACAGAGCTGTATACGCTGTCCAGATCCGGATCATAATTCTCCCAGAACAGTTCACGCAGCAGGGGAGAGAGTGTGGCGTCCGCTGCGGTGTAGGTGTTGTAAACAAAACCGCGGTAGACAGATTCTGCTTCGCAGTAGCGCACCTGTTCCTCTGTTTGCGGATTGCCAACCCAGGCTTCGCGCAGTGTCAGCTCGGCCGGGCGGCCGCTGGAGCGCTCATCCAGCGTGTAAGTGGATGCACCACGCAAGCCGCGCGGACGAATGCGCGAATCCTGCTCATCAGTGGATTTCGCAAAATAGGACTGTGTCAGGGAGATGGGCAGATACATGTAATACCGGGATGCTGCATCTGCCTGGACGATCACATGGTTTTCTTCCGGTGTCTCCCCATCAGAGAGTGCATAATACTGGGAAGACTGCGTCAATGGATCAAAGCCCTGCTCATACAGCCAACGGAGCATACCGGAGTAGGTGTTACTATAATCTGCCTTGCGCAGGGGGGACCACTGACCTTTCTGGTAACGCAAGCCGATAAAGCCACGCAGATAGAGCGCTTTTTCCTGCTCGGCCTGGACGGTTAAACAGGTTTCAGTGCCGGCATTTAGGACATCAGCGCGGGCCAGATCACCTTCCGGCAGGGTCTGCGCGCCATAGCGTAAGGTATGAATCTGCTGCAGTGTGCTTGTGCGAACGCGATCAACCGATTCCAATGGCGTACCCGGCAGCAGGACAGCGCAAAGCACTGCGGCGACGGCAGCGAGAGTCCAAAGTTGGAACGCCTGCAATGATGGTGTGCTGGAGGGAGTGCTCATCCCCAAACCAAGCAGCGCGGCAAGCATCAATGCGCACGACAGCGCAGAAAATGTGCCGATCAACAGGGAGCAAACCACAAATAAGATGCAGAGTACAGCCGCAATGGCCGTACAACGCCGGTGCGTTATGCTCCAAGCTGCTGCGCCGCATGAAAAAGCAAGCAGAAACGAGAATGCCTGCACAGAGAATGCAGTGGCTTCCACCGGGAACAGCCGCAATGCAGACTCAAAAACCGTATTATAGTGGGTAAGAATACAGTTAATCCAGAACTGCATTCCGCGCCAGAGCTCCGCTGAATTGAGCAGCAGCATTGCAAACCAGGGCAGCAGACGGAGCACCCAGCTGCAGATGCGCAGTGCACCGCCGCGGCGGATACAGAAAGCTGCACCCGCATACAAAAACCAACCGAGCAGTGCAGCCAACACGGGAATGAAAATGCGGGGGCGATTGGAACCGAGCGGTGCCAGCAGCTGAGAAAGCATCCCGCCACAGAGCAGGACTGACAGCAATCCATACCAGACAATGGGAGACCGATTGTTGATATCGGACGGTTGGACAAATTGTTTGGACTTTTGCATCAGAAGACGGCCTCCTTTCTGTGAGATCGGCTCAGCATGGAATTCGATAGTGCTCATCCGAAGCCGGTGCGGCAGGCAGGGTAACGAGCACACAGCTTTCGCTGCTCTGAGCGTAGATAGGCGTTGCAGTGTCGGTGACGCTGACTACGCTCATGCCGAGGCGGCGGTCAAGTCCGTGTAGGTCTTCGCTGTACAAACCGTCCGAAAGAACAACGAGGCGTGTAAAATACCGGTCAAGCTGATCAGAAAGAAAGTATTGCAGTCCAATTCCCGCATGGTCGGAAACACGCAGACTCAAAAAGCGCGGAATCACGCGGTTCAGTTCACGCTGCGAGCGAACCTGAAATAGCTGAAGTCCGGTGTGGGTGGGGACGGCAAGGTAGAATGCGATATTCTGGTCCAACAGGCGCATTCCGAGCTCCACCGTCAGTGCGACGGCGGCATTGCGCCATTCTGCCGTAATGATGTGTGAATCCTGCCGCAGGCACAGATCCGGCAGCAGGCAGAGATCATAGTGAGACGGATCACTTGGTTCACGGACAATCAGGGTATCCGTTTTACTGGAAAGCTTCCAGTGGATGGTACGCACATCGTCGCCGGGGATATACTCGCGGATATCGAAGGTCTCGCTGTGGTCAAAACCGCGGCGGTTCTGCGTCAGACCTTCCGTGCGGGATACACCGCTGGCAGTATGCGATGGAACGATGGAGAGCGGATAGCTTGCGGGGTAAACGATGGTATGCACTGCGTCAAACGGTCGGCATTTCAGGCGGAACAGCTCCAGTACATCGCACATCTGCGCGCGTGCACAACCGATCCGCATCTCGCCGCACAGGGTGCTCTCCAAAGAGAATGGATACTGTGTATCTTTTCCACGGACCGGAAGAATAAAGACACGGGTTTCGGTTTCGTCAAACATCGTGCTTTCCAGTTCCAGCTCCACAATCAGATATTTTGCGGCGAGCGGTCGTCTGTGCATAGTTGTATGGAGTACTGCGTGCACTGGATTCCCAAGGCGCGCGCCAGTTGGAATCGTGAGCGTCAGGACCGTACAGTCCGTATCTGCGCGGAGAAGGACGCCGAGCAGAACAAACAGTACCGCCAGCAGGACGAAGGCATAGAACAGATAGGCGCGGCTGAACCAAAACAATGCGACCAGCAATACTGCGATGGTAAGACCGAAGCCAATTCGGCTTTTTACAATGCTCATTCGTGTGCAACGCCGCCGGGGCGGACTTCCTGAAGCAGGGAGGTGAGAATCTCACGGGCATTGACGCCGTCAACACGAGCCTGCGGACGGAGAACAAGGCGGTGTGCGCAGACATCGGCGAATACTTCCTGCACATCCTCCGGAATGACATAGTTGCGCTCGCGCAGCACTGCACAGGCGCGCGCCATGCGGACTACAGCCGAGACGCCGCGCGGCGAGATGCCAAGCTCAATCAGTGGGTGGGAACGCGTGGCTTCACACAGCTGAATCGCATAAGCAAGAACAGCGTCGGTCACACGGACAGCGGAGAGATAGTTCTGAATCTCCAGAATGTTTGACGCATTGGTAACGGCGACAAGGTCGGACAGCGGATTGTGATAGCGCTGGGCAGTCAGGATGCGGATCTGATTTTCCAGGGTCGGATAGCCGATGGAAAGACAAACCATGAATCGGTCCAGCTGCGACTCCGGTAGCGGCTGCGTGCCGGACGAGCCGAGTGGGTTCTGCGTTGCAATGCAGATAAACGGGGACGGGATCGGATGCGTAACGCCATCCACGGTGATAGTGTGCTCTTCCATGACCTCCAGCAGCGCTGCCTGCGTTTTTGGGGAGGTACGGTTGATCTCATCCGCCAGCAGCAGCTGGCAATTGGCTGCACCGTCGCGGTACTCAAATTTATTGGTCTCACGGTTAAAAATCGTAAAACCGGTAATGTCAGACGGCAGCGTATCCGGTGTGAACTGGATGCGCTTGTGGTCCAGACCGAGCGCACGGGAGAAAGCGACGGCCAGAGTTGTTTTACCAACGCCGGGGCGGTCTTCCAGCAGAATGTGGCCGCCGGCGTAGATGGTCATGAGCACCTTTTCAACGATCTCATCCTTGCCGATAAAGGCTTTTTTTACCTCGGCGATGATCTGTTTGGACTGTTCAACGATCATTCCTCAAATCTCCTCTTCGTTTTCATTGCAATCAGGACATGCGTCGTCAGACGGTTCGGGCTGTGGATTTTCTTCCCCCGTATCATCTTTTGGCGTGTCGGGATCTTCTTCAGATTCTTCCGGTTCATCAGGATCCTTCTGCAGTTCGGAGTCCTCTGGTGTATCGGGTGTTTGCGGGGCGTCTGGTTCCTCCGGAGTGTCCGGTTCCTGCGGAATATTGGGCTCCTCTGGGACATCTGCCGACAGATTGAAATTGTCAGGCAATTCCGGGAATTCTGATTCTTCCGGTGTTTCGCGCTCGGTCAGACAGATTAGATCGTCCGCGCTGTCGATCGGTTCATATTCTTCATAGCCGCAGCGATAAAGAATTGCACGCACACGGTTTTCCGCTTCGATGAGCGCGGCGTTCAGCCGCTCCTCGTCGAGGTTGAAGTCGTCATCCAGATAGGCGGAATGCATATCGAAATACGAGTCATAACCCGCCATAGGGAAGGTCCAGTCGCGGATCAGGTTACCCGGCAGGAACGAGGAATTCAGCGGTCTCAGCGCAATTGCCTCATCGTCCACGCCGAAATCGAAGGGAACGCCGGGGGCGCTGACATACAGTGCAGGTGCGTCTTCGCCATAGAGCCACAGCCGCAGCTCACTGTCAAAAATATCGAAAGTTACGCCGTTGAAGGCACCGGATCGAATACCGACAAGCGTCGACGGCAGGTCGACATCCCGCAGATTGGGACTCTCGGCGAACGCGTTTTCGCCGATGTAATCAATGGCCCAGCCATAGGGAAGATCCATATCCGCACCCTCAAGCGTGGCCCAGGTGACATCTTGGGCGCCGGTAAGCGTCAGCGTCTGATCGTCTGCTTCCTCATACTGGAATTGGTGGACAATTTCATCAATGGGATCGAGCCACATCATTGCGCGCAGCTGGTTTTCGGCAGCGAGCAGCCGGCGGTCTACCTCAGCGGTGACTTCCGCATTGCTTGGCGGTTCCGTGTCGTAGAGATCCACATAGGTATAATACCAAAGTACCTGATAGGAAGACATATCATACATGCTGGAATAGCCGGTCATGGGATAGCGCCAGTTTGCGATGAATTGCTCCGGAATATCGGTAACAATGTGCAGCAGTTCCTGCTCTTCCTCTTCCGTCCAGGCGAGATTGAAACGATAGGGGGTACCATATCCTGCTAACAGCAGCGTGGGTACATCCTCCGTAAATTCAAGCGTGCGCAGCGCATTGCATTCGGAGAACATGTTGTAACGCAGAGCGGAATCATAGGCGACATAGCCAATGGTCACTTTTTCAAGGGAAGAGCAGCCGTCAAACAGAAACTCTGCCAGGCTGTTGCCGCGGAATTCGCTGGGAAGTGTGACGGATTTCAACCTGTTGCAGGAAGAAAAGGCATTTTCACCGTAAGTTACATCCGCAGGCAGAACCACATCGCTGCCAAGGCTGGAAGATGCAAACGCGTATTTTTCAATACGCAGATAGTATTGCGTCAGATTCGAGAAGTCGATCGTCAGATCGCTGCTGCCGTCTTTTGTCCCGGCATTCTGGAATGCGTGCCAGAAGATAAGGCTGGTGGTGGAGGGCAGTGTCACAACACCGTCTGCCTTTGCACCGGAGCGCAGTGCAATCCAGTCCTCGTCCGAACTGTCTACGCCATAGAGCACGCGGGTGCCGCCGCAATCTACCATTTCATAGTGCACAATATCGTCGGCGGACACAAAAGAAATCCAGTTGTTATTGTAGCCCTGGTTCACGGTTGGGGCGAACAGGAAACAATAACCCTCGCCCGGCGCAGGAAGGCTGAGATCCTGTGCCTGCAGGTCGCAGGTCTCGGCGTTGGAGGCGATGAAGCGGAGACTGTAGCAGCCGTCGAAGGACTCCTTGCCGATCATAACCGTCGGAGCGTCAATCACAACGCCTTCCAGACTGATGCAGCCTGCAAATGCACGGTAACCAATAGAGGCAGTCTGCTCCGGCAGATCAACCCATTGCAGATCGTCGCAGTCGGCAAATGCGGCCTCACCAATGGCGTCAACGGTTACGGTGCCGCCATTGCCATCGGGAATGACACCGTCAAATTCAGTCAGATCCTTGGGAGCGTTGAGCAGGACGATTCTTCCGCTTAGTTCCTCATAGGTAAAACCATCTGCGTTGACGATGGTAACGAGCTGCACCTGAACGCCTTCCGGTGCGGCGGCCAGTGCAGCATTGTACTGGCCAGTGGAATAGCAGACGATCAGCTCCAGATTCGGTGCGCCGTCAAAGCAGTCATCTGCCAGGGTAAGGGCGCTGCCATTCTGAGGCAGGAACAGTGTGGTCAGATCGTTCAGACCGTTCAGCGCTCCGGAATCCATGCCGGTAATGCCATTCGGAAGGCTCAGCCAACGGGTCTGCGGATCAACAACCAGATGCACCTGCTTGTTACCGCTCAGTAAAAGATTGTCCTGCACAGTGTGGGAATTTACCGGATCATTTGCAGGGGCAACATGAATTCCATAGGTGCGAAGCGTTGCAGCATTTGCGCGTACATAGTCTGCAAACAGGCTGCTTTTTACCACAATGCAGCAGTTCCGGCCAACATTTTCGTAGTTGATTTCCGGAATCTCGTCCAACGAGCTTGCATAGAGTGTCAGGGTTTTCAGATGGTTGCCATTGGGGAGGACAACGCGCGTCACGCCTGCATCAACGGTCAGTGCGGTGGCGTCGGTTGGTACACCAAGAATTTCCGTCCCCATCGCGTTGAACAGAATTCCGTTTTGGGCGGTGAAGTATGGATTGTCTTTGGATACGGTATAGCCCTTTCTGACCTCAAGACCGAGATTATAGTTCAGCGGGTCGATGCGACCGGAGGTATCGACATACAAAACGGTGGACGAGAGATTCAGATAATCCGTGCTGATCGCGGAATAGGGAACCTGAACGGCCTGCACATATTCCGGCACATCAATATGTGTGGCGCGGTTGATGCCGGCGTTCGAGTCATATACGGTATCTTTGTAATAGGTGAGCGTCTGCAGATAGCTCAGTTTGCCAAGACCGGAAGCACTGGTGTGAATTTTGCAGTCGGTATCGATATACCACTGCGTCAGCTCCACCTGATACCGGTCGGTATCGAGCGGTACGAAGTCAAGCGCTTCCAGCAGATGGCGGCCTCTTGTAACGGGGTAGAACCAATCCAGCTTTGTGCCGTTCTCCACCCATCCGGGGAAAAGCACGGAGAGAGGCGGCTGACGGGAAGCCTGCGTACCATTTGAGGTTACTGCGCGGGCATCGACGCCGCGATCGCGGAACACACGCTGCTGCCAGTAGAACAGATTGAGTATCGAGCCGAGCTCCAGATTCTGGTTGAACGAATCCGAATTGATCACCCAGCTCGAATCGATTTCCGTGGTACCTTCTGGCAGTTGGGTGTTCAGAACGATAATGCGGCTCTGCTGCAGATAGGGATACCGCGGCACCGGGAGATACTGGACCCATTTATCGGACAGATGGAACCGGTAATAAGCTTTGACATAGATGACACTGGCATCGTTGGGAATGGTAATCGCCTTTCCGTCTGTCAGGTCTTCCCAGGGGCCGTCTTCACTTTCAAAAGATACGGCGTCGATACGGATGTATTTGCCGAGCGCATCGCTGTCAAAGTAGTGCATGACATTGTTGCTGTCTATCAGGTAGGTATCGAATGCACAGTAGACCACGCGGCTGTCAATTGTCTGGCCGGTGTAAAGCAAAATGCCTTTCCCGCCGAACGGCATCGTGAAGATGAATCGATAGTTTTCATCCGGTTCGGTGATCTTGTCTTCGTTAAATACCTTTTTAATGTCCATGCCGATATCGGCCGGCTCATATTTTTCATATTCGTCCGGGTCAACGACATCCTTGACGACCGGCGTGGTTGGCACCGGTGACGGTGCGGGCGCAGGTGTCTCGTTGCCGCCGTCAATAATGGTATCGGGCTGCGACGGCGTGGTGGTGTTATCCGAAGGCGGAATGACACTGGGGTGATCATCACCCTGGGAATTATCGTCGGAATCACTGGTGCCGGGAAGGGTGCCGCCGCCGGGCAGAATTAGATCAGCGCCGCCGTTTCCGTCTACAATTTCATAGAAGGAGTCCGCAGTGCCATCGCCGGAGGCGGTACCGGTGCCGGTGGAAATACCGACGGCGTTGCCTGTACTGCTGGGCAGTGCCGTATCCGAAGAAAACAGATAACCGTCGTTACTGCCGCGGCCTCCGTCAGCGCGGTCGGACAGATCGTCCGTCTCCCAGAACGAATCGCTGTTGTTCTGCTCGGTGTCGAGTGCAGACATGGAGTTTTGCTCCGGGAAGAGCACTTGATTTGTCTGCAGCGCCCGGTCTGCGCCGGTGGGCTGAAAACCGGTACCATTGCTGTATGCGCTGATGATGAGCGCAGCCGCAGCGGCCGTTGCAAGAATCGCGGCTGTAAAAATGGCAGGTCGTGTGAAATTTTTCTTCATTGCACAGAAGTCTCCTTTTCTGCCAGAGCATCCAAAATTGTGCGTGAGAGCAGATCAAAATCAATGGGTTTCGACAGATGTCCATTCATGCCGCTTTCACGGGAGAGACGCTCGTCCTCGACGAAAGCGTCGGCCGAAAGGGCGAAAATGAGAATCTGTTTTGCGTCCTGTCGCGGCAGGGCGCGGATGGTGCGCGCAGCGGTGCGCCCGTCCATAATCGGCATTTGAATATCCATCAGAATTACATCATAAGTGTTGGGGGCGGATGCTGCGAAACGATCGACCGCGGCCTGACCGTTTTCGGCAACATCGACGCTTACGCCCATTTTGCCGAGAATCTCCACAGCAATCATGGCGTTGATGTTATTATCCTCCGCCATCAGAATGCGGCAACCGGAGAGCGTGCGAACGGGGTGCTCTTCTTTTGCGGGAACGGCCGCAGGTGTTTCCTGTTTCGTCGCCTCTGCAAGCGGCAGGGAGAGATAAACGGTGAAATCCGAGCCGCGCTCCGGCATACTTTCCACCACAATCTGGCCGCCCATCAGCTTTACAAGCTGGTCGGAAATTGCCATACCAAGGCCGGTACCGCCGAAGCGGCGTGTGATGCTGGCGTCTTCCTGCTCAAACGGGCGGAAGATCCGCTCAATAAATTCCGGTTTCATACCGATGCCGGTGTCGTGCACGCGAATCATAAGATCCAGAAAACCGCCGCGCAGCAGCATCTGGCGGAATGTGACAATAACCTCGCCGTGACTTGTGAACTTCACGGCATTGGACAGAAAATTGATAACAATTTGTCCCAGACGCAGTTCATCGCCAATGACCCAATCGGCGGTCAGCTCTTCAAAGTTGACGGCATAGGCGACGCCTTTTTCCTCCAGCGATTTTGCAAACATATCATACAGCTTGCTGCCAAACTGCCGCAGGCTGAAGGCTGTATTCTCCAGCTCGACTTTACCGGCTTCAATTCGGGACATATCTAGAATGTCGTTGATGAGTGAGAGGAGATGATCGCTCAGTTCATTTGCTTTGGTCAGGTACTGCATGGCCGGATGCTCCGGCGTCAGGCTGCTCTCTGCAAGAGTGAGCATACCGCAGATGCCATTCATCGGCGTGCGGATTTCATGCGACATCCGGAACAAAAAGCTCGTTTTGAACTGACTGGCAGCCTCGGCTTTCGTGAGACGCGCTTCATATTGTTCCCGCTCGTTCTGTTCGCGTGTGCACAGGCGGAAGCAGAACAAATCACAGCCGCTTTCATTGCCCGGCTGTGCGGTGAACTCAATCCAGCGATCATCGTGGCCGTGTAGCAGGCAGGAGAGTGGGGCAGTGCCATCCCAGGCACGGTAGGCGTTCCAGAATTTTGCGCCGTCCGCAGGAGTGACCAGTGCGGCTTGCAGCGCAGCGACATCGTCCTGCAGCTGTTCCAGTGTCACACCGAGCATTGCCTTCAGGTTGCCGATGGCGCAGATGGGCAGAAGCTCATCGCGGCGCAGTAAAATGCAGCACTCATCCTCGCGGCAGTTCAGCGCATGATAGAGCGTATGCTCCGTCTCGGTGGATCCAAGCGTGGCAACCGGCCGGTTGTGGCGGATGCGAATCCATACGCCAAGAAGAATCAGCGCGAGTATCAGCTCAATGCAACCGATTACGACCAGATAAAAATGCTGGCCGAAGAAGGTGAGCATCTTTGTAAAGAAAGCCATACTGTTTGTTATCTCCAATCTGCTTCTGTGCGCTTGATGCGTGCCGAAAAAGAATCATGGAGTACGGTTTTGGATAAAACGGCGCACTCCGACACATTAAAATTATAAAAAGATAACTATATTATATAAAGATGGTATCATAATGCAATGCGAATACTACATATTCCGGTAAATTTCTTACAAAAATATCGGAAATTTGTAACGATATGGTGGATTTTGCCGAAAAATCTCGCTGAATAGCATATAAAGTGCCGGGAATCGTCGATTCCCGGCACTTTATATGAGCAATCCGTATTTTATTTTGATGCGGTCCAGCTTTTCCAGCATGGGTTCTGCGGCAAACCAGAGGAAAATCCAGGTGGCGGCCGCCTGAATGCAGTCCATGGGAAATCCGGAAATATAATAGGTGAGCAGAATCTTCCAGTTCAGTGTATTGGTCCAGATCAGAGCGGAGGCAGGATTCATAATGCCGCCGTAGATGACGATTGCAGAAATGGCTCCAAATACGCACAGTGCGCCTCTGGAGCGGCGGAGTAATCCCTTGCGAAACAAAACGCCGGCCAGAAAGCCGATGATGCCCATGCAGAACATCTGCCAGGGTGTCCATGGTCCCTGGGAGAACATGACATTGGAGGCGAGCATCGTTGTCGCACCGACCAGAAAACCAGACTCTCCGCCCAAGGCAACACCGGCGATGATGGTGATAGCCATAACCGGCTTGAACTGCGGCAGCATAAAGAAAACGGCACGGCCGGCCACGCCAAGCGCACAGAGCACTGCGATGACGACTAATTCCCGCGCTTGCGGCTTGCGCCCTTCAAAGATCAGGAAGAAGGGCAGCATGGTTTCCAGTAGGATCAGCAGCGCAATGAAATAGTACTTTTTGCCACCCAGATAATAGATGCCAAAAAACAGGGTCAGGGGGATCATCAGCAGAATGAGAATGGCTGCCACGACAGTGCGCTTTTGCAGTTTTCGCTGCTCCTTCGGTGTTTGTGCCAGATAATCGGGGCGGTTGGATTTGCGGCTGATGGCGGCGGCCAGAACAAACAATGCCGCAATAAAACCACCATACAGGCCGAATTGGGAAGCAGGCAGCCCGGTTGGCCCATCTGGTGAAATAACCGTGGTAAGATCGGTAATTCCGATTGCATACAGAAATAAAATCAGTGCGGCAGCACCGGAGATGGCGGCGATTCCCTTCCGCCACCAGGGCAGCTTGAGCGGCTTCCAATCGGCTGTATCTGCCTGCGGCTCCGGCAAAGGCGGAATCGCATCTGGTAAGGATGGCTCCCGCGGCGGTACGCCGCCGCAGGCGAGAATCACATCCTCGGCCGTTACAGCTTCCGGAAGTAAGCTGCGCGCCATTCGGTTTGCAGAGGTCGTGTAAAAATGATTCCCGGAAAAGAATGCGCGGGGGGGAGCGTCGGCGACGATGCTGCCATCGAAAAACAGTGCGCAGCGGCGGGCATATCGGGCACAGAACTCAATATCGTGACTGACCATCAAAATGGTCACGCCCTGGTTGAGAAGTGATTGAAAAATCCCGGCGATTGACTGCTTGAATTCAGCGTCCAGTCCTTTCGTTGGCTCGTCCATCAGCAGAATGTCCGGCTCCAGAAGCAGGACCTTTGCCAGTGCCGCCCGTTGCTGCTCGCCGCCGGATAGATCATAGGGGTGTTGGTCAAGCAGATGCGAAAGCCGACAGAGCGCTGTGACATAGGCCACCAGCGCGTCCTGTTCTGCGGAGCGCTTTTGCTTGCCTTTCAGAATCTCGTACAGATCCTCCCGGACAGTTTTTTTCACAAACAGGGTTTGTGGATTTTGCGGTAGTACACCAATTGTCCCCTGCACCTGAATTTCGCCCCGATAGGGCTTCTGCAAGCCGGAGAGCAGTTTCAGCGCAGTGGTTTTGCCGGTGCCGTTTCCACCCAGTAGCGCCAGAAATTCCCCTTTGCGGACTTTCAGAGAAAATCCTTTTACCACATCCGGAAGCTCTTTTTCATATTTGAACCAGAGGGAATCTGCCGCAATGACTGTTTCCCCTGCATCAGAATTGTGCGGTTCTGGTTTCAGTGCCCTTAATGGCTGTGCTGCGGCAAAATTTGTCAGCCAATCCCGGCCTTCCGAAACGGTGACGGGGCAGGGAGCGTCATTGCGCACAGCTGCCCAGATTCGCATGGCGGTTGGCATAGCCAGAAACATGGAATGCTGCTGCTTTTTCAGTTCCATTCCGATTTCACGCGGCGAGCCGACACAGAGAAAGTGCCCCTGTTCCATAACTGCTACCGTGGTGGCCAGCGGAAAGGCTTCTTCCAGACGATGTTCGGTCAGAATAATGGTGGTGCCAAGTTCCCGGTTGATTTTTCCGAGTGTGGATAGAAAATCACTTGCAGCGATAGGATCAAGCTGGCTGGTGGGTTCGTCCAAAATCAGAACGGAAGGCTGCATGGTCATTACAGCGGCCAGATTCAGCAGTTGTTTCTGCCCGCCGGAAAGCTCCGTCACATTTTTATAGAACCAGGTCTGGATACCAAAAAAAGAGGCCATCTCTGCCACCCGGCGGCGGATGGTAGGGGTGTCATAGCCAAGGCTTTCCATACCAAAGGCCAATTCATGCCATACTTTGTCAGTGACAATTTGATTTTCAGGGCTTTGCTGCACAAATCCGATTTTCTGACTTTGCGTGCGTTGATCCAAGTCCTCCAAAGGGATGTTTTCGAATAAAATTTCGCCTGTACGGGTTCCGTGTGGAGCCAGCACGGTTTTCAGCTGCCGCAGCAGCGTACTTTTACCGCAGCCGGATGGGCCGCATAGTACGAGAAAGGTCCCGGCATCTACCGTCAGATTCAAGTCACAAAGTATTTTCTGTTTCTGCTCCGGATAGGAGAAATTCAGGTTTCGGATTGTGAAAGCTTCCACTTTTTTTCCTCCCAACGGTTCAGAATCACAGGGGTCAGGCACAATGTGAGATAGACAAGCTGAAAACTGATGGTGAACGGCGTGATTGGAGCACCTTTGATTGTCGGATAATAGCGCCAGTAAAATCCGCCGGCAATCCAGCCGCTGCACAGGTATACCGCACAGAACAGAAGCCAGAGCAGGGCAGACTTGTCCCGCGCATCAAAGCGGTAAATGGAAAATGCTGTCCGTCCAGGCAGACCATAGCCGCGGCTTTTCATACTGTCAGCAGTTTCAATTGCGTTTTCCAGCGCCCAAGTGACCAGGATGGAAAAGATGGTAATGGCGTTTTTCATCCGCTGGAACAGGGATCCGCTAGATATATCCCGCCCAATACAGCGCTGGGCTTCGCTTACGGTGTGCAGCTGTGCTTTGAATTTGGGAACGAAGCGCAATGTCATGGAAAGAACCAGGGACAGTGACGGAATGATGCGCCCAAAAAGATAGACAAACTTATCCGAAGTCATGACCGCAGTATAGCAGGAAAACCATAAAAGGACAGCGGCAATTAAAATCGCAGTAACCAGACCGTACACCAGGCTTTCCAGCGTCAGGGGATTCCCGGACGGCAGATAGGTCAGCAGAGTAGTGCCTTCATGGTTGAAGGCAGGATTGATAACCGCTGCCAGCAGCATCATGGGCAGCAGAAATATCAGACTGAACCGGACGGCCCTGCGCCCATTCAGGGAAATGGCATAGCAAAGCGCGCAGCCCAGAGAAATCAGCAAGCTTGCCGGATGTGTCAGAAACATGGTGAACAGGAGTACCAGTCCAAAGTAGAAGAAATTGATCAATGGATGATAGCTGGAAAGAGAATCGCGACTTTGCATTGGTATCACCTCTCGAAATCGTTGTTTATCCGCTGGTGGTAGAGAAGCCACCCACATCCACACCAAGGTCACAGGTATACACCCAGCAGATGGTATCACCGTCTTGCAGCTGGTAACGGCTGCAGCCGTAGTTCGGAAACCAGTCGTTGACTTTGTACATCCAGCCGGAAAGTTCCCCACAGTCAAATTCATACAGGTTCTGGATTCCTTCAATATAAGCGGTGCTGTACATTGGAGAATTTTCAAATTCCAGGTGAATGCTCTGCTGCTGGCAGGTGCGCTGCAGAACATCGAACACGCTTTCGCCATCCTGGAAGGTAACGGTGGTTGGCTTTAGAATCCAGCCGTCCTCCGGTACCAACTCCGCCTTTTCCGGGTTCAGCCAATCCGGATGCGCCAGAATGGTAGAACAGGAAATAGATAAGGTGCAGGTGTATGCGGCATCCTGTGGCTCAGTCGGGGCGGGCGTTTCGGCCGGAGTTGGACTGCTCGGATTTGGGGTGGAAACTACGCTGGAATCAGGTGGATCTTCGTCGGGGGAATTCGGAGAAGCGTTTTTTGCGATTTCTTCTGCGGCTTGAAGCTTTTCCTCTGCGGACATCCCGCCCGCAGCTCCACCAGGACGGGCTTCCGTTCCGGAAGCCGAGCCTGAGATAGATCCTGGTACCGCAGCTGTGTCAGTTGACGGCGCAGAGCGGATGGAATCCGCGCCTTGTGCAGGCTCTACGGTCCAACCATGTGCTCCCGGTGCATTTCCGCCGTACCAGAATGCGGCGGAAAGAATGGCCACAATCAAAACGGGGAGAAGCACTTTCCATTTGTTTTTATGCCACCACATAAGAGTTCTCCTTTACAGAAGCTGCAGATGCTCCAATGCTATAACTTCCTTTATATAATACGATAGTTACTTCCGTCAATCAATTTCTTTATTTGCATTTCATCCGTATTTATTTTGTCAGATGAATGTGTAAATATTGTCGAATTGGCTGCAATGCGGTGAAATTAGCGCTTTGGCGGGAATCGAAGCCCGGCATCCCGTTGTTTTTCCTGCAATGTGCCTGATACATACGGTTTTCACATGTCAATAACAATGCAATCCCGCAAAATTTATATTTTGCGGGATTGCATTGTTATTTTTGCTGGAAAAACCTATAATTGGCGCTACAATAAAAAAGAAACAATCAAAAGGAAAGCTGGGTGGCCTTTGGCTGCATTAGAGGCTGACAACGCGCGGCAGATCTAGAGGCGGCTGGGATGTGCGCAGTAGGTAAGAAGCGATGATTTCAATGAATTCAGAAGCGGTTGGGGTACAAGTCAGCGGATATCCAGCCATCTTACACAGCAACGGACGGTTGATCTTCCAAGCGCGTGCCGCGGCGGTTCGGATGTTGCGTTCGATTGCGGTCCATTTACAGTTGAAATGGGAAGCAGTTTCCATATAGATTTCTTTTGTTACAGCCTCCAATCGATCTTCTTCAGAAACGGCAAGCACCACAGCAAATTCAATGTGTTTGAAGCCTTTGTAACATCGGGTAATTCCCAATAGACGCAAGATTTCTTGAATAGTCATCGGTTGTAGATCCTCCCACATAAAAGATTTGAGAAGATCATACGGCTAAAAACAGGAAAAACGCTTTTTGTCGCGATTGTTCGCTATAATTCGACACTTTTTATTGGGCAGCGTATGGACAACGGCTCTTTATCCAGTTGGGATCATGCGATTTCCCAATATATCGAAATGAAAAACTTGTAATATGAGAGGTGCTTGTAAATGAATTTTGTTGTTTTTTTGAAAGGAAACTGGTTAAACCTTCTGCTGGTGATTGTTGGTGCATCAGCACTTTTGGTATACTTGCTTCAGAAGAAAAATGAAAAAAGAGCAGCTGCTACAAAAGTTTTACTGCAGATTGACCAAATTGAGAAAAATGTTATGGCGTTGAAATCGAACCGAGAAATTGATAATCTTGTTGTATATAAGATCCCGGCGATTCTTGCACATAGTAGTTGGGCAGAATGTGGTTACCAGTTTTATGGTAGTATGGAGAGAGAAGACATCAAGCTGATTGATGATTTTTTTGCATGTGCGGCGGAATTGGAAAAATCACGAGTGGCGATTTGTCAGTCTCTTACAACTGCGTGGGGAGATAAAGATGCAGAGCTTCAGGCAAGAATTGCTGACTTTGCAGTAAAAAAAGAGAATGTTGATGAAAATATCGATGCTTTTATAGCCGCTTTTAATTCTAAACCGCAGATATTTACTGCAAAGCTTCCAACTGAAATTTTGCTGACGAATATAAACAGTTTTCAGACATTGTCTGGAACAACTGCATATAAGAGACTGCAGAGAATCTCTTATCGTAGATAAGGGGTGTAGAGACAGAAAAACCGGTGCGCATCTAGTTGATGCACACCGGTTTTTATCTGCGTTCAGAATTTACTTGTTCTGCTCGATACGATATAGGAATACGGCGATTTGTGCACGGGTGCACTGGTGACCCGGTGCGAACAGCCTGTTGCCAATGCCGTCGGTAATGCGTTTGGATACAGCCCATTTCACTGCGGCGGCATAGAAAGCCTGTTCCGGCACATCGGAGAAGCGAACGCCCTGCGCTGCTGGGCTGCCGTTTGCCCGCCACAGGAAAGTGACGATCTGTGCACGGGTACAGGTTTGGTCGGGTGCGAAGATGTCGGAGCGAACCCCCTTGACAATCCCATTTTCTACGGCCCAGCAAACGGCTTCGGCATAGTAGCTGTCCGCTGTTACATCAGAAAACGGTGTCGATGCAGATTGGGGCGCAGGGGAGCCTGCGGCTCGCCACAGGAAGGTGACGGCTTGTGCGCGGGTGCAGAATCCAGCCGGATCAAACAGCGTTGCGCTGACGCCGGTTGTAATTTGTTGCGCGGCGGCCCAGGTGACAGCATCCGCATAATAGGCGTCTGCGGCGACATCAGTAAAGAGGTCCTTTTGTAATTTGACTTCGAATGTGACGCTGACTATTACCTTAGAGGCTGGCATAGTGAACTGATAGACTCCATTTCCGGTACTGGTAAGCGGCAGCACATGGCCTTTTTCGTCAACAGCTTGAATCGAGCCAAGCTGATAGCCGGCGTCCGGAGCAACGGTGATGGTTACGGAATCTCCCTTGGCGGCAGATTTTGGAGAAATTGTGACGGTTCCATGTTCTGGGTTGCTGCCTGTGATAGGGTAGCCGGGAGTGGAGATACCGCCGCCACCGCCGCCGGACGGCGTGCTGGGCGTGGTGTTTTTCGTCCAGTGGGCGTAGAGCTTGGTGTCCTCGGTGTAGATTCGGGATGCGGAGACCCGTTCGCCGCCCTCTGCCGCCGTGAACCAGCCGCCGAAGGTGTAGCCGCTGCGGGTCGGGGTCGGCAGATCCGACAGCCTGCCATTCTCATCGGTCTCAGCGGTCGTGCCGCCGGACAGTGTGCCGTCCGTCGGGTTAAATGTGATGGTGAATTTCTGCGCGGGCGGCGCGGTGATCTCCTCGACCGTGACGGCGTAGGTCATACTCTCGCTGATGCCCTCGATCATACCTGTCCAGACGCCGTTTTCTTCGGCGAACTGCACCTCGCCGCAGGTCACGGCGGTGATGCGCCAGTCGTCCTCGGGCGTTACGGTGATGGTCACATCCGAGCCTTCGACATAGCCGCCCGCAGCTTCATATGCGCCGGTCAGGACGGCGGTGTAGTGCTCCGGGGCAGAGCTTTCATCTGTAACGGTGAATACCTCGCGCTCGCCCGCCGTGACGGTGATATTCAGGTTATCAATCAGCGGGTCGATGACCAGCGGATCGACCGCGCCGCCGATCTCGTCCTCGCCGTTCTTCCACTGCTCGACATAGTCGCTGCCGGTATAGGTGAACTCCATGCGGCTGCCCGCGGCGACCTCATCGCCGTCCGCGATGGAGGTGCCGTCCGCCTTTGCAGCGATGTCCGCGCCGAAATGCACGGTGAAATAGGTGACCGGCTTGAACGCGACGGCAATGTCGTTTGCGTCCTCCAGCTCGGCGTAGGTATAGGTCAGGGTCTTAGCCGTGCTCGCCGCCGGGGCGCCGTTCACCGTCCAGCTCTCGACCATGTCGCCGTCTCTGGGCTGCGCCGTCAGCGTGATCGACTCGCCGGGGTAGAGCGTCGGCTCGTCGGTCTCCACCGCTTCGCCGCCGCGCGTGATCGTCCACGCGATCTTGTCGCCGAGCGTCACCGTCCTGCCCTGCTGGGATGCAAAGGACGGCGTCAGCGTCAGCGCGCCGCTGACGGTCACGGTGTAGGCCGCGCTCGTGCTGACGATCGCGTCGCCGTTTTTCCAGCCCTCGAACGCATAGCCGCGCGCGGGAGACGCGGAGAAGGTCACTTCGGTCCCGGCTTCCAGCTCGCCGGAGGCGGAGACCTCCGCCGTGCCGCCGGTCATGTTTTCCATATCCAGCGCGACGGGGAATTTACCGGCTTCCACCGATACGGAGACGCTCGCGTCCTGCGTCAGCACGAACACCAGCGCGTCCTCGGTGCTCGCGTCATCCTTTTCCGCGCCCTCCAGCGTCCATTCCGCGCCTTCGCTGAGATGGAAGCCGGTCTCCGGCCTTACGGTGATCTTCGTGTCGCCGGTGATGGCGGTAAGGTCGGCGATCTCGTTCCCGTTTTCGTCATACGCGGTCAGGTGGTCGCCGAGCGTCAGCTGATAGGTGTCCCGCTCGAACCTGGCGATGAGCTGCACGCTGCTGTCCGGCATTTTCACGGTGAAGCTGTCGTCCTCGCTGTAACGCGGCGTCTGGCCGCTCACGCGGTACTCCCAGCCGGTAAAATGCCAGCCGTCGTTCGGCTCCGGAGTGAATGTGAACTCGTAACCGGCCGTGTAGGCGTGGCCGCTGTGGAACAGCTTATCCCCGGTCGTGACCTTGCCCGCGCCGTCCGGCTGCGTCGAAACGGTGAGGGTGTTGTTCTTCTTCTGGAATTCCACCACGACCTTTAGGCCATCCTTGGTCTGGGTCATGGTCAGGGTGTCCTTGCCTGCGCTGTCCGCGATCTCGGTCAGCGCATTGTCCTTGTCCGCCGTGTACCATGTTTTGACCTCATAGCCCGGCTTCGGTGCCGCCGCAAAGACGACTGCCTGGCCGACTGCCGCCGTCAGCGCATTCTTCGGATAGGTGACGGAGACCGTGCCGCAATTCTCCTGTCCGTCCGCGACCGCCGCCGAGAGCGGATAGGTCCGGCCGGTGATGGTCAGGCGCGCCGTCGGGCAGATCAGGGTGTAGTTGTCGTTTATGGCCTTGCTATCCTTTTCTATGCGCGCCGTATACGCGCCGGGGGTGGAAGGATAGTTGTATCCGAGCGACTCGCCCGCCGAGTTGGTAAAGCGCAGATCGAGCGCGAGGAAATAGCCCTTGTCGGTCATCACATAGCCGTCCGCCTCGGCCCAGTCCTCGGCCAGACCGCGGATGGTCACGTTATTCAGCATATCCTTCGCCAAGCCGCTGTTTTCGGCGAAGGAATAGTCCGTCAGGCCGACGACCTCGACCTCGCGCGGCACGATGTTCACGGTGTAGGTCTTTCCGCCGTCGGTGAACTTCGCCGTGCCGACCCAGCCCGCGCGGCCCGCCGCGAAGCGGTCAGCCGCACTCGCGTTGGGGATGGAAGTCCAATTATCGGGCGTGAACGACCCCTTGGTAAAGGTTCCATCCGCCTGCACGGTGTACTTTTCGAAAGCGAACGCATCGCCGTAGACATAGCTGTCCTTTACATCCACATAGCTGCTGCCGGGCGCGACGCCCTTCGTATAGAACAGCGGCTCCCCCTCGTAGCCCGCGGGCAGGAAGATCTTGCTGCCGCTGTAAGTGGCGGTGATCTTGTAGAGATCGGCCGCCGGGCTGATGGTCACGCGCGCCGTGCCGTTCTCGTCCAGCTGCGCGGTGTAGACCGTTTCCGCGTTCGCGGAGGTCAGGATGAAGTTCACCGTGCCGGTCGGGCGAACGGCGGCGCCGCTGCCCTTGACGACGGCGGTCAGTGTGCTGCCGTCGATGGTCAGGCTCTCGATCTGCGAAGCGCGCTGCGCGAACGTCACCGTGACCTCCGGCGAGTAGGCCGTCACGAGGTTCTGGCCGACCATCGCGCTCACCTTGCAGCGGTAAACGCCCTCAACGCCCATGTCGGGATACTGGAATGTCAGGCTCGCGGCCTTTTCGCCCTCTACATCCTCCCAGCCGCGGGCGGTCTGCTTCTGCCACTGGTGGAAGATGAGCGAATCGGTAAATTCATCCGAGTTTTCGATGTAGGCCGTCACGCCGGACTTGGTATCCGGATAGGTCGCCAGCCGTTCGGTGCTGACGCCGATCTGCGGCACGCCGCTGTCCGGCTTGGTGTAGGTGCTGTACGCCTCGCTCGGAATACTCTCGTTCGGCTGGGACAGACCGATGGTCTGGATGCGGTACTGATAGCCCGTGTTGGCGCTCAGTCCCTTGTCGATGAACTGATAGTGCTTGACATCGTCCTCCGCCGAAATGTAATCGCCGCCCGCGACCGTGCCGATCTTGTAATAGCCGGAATCCGACGGGGACTGGAGATAGCGGTAGATCACGAAGCCCGCCGCATTGCCGGGATAGTCCCACTCGAGGGCGATCTGGTCTGTCGTGGTCTCGCCCTCGTTCGCGCCGAAGTTTTCGGGCAGGAGCGGCGGCTCGACCACGCTGTTCACCAGATAGGTAACGACCGGATAGCGGCCCTGATACAGGAAGCCGGCCAGCTTCCAGTTGAAGGAATATCCGTACTTCCGCGCCTGCGTCGGAAGAGCGTTCATCTCGCCGGAATAGGTCGAACCGGCAGTCGTCACATGGACCTTGCCCGCGCCGTGGCTGTAACCCGCGGTGATGCCGACGGTCACGCCGCCCGCGCCGACGCCTGCCTTGGTCTCGACGTCGAAATCATAATTGAAGCTGTTTTCCTCCTCGCTCGTCATGATGATGGACTGCGAGGTTGTGTTCTGGCTGTCCTGCCCCACCTTTTCGAAGTCGCCCTGGAACACCAGCGTCTGGCTGCGCTCGGACGGGAGCGCGCTCTCGTTCGGGGCGTAGCTGCCCGGGTCGCCGATGGTGTGCGTCAGCGCGCGGCTGATGTCCGGCAGGATGTCGCTGTACACCTGCTGTATCTCCGCGTAATCCTTCACCGAGATGATCTGCACGGACGGCTTATACGGCAGATTGACCGTCATCATCTGGGTCGTGCCGTCCGGCATGGAAGCCTCGTAGATATAGGTCTCGACCGGCAGCGCATACAGCACGACCGAATCCATGCCCGCCATCGTGCCGTAGGATACCTCGTACTCGATGGACGAGCTTTTCTGTGTCTCCCATGTAAATGTGTTGTTGATGGATGCCTCCGCCTCGGCGGAGAACAGCTCGACGCCGAAGATGGAGAACGTATGCTCCCAGCTCGTGTACGCGCCGACCGAGAACGAGTTGGAATAGCCGGAGCCGCTGCCCGAGCCGTGGCTCTTGCTGTAAGAGGTGTTGGACTCGATCATCTGGCTGTCGTCATCGCCGTTCGCGAGGTCGGCGAAATACGGCGGCGACGCGAGCACGGCCAGCACCTCGGGGTCGGCGTAGGTGTAGTAATGCTCGCCGGTATAGCGCAGGGAGATGGTGTCGTTGTCGTCCGTATTCGGCAGACAGAAGGCGACGGCATCCGAGCTTTGATAAAGGCCGTTGACATTCTTCCAGGAGTTCCCCGACCACTGGTTATAAACATTCGTCACCGTGCGGCTCTGGCCGCTGCCGCCGAAGCTCAGGATGCTGAGATTCTGCTTCTCGAAAGCGTCCGAATTCGGACCTAACGCGTTATAGGCGAACATATGGTCGTTGTCCCGGTCTTTTTCATCCACCCAAAGCGGTGTCCGGTTGACGCCGACTGCCTCCTGACCGCTGCCGGTGAAGTCCGCCGCCTGCGCGCTCCACTCCACATAGAACAGGTGGTCGTTAACGCCTTCAAAATCCGTTCCATAGAAATAATTTGTGCCCTTATCCGCCAGATCGAGCGCCTCGATTCCGCCGGTATCGTACCGCAGGATAATGCTGTCCATATAGATGCAGGGGCCGTCGCCCAGCCCATAGAACTTACCCACGGTCAGGTTCGCCGCCATGTAGGGCAGGCTCATGTAGTATTTGTCGGAAAGGCCGGAGCCGCCGTCCGTTGGATTGACATTCTGCGCGGCGAGCCGGTTGAAGCCCTTGCCGTTCCAGCCGTAGATCGCCAGATACCGCTTATCGCGGTTCTGAGCGTCCGCGCTGCCGCCCACGATCAGCTCGTTGCGGCCGTCGTTGTCGATGTCCCCGGCGGTCAGGCCCGCGCGGTAGACATTCTCCAGCGGGATGTCGTAGCTGCGGGTCATCATCTGGCTGTTGTCCGCGCCCATGAGCACGACGGCCTTGCTGGCCTGCGCCGTGCCGCCGTATTTGTAATAGCCGTAGGAGATGGCAAGGTCGTCGATGCCGTCCTTGTCGATATCCGCCGCGGCGAGGCTGACCATGTTGGGGATCAGGCCGTCGGTCTTCGGCAGATTATACCGCCATGCGCGTTTCCAGTTTTTGCTTTCCATATAGCTGTCGCCGTCGGTCTTTTGCAGCTTCCAGACGTCAACGACCGGCGTACTCACGCCTGCATAGTACGCGATCTCGTCGATGCCGTCGCCGTCGAAGTCGCCCACGGCCAGATCGAGATAGTTATAGGGCAGATACGGCGCCGAGAGCGAAAAATTATCATCGGCATTGCCGAAGCTGCTGCCGCCAAGGAGCCAATGCGCGCCGCTGCCGCTGCTGCCGTTGAGACCGCCGGAAAATTCGCGGCTGTCCGCATCTCCGGCGCGCATCCGCAAGTAGTCCGTGCCGCTGCTGCTGGTCTGATAGGACAGCACGGCGACATTTTTCTTCCTGCCGTCGTTGTCCGCAGAGAAATTGCCCTCGGCGGTCAGCATCGCGTCGCCGCTCAGCGCGGAATCCTTCTGGTTGTTCCCCGTGAAGAAATCGCCGATGCTGCCGCCGGTCGCCTTCTCGTGGCCGTACAGATACGCCGCGCTCTTGGCGGGGTCATCGTCGTGCGTGCCGTCCTTGTGGTTGTCGTTCGTGTTGATCGCGAACAGCTCCTTCACCTCGGACAGCGTGGCGTAGGTCTTGCCGAAGGGCGTATCCGTGATGCCCTCCTCCTGCTCATAGCCCTCGGGCGCGCCCGTGCTGAAGCCGAGCGCGTCGAACACCGTGCGGTCGGTCCCGCTGCTGCCGGTCTGCGCGGCAAAAGCGGTGCCGGGCAGAAGAAGGCTCAGACAGAGCGACAGTGTCAGCAGCCAGGCCAGAAACCGCTTACTGAAGTGTGTAGATTGCTGCAATTTCATCCAGATCTCCTCCTTAAAAAGTTCGTTACAGTCCGTTGGTGAAACGATTTACTTCGTATTCCGCCATGTCGTAAGGATAGCCTTTTGCATCTGTCCAGCGGATGGTATAACCGTCCGTGCTCGCAGAGCGCCAGACTTCTTCGTCACGCAGCGCTGCAAAACGCGGACTTTGCAGATTGGGACGCATATTCAGCAGTGTGGTGCTGCCGCTGGTCCAGTTCACCCGCAGAATGTAGCCGGGTTGTGCGATGACGGATTGAATCGGGGGTCGTATCATGGAAAATCACGCCCTTTCTCATAAAAAAAGTGCCGCTGTATAGCATTACTATACAGCGGCACTTTTGGGTATGATAGGGTAATCATTACCCCAAATTTCTCAGTGCGGAGGGTACTTCATAAATTCAATCAGGGCTTGACGCTTGTTTCGGCCTTCGCCGCCGAATCCCAACTTTTCATAGACCGTGTTGAGCCGGTTGTTGACAGATTTTACCGATACGCATAGCGCCTCGGCAATTTCACGGCTGCTCTTGCGCTGTGCGGCAAGGGTGGCAATTTCCAACTCCCGCTCCGTCAGTCCGTATTGTGCGAGACATGAAGCACTGACCGCATGCGTCTTTCGCCCGGCGCGAAACCGGGTGCGCAGCATATGCAGCTGCGGCGGTATATTGCAGTCAAGCTGTGCAGCGAGCAGTGCATCCAGGCAGGGGTCGCTTTCCGCAAAGGGCAGCAGAATCCCATCAGCCTGGGCCAGCGTCCAGGCGTTGTGCAGCGCTGTTTGTGCATCTGCTGTTTTCCCAAGATGCTGCAGAGCTACGGCAATTTGCAGATGTGCGTAGAGTGAGCAAAGAGCGAACTGCGCAGGACTGTTGGATTGGAGCTGCTGTGGTGTGCGGGCTGCTACTTGTGCCCATTGGCCGCGTTCTAATAGAACACGGCCGACAATCGTTTGAAAGATGGGCTTGATCAGTGGGAAAACCTGCGTCATGCTGCTCTCTGTGGTCAACCACGCGGGAAGCTGCTCAATTTGGCCCTGCAATGCGCACAGCCATCCACGGCTAAGCTCGATTGTAGTGAGCAGGCGGTACTGACGGGCTTTCCGTAATGTGTCTGCGGCGCGATCCAGTTGGAAGAGGCCATTTTGCGGCGGCTGCTCGTACTGCGCGAGCCGGGCGGCGAGAAAGACGGAGGCGGTGTAAATGCTGTATTCGTGGGCTTCCATTGCTTGCTGTTCTGCCCGATGACAGAGTATTGCGGCATCGGCGAGATTGCCGCGTACGAATTCGGTTTCGGCCTGCATCAGTGTCGCGGCGCCGCTGCCGTGTCCGCCGGAGATCTGACTGTAAATGGGCATACACGCCTGCATTTCGGCATTTTCCTGATCCAAGTGTCCGCTTTGACTGTGATAGAGCATCAGAACTGAAGGAGAACCCTGTGTCCAGGGATTGCGATCAGCAGGAATCAATGCGTGGATTTTCCGGTGATAGGCACTCATGGCGGAGATATCGTTAAATCGCAGGAAGGACAGCCGCAGCAGGGCTTCCCCTTCTAACTGATCCCGCTCCCGCTTGGAGAGTTCGGTGCACAGTGCCATACTGCGCTGAAATAGCGCATAGTACCGGTGGATTTCCGGAATATCATGTGCATAAAAGAGCAAAAGCATAAATACCAAAAGTGCCTGCGGATGACGCAGCTGAATTGCTTCCGGACATTGGGTCATCCAGCGGCGTACGGTGGGAAGGCTTTCCGGACCAAAGCTCAGCCCGCGATCCTGCTCGACAACACACAAGAGCGGTTCCCAGGCAGCGGCCTTTTCATAGTATTCTGCGGCACGGACATAGTCTGCCGTCTTTTCGTACCACTGCCCTAGGCGAGTGTGGGTGGCGGCCTGCACATCTTTTGAAAGCAGTGCAAATTTTTCCCGTGCACAGGAGCGCAGCATGTTGTGGTAGCGATAGATACCGTCTGTGCAGGTGATAAAGGCGTTTTGCTCAGTCAGACCTTTGAGCAGCGCTGCGGCGTCGCTATCTGGCCAGAGAAAAGCGGCTTCTTCCACTGTGAAATCGTCTGGAACACCCAACTGCACCAGAAACGCCTGCTGCCGCGGCGGTATTGGATGAAAAAGTGTCTCGTCAATCAGGGGATAGATACTGGAGGTGCTGTCAGGCCAGCGACCTTGTTGCTGGTGGATCCGGAGAGAGAGGTATACCATGGAGAACCAGCCCTCGGTTGTTTTTTCCAAGTGTGCTGCTGCCTCCTGGTTTAGCGCAAGTCCACTGTGCTGGGC
>CAKTFW010000020.1 GCA_934561175.1 uncultured Oscillospiraceae bacterium
CATACCAACTATGTCCGATTTTAGCCTCCGCTTCCAACGGGACGGAAAGCGGCATAACCTGCTCCATCTCCCGGCGCACCAGCTGCCGGACAGTTTCCGCTTCGGATTCCGGGCATTCCACAATCAGTTCGTCATGAATCTGCAGCACCAGCCGCGCCTGCAGATTTTCCCGCCGCAGCGCCGCATGTACCCGAATCATCGCAAGCTTGATAATATCCGCCGCTGTGCCCTGAATAGGCGTGTTCAGTGCAATGCGTTCTCCACTGGAACGAATATTGTAGTTGGAGCTTTTCAGCTCCGGTAAATACCGACGCCGACCCATCAGCGTTGTGACATAGCCCTGGACGCGAGCCTGTTCCACAATATTGTGCATATAGTTCCGCACACCTGCATAACGGGCCAGGTAACTGTCAATATAAGCTTTGGCCTCTGCACGGGAAACTCCAATATCTGCGGCCAAAGAGAACTCCGAAATTCCATACACAATACCAAAATTGACCGCTTTCGCATGCCTGCGCATTTCTGGGGTTACCTCAATCGGCGTGACACCGAACACCTGTGCCGCTGTTACACGGTGAATATCTTCCCCATCCTGGAACGCTTTCCGCATAATTTCATCATCTGCAATGTGCGCCAACACCCGCAATTCAATCTGGCTGTAGTCTGCATCTACTAGCAGCCATCCCGGTTGTGGTACAAACATCTTGCGGAATTCGCCGCCAAGCTCGGTCCGAACCGGAATATTCTGCAGATTGGGATCTGTAGATGACAGCCGCCCCGTCGCTGTAACCGTGTTCTGAAAAGTTGTGTGGATACGCCCGTCGCGGGCGATGACCTTTAAAAGCCCCTCCGCATAGGTCGTGTGCAATTTTGAAAGCATCCGATAATCCAAAATCTTCGCTACAATCGGATGGCCATATTTCAGGCCCTCCAGCACTTCAGCACTCGTCGACCAGCCGCGCTGCGTCTTCTTTTTTGCCGGTAGCCCCAATTTCTCAAAGAGAATCTCGCCCAGTTGCTTCGGCGAATTGAGATTAAACGCTTCCCCGGCCAACTGAAAGATTTCTTCCTGCACAGCCTCGACCCGGCCAGAGAGCATTTTCGAAAATGCTTCCAACGCTTCGCGATCCACTGCAACGCCAACACGGGTCATCTCCGCCAAGACCTGGCAGAGCGGCAGTTCCACATCCCGGTAGAGTGGCAGCATATTCTCCGCCTCAATTCTGGGCAGCAGTGTTTTTTTCAGGCTCCATAGGGCTGCTGCCACCTGAACCGGGTCAGTTCCGTCAATCTGCTGTCCCAAATGCGCAACCGCCAATTTCTCTACGCTGTAGTCCCCCTCAGATGGATTGAGCACATAGCCCGCCAGTGCAGCATCAAAATCAAATCCTTCCCCCTGAATTCCCTGCTGCAGCAACACACCGGTCAGCTGCCGCAAATCACAGCAGGCTTTTGGCGCATCCGAGCGCAGAAGCTGTTCGCAGGGCAGTCGATTGGTATCCATCGGCAAGCAGCAGACACCGCTGTCCGTTGCAACCGCAATGCGGGTCATATTCTGGTCAAACGCAACCGCACAGGGCGTTCCGGCAGGTGGGAGCAGATTGACCTGTTTCAACACCAGCTCCCTCTCCGGTGCAGACGATTGGTCGTTCCGCAGATCATACCGGTCGATCAATTTCAAAAATTCCAGACGCATGAACAGCGCATATAATTCCGGTTTATTCGGTTCCCGAATCAGATTTTCTTCCGGCCGGAACGAGATCGGCACATCCTGCCGGATCGTGGCCAGGTCATAGGAAAGCTTTGCCAGCGCTCGGCCATTCTCCAGCTTCTTTCGCACCGTTTCCCGTATTGCGGGCAAATTGGCATAAATTTCATCCAGTGTTGCAAACTTTGTGAGCAGTTCCGTTGCTGTCTTCTGCCCCACTCCTGGTACACCCGGAATGTTATCCGAAGAATCCCCCATCAGCGCCTTAAAGTCAATCAGATGCTGCGGCGCAAAGCCATACTCTTCTGTAAAGCGCTCCGTATCATAAAGGACTGTGTTATTCTGTCCGCCCTTGGTCGAGACATATTTCACCGATACATATTCGCCAAGCAGCTGCAAATCATCCCGATCGCCCGTCACGATCACGCAGTTCCATTGCTGTTCTGTACAAATTCTGGCAACCGTACCAATCACATCATCCGCTTCCCATCCTGCGCATTCATAAATGGGAATATTCATAGCGGAAAGTACCTGTTTCATCACCGGCATCTGCTGTGCCAACTCCTCCGGCATTCCGTGTCGGGTCGCTTTATACTGGTCGTACTGCAAGTGCCGGAAAGTCGGTCCATGCAAATCAAACGCCACGCAGAGCGCATCCGGCTGCTCTTCTGTCTGCATCCGCTGCAAAATATTCAAAAAGCCAAAAATCGCATGCGTATATAACCCATCCTTCGTTGTCAGTGGCCGGATGCCGTAATAAGCCCGGTTAATCACACTGTTGCCATCGAGAATCATCAATTTCATTGGGTTTTATTCCTCTCTCTGCGGCATAGCCGCAACAATCCAGATTATTTTATTTATTATAGCACATTCTTCCATTCCGCAAAAGGGCGGCCAGGAATTTTCCCAGCCGCCCTTTTCCTTAGATTTTTTTCCACTTCACACCTTGCGGCGTATCCATCAGCTCAATACCCATCGTTTTTAGTTCATCACGAATGCGGTCGGCCTCTGCAAAATTCTTTGCCTTGCGTGCAGCCTGCCGCGCCGCAATCAACGCTTCCACTTTCTCGCTCAAATCATCTTTTTTCCGTGCATAAAGCAGCCCCATTACATTGGTCAGCTCCGTGAAAATGCTCCGGCATGCCTCTGCCAGCGCTTTCGTCGGTCTTCCTTCCAGCGCCGTATTGATCGTCCGAACCAGTTCAAACAGAACACCCATAGCATCAGCGGTATTCATATCGTCGTCCATCGCTGCAGCAAAGCGCTCCCGGAAGCTGCCCAGCTGCTCTGCCGCCTTCTGTTCCATCTCCGTCATGCTGCCGTCTTCTCCGTTTTCGCACAAAAAATCCAGATTATCTTTCGCGGTGTAGAGCCGCTCCAGTGCCGCCTGTGCCTGTGTCAGAGATTCCCGCGAGTAGTTCAGCGGGCTGCGATACTGCGCCGACAGCATAAAGAAACGAATTGTCTCATAGCCATATGCCTCTGCAGCCTCTCGAACTGTAAAGAAATTGCCCAAAGACTTGGACATCTTCTGATTGTCGATATTCAAGAATCCATTGTGCATCCAATAATGGACGAATTTACAGCCATTCGCTGCTTCCGACTGCGCGATTTCATTTTCATGGTGCGGGAACTGCAAATCCATGCCGCCGCAGTGAATATCAATGGTCTTACCCAGATAGCGGTTCGACATTGCAGAACACTCAATGTGCCAGCCAGGCCGTCCCATGCCCCACGGAGATTCCCAAGCAGGCTCACCCGGCTTTGCAGCCTTCCAAAGCGCAAAATCCATCGGATCTTCTTTTTTCTCACCCACAGCAATGCGTGCGCCGGCCTGTAGATCTTCCAGCGGCTGATGGGAAAGCTTTCCATAATCCTTGAATTTCATAGTGCGATAATAGACATCCCCGTCTACCGGATAGGCATAGCCTTTGTCAACCAGCGTCTGCACCATCGCAATAATCTGGTCAATATTCTCCGTTGCCTTGGGATGGATGGTTGCGTCATGCACACCGAGGCCATGGGCATCTACAAAGTATTCCTGAATATATTTTTCTGCAACCTCTTTGGCGCTGATATGCTCCTCATTCGCACGCTTGATAATCTTGTCATCCACATCCGTAAAATTCTGGACATAGGTGACATGATAGCCACGGTACTCCAAATAACGGCGCAGCGTGTCAAACATAATCATAGGGCGCGCATTGCCCACATGAATAAAGTTATACACCGTCGGGCCACAGGTATAGATTTTTACCTCACCCGGTGTGATCGGAACAAACTCTTCCTTTTGCCGTGTCATTGTATTAAACAGTTTCATAATCTTTCTCCTCCAGCTTTGCTTCCAACATCGCAATTTTCTGTTCCAGTTGATCAATCCGGTCCATCACAGGATCCGGGGTATGCACATGATCCAATTTTTCGCCACCCTGACGCACAATCCGTCCAGGGACACCAACTACCGTACAATTGGGCGGAACCTCACGCAGCACCACGGAATTCGCTGCAATTCTACAGTTGTCGCCAACCTTAAAAGGTCCCAGCACCTTTGCTCCGCTGCCAACCATGATATTATTACCCAATGTCGGGTGTCGCTTTCCTGTATCCTTTCCGGTGCCGCCCAGTGTCACACCCTGATAGAGCAGGCAGTCATCGCCAACCTCTGCCGTCGCACCGATAACAATTCCCGTTCCGTGGTCAATTACAAATCTTCTCCCAATGGTCGCCGCCGGATGGATTTCCACGCCGGTGCATGCCTTGGTCAACTGTGAAATCATACGCGCCAGAAAGCAGCAATGATGCTGCCATAACCAATGGGCAATCCAATACCAAAATGTCGCATGAAAGCCATTGTACAGTAATACAATTTCCAGGCCGTTCCGTGCAGCCGGATCGTTTCGTTTGTACGCTTCGATGGTTTCAAAAAAACGCATAACTCTCCCCCAAATCATAAAAAGCCCGCCCCTTGTCTGACAAGAGGCGGGCTTTTGCTCGCGGTTCCACTCTCATTTTTTGCTGTAGCCTTAACGCGGCCAACGGGGTCTCCCCTCGCTCCCGAACGCACTTCTCAAAGCGCCGCGCCGCTTCCGCTTTCAGCCGGTGACGGATGCTCTCTTGGGCCAGACGCACTTTGATACTCTTTTCGATCTACGCGATATTTACTTAATGCCAGTATATTAGCAGAGTTTCGAATTGGTGTCAACCCTTGTGCCAGAGGACACTCCAGTTCTTCGCAAAATACTCAATGCCGGAATAAACCGTTGTCACAACAATAATTGCCGTGGATACCTGATCCAACACCTTAAAAGAAAACACAATCATCAGGCAAAGACAGACCATTGTTGATGCAGTCTTGATTTTACCCGACCACCCCGCCGCAATTACCTTGCCACTCGTCGCGGCGACCATACGCAGGCCGGAAATTGCAAATTCGCGTGTCAGTACAATCATCAGCGCCCAAGACGGCATTCTGCCCCACTGCACAAAGACCAGCATCGCCGCTGTCACCAGAAGCTTGTCTGCCAACGGATCTAAAAATTTTCCAAAGTCACTGACTTGATTATAATGGCGTGCCACATACCCGTCCACAAAATCCGTCACGCTGGCAACAATGAACACAACAACTGCCGCAATCATCCAGCCATGGAGCAGCAGAATCATAAACACAGGAATCAGCGCTACGCGCGCCAAGGTGATTTTACTTGCCGTTGTCATTCTTCTTCAACCTCCTGTGCGCTACCGGTCAACTCCCCATCTATCGCGTCTTCAATTCGGACGCGATAAAATGTACCGGGCCGTGCTCCCTGCGGCACTGTGAACAGCACCCGACCGTCAATATCCGGCGAATCGGCATAGGTTCGTCCGTAATACCGCTCTGTCTCCGGGTCATAGCCCTCACACAGGACACTCATCGTCTGGCCAATACAACTTGCGTTATATTCGTCCATAATCCGGGACTGCAGCTCCGACAGAATCTCTGCCCGCTGCTGCGCTATTTCGCCATCCGGATACTCCATTGCGGCAGCCGGCGTCCCTTCTTCCGGGCAAAATGCAAATGCACCCACGCGCTCCAGATGATACTTTTTCAGGAATTGACACAGCTCTTCGAACTCCGCCTCGCCCTCTCCCGGCAAACCTGTGATAATACTGGTGCGCAGCACAAGGTTTGGAATGCGCTGCCGCAGCTTTGTAAAGAGCGCTTCCAGCTCCTGCTTGTTGCCGCGGCGGTTCATCCGTTTCAAGATGGTATCATTACAATGCTGAATCGGAATATCCAGATAAGGCACAATCTTCTTTTCTTCGGCCAGCACCGTAATTAGCTCGTCTGTAATCTCATCCGGATACAGATAATGTACCCGCACCCAATGCAGGCCATCAATCCGGCAGAGCGCCCGCAATAATTCCGGCAGCCGTTTCTCCCCATAGAGATCCGTACCATAGCGGCTGGTATCCTGCGCAACTACAATCAGTTCTTTCACGCCGTCCGCCGCTAATGCTTTTGCCTCTGTCAGTAATTCCTCCATGCCCCGCGAGCGATAATGCCCCCGAAGAGACGGAATCACGCAATAGCTGCACCGGTTATCGCAACCCTCTGCAATTTTTAAATACGCAAAATAGGATGGCGTGCTCAGTACCCGTCCAACTTCCGGAATGGGTGCATCGATGTCGTCAAATCGTTCCACTATTTCGCCCGCCAGTGTTTGACGAACTGTATCCACAATTGAAAAATAGCTGCCGCAGCCCAGTACCGCATCAACCTCCGGCATTTCCTGCCGAATCTGCGTCTGATAGCGTTCCGACAGGCACCCCGTAACAATGATTTTTCCCACGCGGCCTTCGCCTTTCAAGCCTGCCATTTCCAAAATATTGGCAATCGCCTCCGACTTTGCCGAATCGATAAAGCCACAGGTGTTAATAATCACTGCGTCTGCGCCATCCGTTTCCCCTGTCACCGTATAGCCCGCCTGCTGCAGCAAATACATCATCTGCTCGGCATTTACCTGGTTTTTGGCACACCCCAGCGAGATGATCCCAATGGTTGGCATATTCAGTCCTCCCATGCTTCGTCAAGATTTTCCAGATAGCGGCCCCATGCCGCTTTAATGTCGCTCCAGCGGTGACCACGCCGGCAAAGCGCATCCGTAAGCCGCTTTTTCTCCTTTTCGTCCGGTACGCTGCCCCGCAGTTTCTGCTGTAAAAAGCGGTCAATTGCATCATCCGGCTCCGGAAGGCCTTCCATTGCAGCATCCCAGAATTCTTTTGGAATTCCTTTTTGATACAACTCCTGTCGGATCCGCGCCTTTCCGTAACCTTTTGCTGCTGCACGCTGTGCAAGCAGATTGGCCGTCTTCTGGTCATCCACTGCACCGAGATCCGCCAGCCATCCAACAGCTTCCGCGGCATAGGCCGGATTTTCACCCTTTTGAATCAAACGGCGGCGCAGCTCCGCCTGCGAAACATTAGATGCGGAAACGATCCGCACCGCTCGCACCTTCGCAGACGCCTGTTCATTGGCCTCCCTGATCCGCGCAAGCAAGTTCGTATCCACTTCCATTTTTGCATAGAGGCCAAGATCCGGCACAAGCGTCGCTAGAATCCGAAGCTTGCTCTCATCCTCAAAAATCAAATCCAGCTTATCCGGATTCCGTGTCTGGCGAATTGCCTTAATTTGCATCGTCGAAGTCGTCCGCAGACACATCTACGCCCTGAGATGCCGCTGCCGCCGCAGTCTGACCTGTACGATTCTCCAGCAGCTTTGCACGGATTTTCGCCTCCAGCTCATCGGTAACATCCGGATTGTCCTTCAGATACTGTTTCACGCTGTCGCGTCCCTGGCCAATCCGCTCATCGCCCATAGAGAACCAACTGCCAGATTTTTGGATAAAGTCCATCTCAACGCCCAAATCCACCAGCTCTCCATACTTAGAAATACCTTCACCATACATGATGTCGAAAAACGCTTCTTTGAAGGGAGGTGCCACTTTATTTTTAATAATCTTCGCTCTGGTTCGGTTGCCAATAATCTCCGAGCCATTTTTAATAGCTTCAACTCGGCGAATATCCATTCGGACAGAAGCGTAAAACTTCAGCGCATTACCGCCGGTTGTCGTCTCCGGGTTGCCATACATTACACCGATTTTCATACGAATCTGATTGATGAAAATCACTACGCAATTTGTCTTGGCAATCGAACCGGCCAACTTCCGCAGGGCTTGGCTCATCAGACGGGCGTGCAGGCCGACAAATGCATCGCCCATCTCGCCCTCAATTTCTGCGCGCGGTGTCAGCGCAGCAACCGAGTCCACAACAATAGCATCTACTGCGCCAGAGCGCACCAGTGCATCTGTAATTTCCAGTGCCTGCTCACCGGTATCCGGCTGTGAAACCAGCATGGAATCAATGTCAACACCAAGCGCAGCTGCATAATCCGGATCCAGTGCGTGCTCTGCATCCACAAATGCAACCTCACCGCCCATTTTCTGTGCAGATGCTAAAATATGCAGCGCCAGCGTGGTTTTACCAGAGGATTCCGGTCCATAAATCTCAATAATCCGACCGCGCGGTACGCCGCCGATTCCAAGGGCTGCATCCAATGCCAGCGAACCTGTCGGAATGGCATCCACCTGCATCTCTGGCTTGTCGCCCAAGCGCATTACCGCACCCTTGCCATAATTCTTTTCAATCTGCGCCAACGCCGTCTCCAGCGCTTTTTTCTTATTCTCCGCTGGCGCCGGCGCTTCATATACCGCTTTTTTCGTTGCCATGTTTCTCTTCCTCCCGTAAATCGTGGGCAAGCACTGCCCGCAGAATTCCGCCGGCATCTTCCGCCGATTGTACAATCTCAAACTGGTGCTCCGTCAGGATCTGGCAAACCGCATCATACTGCCCCATGCCAAATTCAAAGCACAGATAACCGCCCGGTTTCAGTGCCGATGTAAAATTCGTAACAATCGCCCGGTAAAAATCCAGGCCATCCGCACCACCGCACAGTGCCAGGTGTGGTTCAAAATCTCGCACCGAAGGCTCCAAGTTTTCCATCTCCGCCGTCGTTACATAGGGCGGATTGGAAACAATCAGGTCAAACTGCCCCAAAAATGGTGCCGCAGGCTGCCGTGCATCAATCTGCATACAGCTGACACGACCGCCCAAACCAAGATCCTGTACATTTTTTCGCGCTACCTTCAGCGCCGCCTGCGAATATTCACCAAGCGTTACACGCGCATCCTTAACGCGCCTCGCAATCGCCAAGCCAATACAACCGCTGCCGGCGCACAAATCCAATACCCGTGGATTCTCATCCAGGAAAAGGGTCCGCTTGATTGCAAGCTCAGTCACTGCAACCGTGTCATCCCGCGGGATCAACACATCTGGCGTCACCGTCAGAGTCATGCCATAAAAATCCCACTCGCCCAAAATATACGCCAGCGGTTCGCCCTGTAAATGCCGCGCAACCGCCGCATCCAGCGCCGCGCCAATTTCCTCCGAAGCATAAAGCGCCCGATCACGGAGCAGTGCCTCCGGCGTTTTCCCGGAAACCTTACACAAAAGCTGCCGCGCCGTCAATGCGGCACTGTCGCCATCGTAATCCAAAAGCGCTTTGCGCGCATCCAGATACAAATCCGCGTACTTTTTTACCACTTGTCCGCACCTTCTCGCTCCGGAATGACCAGCTTCAGCGCTTCAATGCCAACCTCTATCATCGAGTCATCCGGCTCATTCGTCGTAAAGTTCTGCAGCCACATCCCCGGTTTGGTGAGTAAACGCGTCAGCCAATTATCATGCCGTCCGACAAAACGGTTGATCTCATAGCTGATGGCTACAACCACCGGCAGCATCAGCAGGTGCAGACCCATCCGTGCCGCCGTATTCGACACCTGGATCAACGCTCCCACAAGAATGCTGAGGAAAATCACCACAAACAAAAAGCTGGTGCCGCAGCGCGGATGCAATCTGGTCATCGGCCGTACATTCTCCACCGTCAGCGGCAGTCCCGCCTCATAGCAGCGGATTGTCTTGTGCTCCGCACCGTGGTAGGAAAACACGCGTCTCATATCTTTCATCTGGGAAACCAAAATCAAATATCCCAGAAAAATTGCAATTTTTACCAGGCCTTCCAACAAATTCCGCACAATCATTACATCATGGACGCTGGGAATCAGGCCTACCAAAAAAGTTGGCAGCAGGAAAAACATTCCGATCGAAAATGCCAGTCCCATTAAAACTGCAAAATAAATCGCAAACTGTTCCACTTTTTCCGAAGAGAAATGCCGCTCCATCCACTGGTCAAATTTGGACGGCTCACTTGGTTCGTCATCCGGAAAGTATGCCGCGGAGAACATCAGTGCCTTGACGCCATTAACCATCGATGCGCCAAAATTCACTACGCCACGGATCAGCGGCCATCCTAAAATCGGGTGGCGATCCTTGCTGGCCTTAATCGGATCCACTTTTGTAACCAGTCCCTCCGGGCTGCGCACCACAATAGCCTGCTTCTCCGGGCCACGCATATAAATACCTTCGATCAGCGCCTGTCCACCAATCATTGTCTTAAATTTTTCCTGGCAGGAATTTGCCTTACATTCTTTCATGCCGTTTTGCCTTTCTATTCATCGCCAATTGGCAGCCGAATCGTGACCAGGACGCCGCCGCCATCTGCATTTTCAATATTCAGATTTCCGCCGTGCATTGTCACAATTTCGTCGCAGACCGCGAGGCCGATACCGCTTCCGCGCGCTTTCGAACTGCCTTTATAAAACTTCAATTTTACATGGGGAAGCTCCGCTTCCGGAATCCCCGGTCCAAAATCTCGAATCTGTACCACCACATCGTGGCTCTCCCGATGGATGGATGCCGTAATGCGTTCACTGCCGCCATGCTTGGCTGCATTGTCCAAAATATTCAGGAACACCTGCCGCATCCGGGAAGGATCACAGGAAATCTCCGGAATATCTTCATCATTGTCCAGATAGTCCAGTTGAATTCCTTCCTGCCGCAGCCGATTTCCATACATAAATACGGTATCCTCAAATTCCGCCCGTAAATCACACTTTTCAACATTCAGTGTGAACCGGCCGTCCTGGATTCTGGTAAAGTCCAGCAGCTCCTCCACCATTCGGGTCAGACGCCGCGTTTCTTTGAGGATCGTAGTAATGCCGCGTTTAATCTCCGCCGGATTTAATTCCTCTGCCGAGACAAGTGTCTCTCCCCACCCTGTGATCGCCGTCAGCGGCGTCCGCAGCTCATGGGAAACAGAAGAGATAAACTCCGACTGCATTTTTTCACTCTGTCCAATTTTGATGGACATATCATTGATGGTATCCGCCAGCTCGCCGATCTCATCATCATAGGCTTTCTGAATCTGCACGCCATAACTGCCTGCAGCGATGCGCTTTGCAGTCGCGGTAATCTCGCTCACAGGGTTCACAATAGAGCGAATGAAAAATTTCCCGTTGAAGATGACCAACAGCATGATCGCCACGCCAGCCAGAATTGCAATCACAACCCACAGGATAATCTGCCGGTCCACCTTTCGCAGACTCGTCACATAGCGCAGCACACCGATAACTTCACCATTGGTATAGAGCATCGGGCTGGAAACCGCCATAATATGTTCTCCGGTCTGGGGATTGGTCCCGTTAAACACCGCAATTTTTTTGGTCTCAATTGCTCGGGTGATGTCGTCTGTCTCCGGTGCAGGACCAGCCCACTGGCCAAAGGAAGACGCTACCACCTGGCCGGACGGCCGGATAAATTGTAGCTCCAATGTATTTTTTTCTTCAAAGGTTTTTGCAAATGTAATGCAGGACTGATAATAGTCGTTATAGCTCTGACTGATATAGGTTCCAAAAAAATCGGTTGTAATCCGCGCTTTCGTCTCAAGTCCGGACTGCATATTGGAATAATAATAGTAAGAGATGGTCATAGAAACAACTGCGACCGCCAGGAACACCGTCGCAAATACAACGCCGAGTGTATTGGTGATCCATCGCTTTTGAATTCCCGTCAACCGCTTCATGCTTCCGCCTCCTCTACTGTTTTCTAAGGTTTATGTTCTACGCCTCAAGCGCCCCACTTGTAGCCAAATCCCCAAACCGTGGTGATATAGGTCGGGTTCGCCGTGTCATCTTCAATCTTAATCCGGAGCCTGCGGATATTGACATCTACAATTTTCAATTCTCCGCTGTAATCGCGGCCCCACACCGAGGTCAGTACATCTTCACGGGAAAGTGCCCGTCCCGGATTTTGCATAAAGAGCTTCATAATGGCATATTCCACCTGTGTAAGCTTGATCCGCTCTCCATTTTTCTCCAGCGTCCGGTTGCGGGTGTTCAGCAGAAATGGCCCCTGCTGAATTTCTTCTGCATCCACACCACCGGAGCTTCCTAAGCGGCGATAGAGCGCATCGATCCGCGCCGTCAGCTCTGCCGGTGAAAAGGGCTTTGTCACATAATCGTCGGCACCAGTCATCAGGCCAGTCACTTTGTCCATTTCCTGCGTGCGAGCAGTTAACATAATAATTCCAATCTGTTTGTTGGTAGCACGGATATTACGGCAGACTTCAAATCCATCAATATCCGGCAGCATGATGTCCAAAATCGCCACTCCGGTATCCGGATTTTTCTTCAGCTGCTCCAGCGCCTCCATACCGGTTCCGGCCTCAATCGCCTCATATCCGGCTCGCTTTAAATTGATCACAACGAAACTACGGATCGAAACTTCATCTTCCAGAATCAATACCTTTTTCATTGCTGCTAACTCCTTTGTGCTATTTTGGTACTTATTGGACCTCTCCGGTATTCCAATCCACATAGATGAATCGGAACCAATCCGCCAGATCCGTCTTTGTCACAGATGCAGCCCACCCTGTTTCCGCCAGATGTGCCGCATAGGTAATATCGCCCCGCTCTCCCAACGAAAACCTGCCATCAGCCTCTGCCAGCGTATTTCGGTCAATACCCGAAAACTCATAAATCGTAAAAAGTTCTTCGGGCGCTTCTTCGTTATTTTCCCAATGGGAAAACACATATCCCAGTACGCCGGACGCTTCATTGCCGCGCGTAACAATCAAATGTCCTTTCCACGCATCCGGCAGCACCACATACCAGCCGCTAGAGTAATTGTGATAAGTGGTCATCTTGTCCACAGTCTCACCGTTAAGCGTCATATTGTACCAGGTAATCGTCCAGTAATTTTCGCCCTCTGTTCCATAGGATGAAAGCAGTTCCGGCCGCGGCAGCTCCATTAAGCCGTCTCCATCAATATCTGTTGCATAGACGAAATAATTTCGCACTGTCTCCGCCGCCGTGCCTGTCTCTGCCAATGCCGTGATATTAGCCAAGCAACCATTTCGAAGCGCAAAAATATCCGTTAATACACTGGACTCCTCATAGAGGCTCGCGACAAACACCGCCGGTACATTCTCCTGCAGTTTTCCGGTAATAATCCGTTTAATGGAGCCAATGCTGGTAGACATCAGTACTTCCGGATCCCGTTCCAGTTGTCCGTCGCGATAGCAAAAGCGCTCCACAACACCGGTGTGCTCTTCTGAATCAAAGCGCAGCACCACAACCTCGCTCAAACCGTTGTTATCAAGATCCGCCGTGGTGTACTCACTATAGTTTGTGCTCATCAGCTCTACAATGTGATTCTCTTGCAGCGTGTACGCGCCAAGTGATTGCAGAACCTGATCGCCAACCTGTCGGCCAACCAGGATCTCCATTCCCGGTTTATCATCAAGCTGCAGGTATTCTACACTGCTGAATGCGCTGCCGGCGTTTTCAATTGTCGCAACATTCTCATAATTTTCACCGGTCCGTTTGAAAATTGCAATTTTCAGCGGATTGTCCCCAGCCGCTTTCAGAAATGCAATCGCTTCATCCGTACCGTCTCCATCTAAATCCACCAGCTGTACTGCCTGCTGGTTACTGCCGGAGATCGGCCCGCTATAATTCGCGTTATTTTGTGAAAGGGCCAGATTGATTGCAGTCTGCAGATCATTATACTCCTCTGACTGCTGCGGCAGACAATACAGTTCATCTACAGACCGGAAAAAGCATCCGGACAGCAGAACGGACAGCAACAGCATCAGTCCCAGAATTTTTATGCGTTTGCGCACAGGCAGTCACCTTCTTTCCTCAAATCACCTTGGAAACAGTCGTATTATTATAGCATATTTGATTACGAATGTGTAGCTATTTTATTACGACGCACATCTCGCCCAGCAGCCGCCGAAGCTCCTGTACCATCCCCTGATCCAGCATACACTGCGTCCCGCGTCTCACCCGCGTATCTGCCGCAACCACAACGACGCGGTTGCTCCCTGGAAACATATTCAGGATTGCCTTCGTCTTTTGAAATTCCAGGCTTTCTTCAGACGGAATCTTCAGGTAAAGCGTGCCATTGGTTGGCATTGCCGCCACAGCTTCCCCCTCAAAATCTGCCAGCGGCCGGGCACTGTTCAAAATCAGCTGCGGCTCTTTCTCATCGCGAACCGAAATCCGCCCCTGAACCACAATTGCCTGATTTTCCTGCAGATAGCTGCCGCTTCTTGACAGCGTACTGGAAAACGCCAACAATTCCATTGCCGCCGTGTCATCCTCCAGGGTGACATAGGCCATCATCGAATTGTTTTTGGTCGTCTTCATTTTCATGCGCTGTACCACGCCTGCAATCGTCACCTGCTGGTCGTCGTGGAAGCGGTGGGGGCCGCCCTCTTCTGCAAAATCCTCCAAGATCTGCCCCATCGGCACCGCGTGCGCCCGGCGTACTGCATCCCGGTATTCATCCATTGGGTGGCCAGATAAATATAACCCCGTCGTTTCCTTCTCCATCATCATGCGGTCGCGCCGGCTCAATTCCGGAATATTGGGAATCGGGATATGACTCTTCGGGGTCTCTTCCTCTACTGCCAAATCGAACAGCGAGGTCTGCCCTTCCACATTTTTCCGCCGCACATCGGCAGCTGCATCCAAAATCAACTCATAAACCTGCAGCATCTGGCTCCGGAACAAGCCGAAGCAGTCCATTGCCCCGCACTTAATCAGATTTTCCAGTGCGCGCTTGTTCAGATCGGTTCCCAGCATTCGGTCGCAGAAATCCTCCAGACTCTGGTAGGGACCGCCCGCTGTGCGCTCTGCCATTACCTTTTGGATAAATCCTTTTCCGATATTTTTAACCGCCGCCAGGCCAAAGCGAATTCCCTCCGGCACCACCGTAAAGCCATCGTTGGACTCATTGATATCCGGCGGCAGGACAGCAATATTCATTTCTTTGCAGGCAGCAATGTACTCCGAGACCTTGATTGAGTTATCCAGAACCGAGGTCATCAATGCCGCCATATATTGCTTTGGATAGTGACACTTCAGGTATGCCGTCTCATAACTGACCTTTGCATAAGAAACTGCATGCGCTTTATTAAACGCATAATTTGCAAAATCCAAAATTTCATCGTAGAGCGCATTCGCCGCATCCTCTGCCACGCCGTTTGCCACCGCACCAGGAATTCCGCGCTCCGGATCCCCATAGACAAACGCCTGCCGCTCTTTCAAAATCACATCCTGCTTTTTTTTGGAAATTGCGCGGCGCATATTATCCGCCTGCCCCAGCGTATAACCCGCCAGCTTGCGGAAAATTTCAATGACCTGTTCCTGGTAGACCATACAGCCATATGTAACCGCCAGAATCGGTTCCAGCTCTGGTGTCCGGTAGCGAATTGCTTTCGGATTATGCTTGCTGGCAATAAATTTCGAGATAGAGTCCATTGGACCTGGCCGATAGAGCGCCACGATTGCCGTCATATCTTCGATGGACTGCGGCTTCATTCCGACACAGACCGCTGTAATGCCCGCCGATTCCAGCTGGAATACGCCGCTCGTACGCCCTTCCGAAAGCATCCGGAAAGTCTCCGCATCGTCCTCCGGTACCTGCGCAACTGAAAAATCCGGAACCGTCTTCCGAATTTCCTTCTCTGCATCGTCAATGATGGTCAGGTTGCGCAGCCCCAGAAAGTCCATCTTCAAAAGGCCCAACTCTTCCAGCGTCGTCATCGTGTACTGTGTGACGATCGTATCATCATTCCGGGCCAGCGGCACATAGTCATACACCGGTCGTGCCGTAATGACTACACCTGCCGCATGCGTAGAGGTATTTCGCGGCATTCCCTCCAGCGCGCGGGCAGTATCAATCAGTTTTTTAACCCGTTCATCGCCATCGTACATTTCCTTCAGCTGCGGTGACACCCGCAGTGCTTCATCCAATGTAATGTGCAGCGTTGTAGGCACCAGCTTGGCCACAACATCCGTTTCCGCATAGGTAAAATTCAATGCACGGCCGACATCCCGGATCGCACCACGCGCTGCCATGGTGCCAAAGGTAACAATCTGCGCAACATGGTCAGCGCCATATTTCTGCATGACATATTCAATGACTTCCGGACGACGAATCGCACAAAAGTCCATATCAATATCCGGCATACTGACGCGCTCCGGATTCAGGAATCGCTCAAACACCAAGCTGTATTTCGCCGGGTCAATATCAGTAATATGCAGACAATACGAAACAAGCGAGCCCGCCGCAGAGCCGCGTCCGGGCCCGACTGGAATTTTCGCACGCCGCGCAAATGCAACGAAGTCGGAAACAATCAGGAAATAGTCCACATATCCCATCTTCCGGATCATTTTCATCTCATAATCCAGCTGCATTCTGTCCTTTTCCGGCGCATCTGGATAGCGTTCCGCAAACCCTTCCCAACACAGCTCTTCAAAATAGGTCCAGTTGGTATAGCCCTCCGGCACATGAAACTCCGGCAGGTGATAATGCCCAAATTCAAATTCGACATTGCACCGCTCGGCAATCCGCGCCGTATTCTCCAGTGCTTCCTCCAGATTGGGAAACAGCGCACGCATCTCATCCTCGCTCTTGAGATAAAATTCCGTCGTTTCAAAACGCATCCGATCCGGATCATCCACCGTTTTTCCCATCTGGATACACATCAGAACATCCTGCAAAACCGCCTCTTCCTTGCGCAGATAATGGGCGTCATTGGTAACTACCAATGGCAGTCCCGTCTCACGCGCCAGCCGCAAGATTCCCTGATTCACCTGATTTTGCAGCTCAATTCCATGATCCTGCAGCTCCAGATAAAAATTGTCCGGACCAAACATTGCAGAAAACCGCAGCGCCGCGGCCTTTGCCCCTTCGTAATCATTCGCTGCCAGAAGGCGCGGGACTTCGCCTGCCAAACAAGCTGACAGGCCAATCAGTCCCTCTGTGTGTGATGCAAGAAGTTCCAGATCAATCCGCGGTTTTCCATAGAAACCATCCAGGAAGCTTTGGGATACCATATAGCTGAGGTTCCGATACCCAGTTTCATCCTTACACAGCAGCACCAAATGCCGGCTTTCATTGTCGACGCCATGCACACGGTCATGCCGGGAACGGGGCGCAACATAGACCTCACAGCCGATAATCGGTTTAATTCCAGCTTTTTTCGCCGCTTTATAAAAATCCACACAGCCATACATCGCGCCATGGTCGGTAATCGCGATTGTGTCTTGTCCTAATTCTTTTACCCGCTCCATCAGGCGGGAGATTCGGCAGGCGCCATCCAGCAAGCTAAATTCCGTATGGACATGTAAATGAACAAACGCCATCTCACTGCTCCCCCTTCTGTGCTTCGGCAATCAGTTTTCGCATCCGGTGGTTCATCGCCGATTTTGTGAGCGGCGGTTCCGTCATTTCTGCCAGCTCCTGCAGCGTGGCCTCCGGATATGCCATACGCAGCGCCGCTGTCTGCTGTAACTTAGCCGGCAATTCCTGCAAAACACCGCTGCGTTCCAGCTGCCGAATCGCAGCCAGCTGCTCCTGTGCAGCATCGACTACCTTTGTCAGATTTGCAGTCTCGCAGTTCACTCGCCGATTGACGCCATTCCGCAAATCTTTCTCCACCTTGGCTTCCATGATCCCCATCGCACAAACCGGCGCACCAATCAGCGTCAAAAAATCTTCAATATAGTTACTCTGTTTGAAATAGAGCACACTGTTGCCTCCCCGCACTGTATCTTTCGGCTGAAATTCCAGCTCCCGCATCAGTGCATAGGTCTCCCGACTGACAGAAAAATGAGAAGTAGTAATTTCCAGATGATATCGCTTTTCCGGGTCCGTGACGGAGCCTCCTGCCAAAAAAGCCCCCCGCAGAAATGAAAGCCTGCAGCACTCCTCTTCCAGCACACCCAAATTGACATGCAGCGCCAGACTGGACTTTGGCGTATAGCCATAGGCCTCAAAAATCCGGCAAATTTTCTGTGCATCCGTGATCACCAGTGTCAATTTTCCTGGCTTGTCCTCCGGCAGTAAATCAAATTCCAGCCCAAACGCTTTGCGAAACAGCTTCGGCAGCCGCTGGGCAAACTCTCGGCTTTCCGTAATGATCTTGATCATTTCCGCATTGAAAGTATTATTGTAAAGCAGCACACCGTAACTTTCCGCCAGCGCGCAGCAGTGCCGGTTGATCGGCAGGCGGCATAGTTCCGCCTTGGTATTTCCCGAAAACGACATTCTGCCGCCTCCTTAACACATCAATTATTTATCGAAATTCCTGCAGCACGCTCATCAGCGCCTGTGCAAGCTTCAGCGGAGCATGCCGCGCAAAGGTGCCATCGTCTGCCAGAGGAAATTCTCGCACTGCAATCCCCATGGCCTCAATTTCCTCCCGCCGCAGATCAATCGGCTCTGCACCTTCCCGACGATAAAGTGCCTGCACTTCCGGATCAATCGGCGCATTATTTGCTACACAGACATCTACCAGATTTTTTCCACAGTGTTCCATCAACGCACGGACATGGTCCGCCCCCGTATAATTCTCCGTTTCGCCATCCTGCGTCATCAGATTCATGGCCAACACTTTCAGCGCGCCGGATCTGCCCATTGCATCCGTCACGCCAGGCACCAGCAAATTAGGGAGTACACTGGTATACAGGCTTCCCGGCCCCAAAACAACCAAATCCGCTTGTTCGATCGCTTCCAGGCTCTCCGGCAGCGCCTGCGGTCGGTCCGGTACCAATCGAATCCGGCGGATTCTGGCATCCGTTTCCTTTTTGACCCGAAAGATTTTACTTTCGCCCAGCACTCGGACACCATTCTCAAATTCAGCCTCCAGGTGGACATCCTGATTCGTCACCGGCAATACCCGCCCTGTGATCGCCAGAACCTCGCCCATCCGGCGCACCGCCTGGTCAAAGGTATCAGAAATTCCGTTCAACGCCGCCAGAAATAGGTTTCCAAAGCTCTGTCCGGCAAGCTGGCCACCCTCAAACCGGTAGTCGATCAGCTCTTCCATCGTCGGCTCTGCGTTTGCCAGCGCTAAAATGCAATTTCGGATATCGCCCGGCGGCAAAATGCCAAGGTCCTTCCGCAGAATTCCGCTTCCGCCGCCATCGTCCGCCACAGAAACAATCGCTGTGATATTTTTTGTATAGGCCTTTAGCCCGCGCAGCATATTGGCCAAGCCGTGACCTCCGCCCAACACCACAACCCGTGGATTGCTGCGCCCCGGCACATAAAGTCGAATTGATTCCTTGCCTTCCGGCATTCCGTCTCCTCCTTCGCTTCAGCGCCGCCCCATATCCCGGTGACTGATGACCGTGACATAGCCTTTTTTCGCCACAAAGTCTCCAATCGCCTTTGCAACGGCAACACTGCGGTGACGACCGCCCGTGCATCCGACCGCGATTACAATATTGTTCTTTCCCTCTTCCATGTAGAGCGGAAGCGAATAGGCCAGCAGGTCCTCTACCTTTTCCAGATAATCCCGGCTCTGCTGATAAGAGAAAATAAATTCCCGCACCGCATCTTCCAGGCCCGTCTTCTCTTTGAGATCCGCAATATAATAGGGATTCGGCAAAAAGCGCACATCAAAGACCAGATCCGCATCCAGCGGAAGGCCATATTTGAAACCGAACGAAATCACATTGACCGACATCGACCTGTCCTTCAAATTTCCCGCAAAATTGCGAATCAACAGGTTCCGCAGCCCCGCCAGCGTCATGCCCGTGGTGTCTGCAATCACCGCCGCCCGATTACGAATTGGAGCCAGAAGCTTCCGTTCCCGCTCCACTGCGTCAAGCAGCAGCGTCCCATCCTTGGTCAACGGGTGCATTCTGCGTGTTTCCTTAAATCGACGGATAATCTCCTCATTCGAGGCTTCCACAAAAACAATCGAATACTGGCAGCCCATCTGGTCCAGCTCATCCAGCGCCTTAAATAACCCGTCAAAGGTCAGCCCGCCCCGGACATCTGTAACCAGCGCCACTTTTTCATAGCGTCCCTTCGTCGCAAGACAGAGTCTGGCAAACTGCGGAATCAAATCTGTCGGCATATTATCAACACAGTAAAAGCCAAGATCCTCCAGTGTCGAGGCTGTTCGGCTCTTGCCCGCACCAGATAGTCCGGAAACAATCAAAAATTGCATAACGCGCATCTCCTTCCGTATTACAGCATCAGCACTTCCGGCTCCAGCTGCACTCCACTTTTCGCAAAAACACGGCACTGTACCTCTGCCATCAGCTGCTTGACATCTGCTGCAGTTGCGCCACCGCGATTAATCACAAAGCCAGCATGTTTTTCAGAAACCTGCGCACCACCAATCTGCAGTCCTTTTAGCCCCGCCTGATCAATCAGCGCAGCAGCATAGCCGATTTGGGGGCGCTTAAAGGTGCTGCCTGCCGACGGATATTCCAACGGTTGGGATGCCGCGCGCTTTGCCCGCAGTACCTGCATCCGCTCCAGAATTGCCGCCGGTTCATCCGATTCCAACGAAAATTCCACCTCCAGAATTACTGCAGCATTCTTTTGAAAAACACTCTGCCGATAGCCAAACTGCAGCGCCGCTCCCGAAAAGTTTCCGATCGTACCATCCGGCAGCAATGCGCGCACCTGACGCACCACATCACGCATTTCGCCGCCATAGGCACCAGCATTCATCAAAACGCCGCCGCCAACGGTGCCCGGAATTCCATGGGCAAATTCCAGTCCTTTATAGCCGTGGCTTTGGGCATACAGCGCCGCTTGTGCCAGCGTCGTGCCGCATCCGGCGCGGAGGATGCCGTTCTCCATCACGATTGCACTAAGTCCCGGTTTTGTCAAAATAACCAGTGCGTCCAACCCTTCATCCGGTGCCAAAACATTGGTTCCCGCGCCCAGAATCACCGTTCGCACCCGCAACGCAGCAGCCGCTGTGCAAAGCGCCGCCAGTTCTTCCGGCGTAGTTGGACTCGCCATCAGTGCAGCCGGTCCGCCGATCCGAAATGAAGTGTGCTCTGCCAGTGGCACACACTGCTGCAGCCGCATTGGGGGATATTCTCGCTGAATCCTTGCAGACAATTCAGAAATCCAGTTCATAAACGCCTCCGGGTGGATAAATTTTATACGCTCATTATAGCAGAGAATTCCAGAAAATAGAATACGGAAAAAGCAGAAAACCCGGCAGGAATCCAAAGCAATTCCCACCGGGTTTTCTCGTCACATCGACGCATCCATATAATGGTTTAGCTGATCGGTAAATTCCCGCGCCGGATTATATCCCATCTTTTTCTGGCGGTTATTCATTGCCGCGACCTCGACAATCACCGCCAGGTTTCGGCCAGGCTTCACTGGAATCGTCAGGCACGGAACCTGAACCCCCAGGATGTCCGTCATATGATCTTCCAAGCCCAGACGATCATAAAATTCCTCATCGCTCCACGGCTCAATATTGATGACCAGATCAATGTTGGAGCTTTCTTTGACCGCACCCATACCAAACAGCTTTGCGACATTGGTCACACCAATACCGCGAATCTCCATATAGTGGCGGATCAGCTCCGGTGCTTCTCCAACCAGCTGTTTTTCGGAAATCTTGCGGATTTCTACTGCATCATCCGCAATCAGGCGGTGGCCACGCTTGATCAGCTCTACTGCCGCTTCGCTCTTACCAACACCGCTCTCGCCCAGCAGCAGCAATCCCTCGCCATAGACATCCACCAGTACACCGTGGCGGGTAATGCGCGGTGCCAGATACATCCGCAGCGCCGCCATCATCATCGACATCGTCTCCGATGTCGTGCGGGTCGATTTCAGGACTGTAACACCATGCTTTTTTGCCATTTTCAGGCATTCATCCAGCGGCTGAAGATCCCGCGCAATAATCAGCGCCGGCATTTTAAAGTTGAAATACCGGTCAAATGCAATCAGGCGTTGTTCATGGGTCAGCTCTTGCAAATAAGTCGTCTCTACCAATCCGATAATCTGAATGCGCATGGGCTCAAAATATTCAAAAAATCCGGAAAGCTGAAGACCCGCACGGTTTAAATCCACCGCCATAATCTGGATACGGTTATAGTCCGGCGCCTGATAAATCGGCGTCAGGTCAAATTCCTCCGCCAGCTTATGCAGCGGCACGCAGTAAGTCTGTTCCATCATCTATGCTCACCCTCGCCGAGTCGATCATTCGACTTCAAAATTCGTTTAGCCCCATTATATCCCTCCACCTTACATTTGGCAACCGCCAATGAAAAAAACTAAAAAAGCCGAAATTTCCTCTTGCTTTTTTGCATTCCATCCCATATAATAGTGGTCGGCGCTTTTTGCGTTATCTTAAAATTTTTCCACGGCAAGGAGGTGCAGCCAATGGCGAAATGTGATTTCTGCGACAAGGGCGTTACCTTTGGTATCAAGGTCTCCCATTCCCACCGTCGTTCCAATCGTATGTGGAAGCCGAATGTGAAGCGTGTTAAGGCCATCGTCAATGGTACTCCGTGCCATGTGTATGCCTGCACGCGGTGCCTGCGTTCCGGCAAGGTTACCCGTGCTGTCTAATTGACATCCACAAAAAGCCAGTTGCGAAAGCAGCTGGCTTTTTCCTTTTTCTCCCTGTGCTCCAACAAACCATAAAAAGAAAAAGGCGGCACCAAAACAGGCGCCGCCTTTTTATTTCCAGCCAGAGTCCTCCACTGCATGAATCTCCGAGGTCTTATCTCGTGTCATCAAGCTCTGCACCATCTCCTGTGGCGACTCATTCTCATAAAGTACCGCATAAGCCGCACGCGTAATTGGCATTTCCACGCCGGTTTTGTCCGCCAGTTCAATTGCAGATTTCGTTGCATAGTAACCTTCTACCACAGCGCCGACCTCTTTCATTGCTTCCTGTGGTGTCCGCCCCTGTCCGATCAAAATGCCGGCTCTGCGATTGCGGGAGTGCATCGAAGTGCAGGTAACAATCAAGTCGCCAACGCCCGCAAGACCGGCAAAGGTGTTCTCCCGTGCCCCCAGCGCCATACCAAGCCGTGCCGTCTCCGTCAGGCCACGAGTCATCAACAATGCCTTTGTATTGTCGCCAAATTTCATTCCATCACAAATCCCGGCGCAAAGTGCAATAACATTTTTCAGTGCTGCACCCAATTCTACGCCAATTACATCCGAGCTGGAATAAACCCGGAAACGATTATTCATAAAGGTATCCTGCACCAGTTCTGCAACCGCGCGGTTTTCGCAGGCCGCGACACAGCCAGTCGGGATATTGCGTCCAACCTCTTCCGCATGGGACGGGCCGGAAAGAACCGCAATGGTATGCCCTGTCACCTCGGAAAGCACCTGTGACATCCGCAGCGAAGTTCCCGGCTCAATTCCCTTTGCCACCGATACCAGAATCGCATCTGGATCTAGATGCGGTTTAACCAATTCCGCTGTTGAACGCACTGCAAAAGAAGGGGACGCCATCACAACCAGTTTTTTTCCTGCCACGCAAGCAGGATCACTTGTAAATCGCAGCTCCGGAAGCGGCACGCCCTTCAGCAGCGGATTTTCCCGCGTTTCCCGCAGGCGATCTGATTCTTCTTTGGAATACGACCAAAGCGTTACCTGATGGCCATTCTGATGCAGCAGCACTGCTAACGCCGTACCCCAGCCTCCACTGCCGAACACTACAATTTCCATGATTACTCTTCCCCCTTCGTCTTTTTCAAATGGAATTTTCGCTCATTACCATGCACCAGACGGCTGATATTGCCACGGTGCATCCAAATCGTCAATGCAGCAACACCCGCCGCCATGCCAATCACCGCCCAGTTTTCGGGAAAAGCCCACGCAAACGCAAAGGGGAACGAACATGCAGCCAGAATCGAACCGAGCGATATGTATCGGGTCAGAATCACCACAACCAGGAAAATTCCAAATACAACCGCAAATGCCCGAACATCCATAGTAGCTGCAAGCGCTGCGCCGCACAGGATTCCCTTACCGCCCTGAAAGCCAAAATACACCGGGAACATGTGCCCCACCATACAGGCCACGCCGGCAAGCATCCGTCCGGTATCCGCCAATCCATAGCGCCCCATCAGCCAGCTGCCAAGCAGGCAGGCAGCAACTGTCTTCAGTACATCAACCAAAATCACCAGCAACGAGCCGCCGCCACCATAATTGCGGTGAAAATTGGTCAAGCCGGCATTGCCGCTTCCCTTTTTTCGTACATCCTCATGCGCACAGCAGCGGGAGATAATAATCGCACCATTCAGGCCGCCGAACAGATAGCCCAGTACAATTGTCAAAGCAATCAGCGCCGCCTGCATATCACTCTTCTCCCTTCTGCCGAATTGTCATTTTGATCGGCGTGCCATCCAGTCCAAATACCGCCCGAATCTGGTTTTCCAAATACCGCTGATAAGAGAAATGGAACAGTTTTGCATCATTACAAAACAGGACAAAATGCGGCGGCTTTACGCCCGCCTGCGTCATATAGTAGATTTTCAGCCGACGGCCCTTGTCCGTAGGCGGCTGTACTCTGGCCGTAGCGTCGGCTAGGATTGAGTTCAGCATACCCGTGGTAATTCGCATCGCGTTTTGATCTGCCACATAGTTAATCAGTTCAAAGAGCTTATTCACGCGTTGGCCCGTCAATGCCGAGATATACAAAATCGGCGCATAGGTCATATAGGACAGGTC
>CAKTFW010000021.1 GCA_934561175.1 uncultured Oscillospiraceae bacterium
ACCTGATAGCGTCCATCCGCTTCGTCAATCAATTTTTCCACAATAGAGACTTTATCACTCGGCAGCAGTTCTGCATGAACCTCGTCAATACCAACCTCCGCCGCGATCTGTTCTGCAACCGAGGTGTGGTCACCAGTCAGCATGACTGTTTTCTGAATACCGGCCGCGTGCAGCGCCGACAATGCGGATTTTGCATTCTGTTTTACAACATCCGAAATTACAATACAGCCGAGATACACACCATCGCGTGCTAAGTGCAGTGCTGTACCAGAGACTTTCAGCAAATCTGTAATTCCAGCCTGCTCGATCAGTCTGTGATTGCCAGCCAAGACGGTAGTGCCATCAATCTGTGCACGGACACCATGTCCAGCCACTTCTTCGATGTTTTTCACTCGTTCCAGATCCATCGGACGATCCCATGCTTCCCGTACCGATTTTGCAATCGGATGATCGGAATACGATTCTGCCAATGCCGCCAGTTCCAGCAGGGTTTCTTCCGAAACACCAACTGGATGCAACGCAGTCACCCGGAATACACCCTCTGTCAGCGTACCAGTCTTATCAAACACTAGGACTCCGAGCTGCGCGAGCCGTTCCAGATCATTGCCGCCTTTAATCAGCACACCCTGCCGGGATGCTGCGCCAATTCCGCTGAAGAATCCAAGCGGGATCGAAATCACCAACGCACAGGGGCAGGAAATAACCAGGAATGTACATGCGCGGTGGATCCAAACGCTCCAGCTCTGTCCCAGCAGCGGCGGAATTACTGCAAGCAATACAGCAGCCGCAACAACCAACGGCGTATAAATTCGCGCAAACCGCGTGATGAAGTTCTCCGTCTTGGCCTTCTTTTCGGCCGAGTTCTCTACCAGCTCCAAAATCTTTGCAACCATGGAGTCTTCAAATTCCCGTGTTGTCTGCACGCGGAGCAATCCGCTGCCGTTAATGCAGCCACTGACAATGTCATCGCCTACATGAATCTCACGCGGAACCGATTCACCCGTCAGTGCTGAAGTATCGACGGAAGAGTTTCCCTCCAGGACTGTGCCATCCAGCGGTACCCGTTCACCGGGTTTGATGACAATCGTTTCGCCAACAGAGACCTCATCCGGGTCTACCTGTTCCAGTGCGCCGTTGCGTTCTACATTGGCATACTCCGGGCAAATATCCATCAGATCACTGATCGATTTCCGGGAACGCTCCACCGCAATACTCTGAAACAATTCACCAATCTGGTAAAACAGCATAACTGCCACTGCTTCGCTCCACTTGTTTGTGGCAAACGCACCGATCGTAGCAATGAGCATTAGGAAATTCTCATCCAGCATCTGCCCGTGACCAATTCCAAGAATGGCTTTGCGCACAATATCATAGCCCACAAGCCCATAAGGGATCAAATAGCACAGCAGAAGCAAGATTTGATTCTCCACAATTGCCGCATGCTCCAGTACTGCGGCCAGCAAGAAAAGTGCAAACGAAATCAGAATTCTCAGCCGCAGCTTTTTCTGATTTGCATTCATCCCATAACGCCTCCGTTACAGGACGACAGTGCAATCCGGCTCCACCTTTTTGCAGACAGCAACCGCTTCCTGCAGCACCTGATCAAAGCGGTCATCCGGCGCTTCCAGCGTCATTTTCTGCATCAGGAAGCTCACGGTTGCATCTGTAACGCCGTCAATTTTACGAATCGCGTCTTCCATTTTTGCAGCGCAGTTTGCACAATCCAGGTTCTCCAGTTTGAATTTCTTTTTCATAATTTCATTCCTCCAAATGTTCGATTGCCATACCGATGATGGTTTTTACATGTTCATCGGCCAGCGAATAATAAATGGTTTTTCCTTCGCGGCGGTTTTTAACCAATCTTGCCTGCTTAATTGTCCGGAGCTGGTGTGAAATTGCAGATTGGCTCATGTTCAATACCTCCGCAATATCGCATACACACATCTCAGACTCAAAAAGCACATACAAAATTTTGATTCTTGTAGAATCACCGAAAATCTTAAACAGTTCTGCCAGATCAAACAAGGTCTCTTCCGGTGGCAGTTCCTGTGCCGCTGCCTTTACCTGATCAGGATGACAAACCTGTTCTTCTTCCGGGAGCATATCCCCACCTCCTTATATTAACATCTGTTCATATGTTCATTATAGCAACAGATTCTCAAATGTCAATCCCTCTTGCAAGAAAAAAACACTCGCCGCGCGAGTGTTTTTTTACCTGTTTAATTTGGGAATTTGCGGATGCACCAGGTGATCTTGTTCCGGATCCAGATCACTCAGCTGTGGATCCCGCAGCAGCAGTGCACGACAGACAGAATGGAACCCATAGCGTCCGCGGACGCGATCCAATGTCCGTTCCAGTTGTTCCCGCCGCATGGCCTGCTGCTCCTCTGGCAAAAAGGATTTCTGTTCCGCTGAAATCGGCTCCAGCTCCACAGCCCGGACGCCAACGCTCCGCAATGGAGTTTTGTCTTTGCAGCCAAGGTAAAGAAGCCATGCCGCTTTCAGCAAATCGTCGGAACTGTTCGTCGGAAACGGAAGCCGCACCTGCTTCTCCTTGCTGTGCAGGTTCGCATCCCGCAGCCAGATCTGAACCACCTTGCACCGGCTTTCCTGCTTCCGCAGCCGCATCGCAACGCTTTCGCAAAGCAGCCGCATCGTAATCCGTACATCCTGGTCACAAACCAAATCCCGTGGTGTTGTCGTACTGTTTCCAATAGATTTTGGCAGCAGCTTTTCATAATAAGGCATTACTCGCGCAGCGTCCATTCCATTTGCAAATTCCCACAGCATTCGCCCATTGACGCCCAACAGCTGTGATAAAAATTCCGGTTCCGTGTTGGCCAACTGCCCAATCGTCCGAATTCCGCGATTGTTCAGCTTCGTAGCCGTCGCCCGTCCGACATAGAGCAGGCTCTCCACCGGAAGCGGCCAGATTTTCTCCCGAAAATTTTCCCTGGTAAATTCTGTTGTTGCATCCGGTTTACGATAGTCGCTTCCAAGTTTTGCAAACACCTTATTAAAACTAACGCCGACGGAAGCGGTAATCTGCAGCTCCTCCCAAATTCGGCGGCGAATTTTATCTGCAATTTCCCGTCCGGTACCCAGCAGCTGCACGCTGCCCGTCACATCCAGCCAGCACTCATCCAATCCAAACGGCTCAACTTGATCGGTATAATCCTGTAAGATTCGCCGTACCTTTTTTGAATACTGTGCATATTTTTCAAAATCCGGCGATTTCAAAATCAGCTCCGGACAGCACCGAAGCGCCTGCCAAATCGGCTGCCCCGTCTGAACACCACAGCGTTTTGCCTCATAAGTCTTAGTCAGGATAATACCATGCCGCTTTTCCGCATCCCCTGCAACCGCAAGCGGTTTTCCTCGCAACGATGGGTCACATGCAATCTCCACACTGGCATAAAAGCAGTTCATATCCGCATGCAGAATGATTCTGTCCATTTTCTCCCCTCACAATAAACGAACATTTGTTCGTTTATTGTAGCACAAGAATCGCAAAGCAGCAATACCGGCATCCATGGCATTTTTTGCCGCCGAAATCAGAAACCTGTGTTCTTTCCCTTTTCAATTCAGCAAAAATGTGGTAGAATAACGATGTTTATTCTGGAGGTGATCTCAATGGCAGATATCGGCATTAAAATCGCAGCAAAAAATCGCAATGCCTATCATGAATACTTTGTAATTGATACTTATGAGGCAGGCATTGAACTGTCTGGTACTGAGGTCAAATCCATTCGGCAGGGTACGCTTAATCTGAAGGATGCATGGTGCACTGTCAAGGGCGGTGAGCTTTTTGTACAGCAAATGCACATCAGCCCTTATGAAAAAGGAAATATTTTTAATAAAGATCCCATCCGTCCGCGCAGACTGCTGATGCACAAGCGTGAAATTATGCAGCTTTTTGGCAAGGTCAAACAGGATGGCTATTCTTTAATCCCGCTGTCAGTCTATTTCCGCGGCCCCCGCGTCAAGGTGGAAGTCGGCCTGTGTAAGGGTAAAAAACTCTATGACAAGCGGGAAACCGCAGCAAAAAAAGATGCGCAGCGTCAAATGGATCGCGCGCTTAAAGAAAGGAATGGATAACCTATGGCAAATCCCATCGTAACCATTGAAATGGAAAATGGCGGTGTTATCACAGCTGAACTGTATCCGGAAATCGCACCGGTTACTGTACAGAATTTCATCTCTTTGGCAAATTCCGGTTTCTATGATGGAAAAATCTTTCATCGGGTCATCCCCGGCTTTATGATCCAGGGCGGCTGTCCTTATGGTAACGGCACTGGCGGCCCCGGATACTGCATTCAGGGCGAATTTGCGCTGAACGGCGTACCAAACAAACTCTCTCATACGCGTGGCGTTCTTTCCATGGCCCGTGCACAGCTGCCCAACTCCGCTGGCAGCCAATTCTTCATTATGCACGCAGACGGCGACTTCCTGGATGGGCAATATGCCGCATTCGGTAAAGTGACCGCCGGAATGGAAACGGTCGATATGATCGCTGCGGTGCCGACCGACAGCAGTGACAAGCCGAAGGCAGAGCAAAAAATGGTCTCCGTCCGGGTAGATACTCAGGGCGTTGACTATCCGCAGCCACCGAAACTGCCGGATCCGTTTCATCGGTAAAAATCGCTTTCCACCGGCTGGCATACAGCCGGTGGAAGGTTGACAAATCGCAGCTTCCCTGCTATGATAACACCTTGTCTCACCGCTCTATATGGGGGCGTACCGGTTTCGACGGGGACAGTGAGGCAGGAGCAGCGGGCAGAGGCGCCTGGCCTCTTAAAAACGGGCATCTTAAAATTAACTGAGAACGACAATACCGTTCTGGCTGCTGCTTAATTAGCAGCCCATCCGCCCCGGAAGGACCACGATCCGGGATCGGGTGTGATTGAGTGGTGAACGCGCGTACGGTAAGCTTTGCCCGTGCCGTGTATTATGAAGCTACCAAGCCGCCGAGCGTGTCGGTTCGCGCTGTGGTAAGGGAATGTAAATAATCGACTGCGCCCGGAGATACTACTGTCAAGTTGTTTTCGGACGGGGGTCCAACTCCCCCCGCCTCCACCAGAAGACCACCGTAATTTTGATAGAATTACGGTGGATTTTTCTTGTCTGACAGTCTGCATTAATGTGTAAATTAGATTTTTCTCGGGAGGAATAATATAATATGGTCGGAAGAATTTATCATGTTGGATTAACGGTTTCTGATTTGGATCGCTCGATTGCTTTCTACAGAGACATTCTTGGATTTGAGTTTCAAGGAGAAATTTTTATGGAAGGCGAAGAAACCGATAAAATGTTTCGTAGAGCAAATTGCAAAGCAAGAGTTGCTTATTTGAATGGCTCCAAGGCTATTGAAGCACCGCCAGTTGAGCTGATTCAGTTTGTAGACAACGAAGTAAATCAAATGCAATCAGATTTGTTTACGACATCTATCTCAGAAGTGTGTTTCTATACGGATGATATTGATTCTGTCTACAGAACCCTGATTGAAAATCATGTGGAGTGCTTGTCTGAACCGCAGTATTTTGATTTCAGAGCAGATGGATTCGGGGAAAGCAGAGCTTTTTATTTCAGAGACCCGGATGGAATCATTCTTGAGATGATGCAACCGTTATAAAAGGACAACAAACAAATCGCTATTTTAGTAACAGGATAGAAGTATTATAAAGAAGTGGAGCGTTTGTTATAAAGAGCAGACAATTAGAAATCATTCTATTTTTGAATGAGGTAAAGAAAACAACACTTGAGGAGCTTGCTGAAAAATTTGAGGTCAGTAAGCGGACAATCATGAGGGACATCAATGTTATTTCAAGTTTAGGTGTTCCGATTGAGACGCAGCCTGGGTTTCAGGGCGGGGTGTCTATCCCCTATTCCTATAAGTTCCAGCAAAGCTTCTTTTCTCCACGGGAGATAAAAGATTTGATCATGGCGATCCACATTGCAGATCAAATAGGAAAAAGAAATGAGAAAAGCAGCGTTGTAAAAAAATTGGAGCTATTGTTTCCTGAACTTGCGCAGCGAAAGGAACGGGATTTTACAGATTATTTGCAGATAAAGCTTTTTGACGAGCCGATTTACAAAGAAAATTCGGTTTTTCAAAATATCAACCATGCATTTGACGAAGAATTATTCCTCCGATTACAGACAGACACGGAAATATTACACATTGCTCCGTTGAGCTATGCCCTACGGACAACAGGGCTTTACCTATATGCGACCGATGGGAAGCAGAAACTTACCTTTCCGCTTTCCGATATTATCTGCTGTGAGGTAACTGAAAAGCCGTTTAACCGTGAGGAATATCAAAAATTTTTATCTGATTTGAAAGAAGGTGACACAAGATGTCACCTTCTTTTTGCTAGGATAAAAGACGGAGGTGATTTTGTATGGAACGAAATATTTATGATAGGAAATCCGTACAGTCTTTGATACTTTACTTTACTTTACTTTTCTATTCTATTTCTATTCCATGACCGCGCAGTTGAAAGCCGTAATCGACCGCAGCTATGCGTTCTATCAACAACGCAAAGGCAAGACCTTCTATTTCCTCATCACCTGTGCTGCGCCGGATGCCTCCTTTACCGAGAGGATGCTGGCCGCCATGCGTGGATTCACCTGCTGTGTCCCGAATGCCAAAGATGGCGGCGCAGTGCTGGGAATCAATGCAATGGAAGCCGGCGACATTCGGCAATCGCAAGCGATGGAACAGGCATATGAAATGGGCCACGCACTGATGTGATATAATTTCCCATATAGCATGGAACAAGCCGGAACATTCCCCGGTTCCGGCTTGTTCTATGTGTGGCACCGCTTATCGTGCCGGATCATAAAATAAAAGGCCATCATTTCCCTACTTTTACAGAAATATTTCTTCCGTGTACGAGAAAATTGCTTGACAATCCTGCCCCACGCTGTTATATTGTGTAAGAATTCACTTTGCACTGCAACCTTTATTCTTACAGTACAATCTGATCAGGCTTCGGGCCGGGCCGCATATGCGGCAGCAGGTGTGCACATCTGTGGGACAGAATTGTTTCCTTGGTGCGCATTTTGCTTATCCGAACCAGCTACCTCTGCAAAATGTACGCCGCATCTAGTTCGTCGTAAATTTTTGTAGGGGTGTTTTTTTATGTTTTCTCGTTTCTTTTCCGGTTCTGATACCCAAATTGCAATGCGTGTGTCCGTTCAAACCATTCTGCTGAATGCAGTTCTTTCCCTTGGTAAGCTGCTCGCTGGCCTGATCGCTCATTCCGGTGCCATGATTTCTGATGCCGTGCACTCTGCCAGCGATGTACTGAGCACCATTCTGGTGATGATTGGTGTGCGAATGTCCAGTAAGGCTTCTGACCGCAGCCATGAGTATGGCCATGAACGAATGGAATGTGTTGTTGCAATTCTGCTCGCTATGATGCTGCTTCTGACTGGCGCTGGCATCGGCTTCGTTGGCATCCGGAATATCGTATCCGGTACGCACGGCACCCTGACCGCGCCCGGCGCGCTGGCACTCTGGGCCGCCGTGATTTCCATCGTTGTAAAAGAGGCGATGTTCTGGTATACCCGCGCCGCTGCAAAAAAGACCAACTCCGGTGCGCTTATGGCAGATGCCTGGCATCACCGCAGCGACGCATTGAGCAGTATCGGCAGCTTTATCGGTATCTTCGGCGCACGGCTTGGCTTCCCGATTCTTGATCCGATTGCAAGTATTATCATCTGCCTGTTTATTATCAAGGTTTCTGTCGACATCTTCCGGGACGCCATTGACAAGATGATCGACAAATCCTGCGATGCCGCAACAGAAGAAAAAATGCGTCAGCTTGTCCTCGCACAGGATGGCGTCTATCAGGTCGATCTCCTGCAAACTCGCCTGTTCGGCAATAAGCTCTATGTAGATCTTGAAATTTCCGCCGATGGCGCACTGCCACTGACACAGGCGCACCGAATTGCAGAAAATGTCCATGATGTAATCGAATCCCAGTATCCTATTGTCAAACACTGCATGGTGCATGTCAACCCACTGAAGCTGCAAAATTTTGATTATCCGCAAAAAGAAGCCTAAAAACGGGAACTTTCTTGCTTTCCCGCCGTCTATAGAGTATCAACACAATAAAGGAGCGTAAAGGTTATGACGCTGAAAAAACTTCTTGCCGCAATGCTGGCAGTCCTAATGATGCTTTCCCTGCTGACCTCCTGTGGTAAAACGCCGTCTGAAGAGCCGGATCACCCTGCACAGGACGGAAATGTAGTAGATTCTGATACGCAGGATCCATCTAACGACAAAGCTGATGATACATCCGACGACCCGCTGGAGATTCCAGAAGCCCCTGCCCCTGACGACAACACCAAGCCAGATACTGAACTGCCGACGCCTACCAATATTCTGACGCTGGATAAGCAGGACTTCACACTGTTCCAGAGCGGTGCAACCTATCAAATTTCTGCATCCGGTACGACTGATACCATTACTTGGACCAGCAGCAATCCCGCTGTTGCAACCGTCTCTGAGAAAGGTGTCGTCACAGCCGTCGCTCCGGGAACTGCAACAATCACAGCCGCAACCGGCGCGCTGAATGCAACCTGCATTGTCCGCTGCAACTGGAAGGCTGAAACGACACCAAACAAGCAGCCCTCCACTGCGGAGACTGCCACTGTGGATCTTTCCGCCTTTATGAATACGCTGGAAAACAATTATGAACTTCCTTCTCTCATGGACTTGGATGACGAGCTGCTCGATTCTTTCATGCCCGGCTTAACCGGATACAGCTTCAAGCAGCGCATCATTAAGACCGCTTCAATTTCCGCTGTCGCAGGAGAATTTGCGTTTCTTGAATGCACCAACGCAGAAGATGTCGACGCGGTAAAAGCAATTTTGCAGGCACGCATCGATGCACAGGTTGACGGTGGCGCCTGGTACCCAGAAACAATAGAAGGATGGAAAAGTGCGAAAATTGTGACGCACGGAAACTATATTGCAATGATTGTCTGTCCGGATCTGGTAAACAATATCGTGACGGATTTCAACAATTTGTTTTAATCTCTCATGCTTTGCAGCCGCAGCTTTCCCCTGCGGCTGCTTTTTTTTACTTTCTTAAACAAAGGAGTACTGCCATGGAGTTCAGCAGTCTTGTCTTTTTATTCTTCTATCTCTCCATCTGTCTGCTCATCTACCGGCTTGCACCATTGCGCCTTCGGAATCTCGTGCTGCTTCTCTTCAGTCTGATCTTCTACGGCTGGGGAGAACCTATCTACATTGAAATCATGCTTTTGTCGATCATTATCGATTACACGCACGGAATGCTTGTAGAGAAATACCGTTCCAACGATCATAAGGCACGCTGCATTGTCGCCTCATCTGTCATCTTCAACCTGGCACTTCTGATTTTCTTCAAATACTATGATTTTATTGCCGTCAATCTAAGCCTAATCCCCGGCATTACCCTCAAACCACTTGGCTTGAAATTGCCCATCGGCATTTCCTTCTATACCTTTCAAACCATGAGTTATACCATTGATGTGTACCGACAGGAAGCTCATGCACAAAAAAATCTCATTACCTTCGGCACCTATGTTACCCTCTTCCCGCAGTTGATTGCAGGACCAATCGTCCAATATAAAACCATCGCCAGTTCTCTGGAAAAGCGGGAAGAAACCATTGCCGGATTTTCTTCCGGCATCCAGCGGTTTCTAGTTGGGCTTTCCAAAAAGGTCCTTTTGGCAAATCCCATTGGACAATTGTGGGAATCCATCCGCGCACTGGACACACTGCCCGTGTTTGGCGCCTGGTTAGGGCTTATTGCATTCGGTTTTCAGATCTATTTTGATTTTTCTGGTTATTCCGACATGGCAATCGGTCTGGGACGAATGTTTGGATTTCAATTCCCGGAAAACTTTGACCATCCCTATCTTTCCCGCTCTATCACGGAATTTTGGCGCCGTTGGCATATTTCGTTGACCAGTTGGTTCCGATCCTATGTCTATATTCCACTTGGTGGCAACCGCGGCGGGCGTGCAAAAACGATCCGCAATCTGGCCATTGTATGGCTGCTGACCGGCATCTGGCATGGTGCCAGCTGGAACTTTTTATTCTGGGGACTCTATTTCTTGCTCTTCATGCTGCTGGAGCGGTTTCTTCTTCCAAATTTTTTCCGGGCATTGCCAGCTATCTTGCAGCATCTCTATACGCTTATTGTGGTTTTCTTCGGCTGGGGGCTGTTTGCAATTGAGGATATCCATGCATTACTGCACTATCTCGGCACCTGCCTTGGAATTGGTGCAGACCACTTCTACAGCAGCGAGGTTGGCTACCTGTTTCTGCACCATCTTCCCCTGCTCCTGATTCTGGTGCTAGCCTCTACCAATCTGGGCCAACATCTTTGGACGCGGATCAGCCGCAATACCCTACTGACACTGAGCTGTATCCTAATCGCGCTGATTTTGTGCACTGCCAATCTTGTCAGTGCCACCTATAATCCGTTTCTCTATTTCCGTTTCTGATGGAGGTGTCATCTTATGCAAAAGCGAAATATTGCTGTTACACTTTTATTTGCTCTATTTTTGTATGGATTTTTCTTTGCATTTCTGCTTTCCCCTACCCGTGCTTCCTCTGAAACAGAAAACCGCACACTGGCACAACGCCCGGAATTCTCCATGCAAGCGCTCTTTTCCGGCTCCTACACGGATGCTGTTGATACTTTTCTTTCTGATCAATTTCCGCTGCGTGATTGGTGGATCACCATACAAACCGGTACCCAGTATGCTATAGGAATGCGGGAATTTAATGGAGTTTACCTCTGTGGGGATCGGTTGATTGCCAAGATGGATCCACCGGATGAAAAAAAGCTCGAACAAGATATCTCCTATCTCAATGCCTTAACCGAAAAAACCAACCTGCCAGTCTATCTGGCAATGATTCCCTCCGCTGCTGAAATTTGGCGGGATCGCCTTCCTGCCGGCGCAGGCAGCTATGATCAGGCAGGTTTCTGGCAAAATATTCAGGCGCATACCAATGCAATTCCGGTTGATGTATTCGGCGCACTTTCCGTCCATGCGTCAGAGGAGCTCTATTATCACACAGACCACCACTGGACCTCGCTCGGTGCATACTATGGCTATACTGCACTGGCCGAGGCAATGGATTTTCAACCGATTCCACTCTCCGCCTACCAAAAGCGAGTTGAGACCACCGAATTCCGTGGAACACTGTACTCTTCCAGCGGTGTGCGTTGGCTCAAACCCGATACGATTGAAACTTATGTTTCAGATCAGGGCATCACAGTGCAATCGAATTTTACCGGTACATTGGAACCGGGACAGCTCTATGACCGCAGCAAGCTTGCTGTCAAAGACAAATATGCCATGTTCCTTGGCGGCAATCAGCCGCTGTGCATTCTTGAAAATCCCACGGCAACAGGCGGAACCCTATTGGTCGTCCGCGACTCCTACTTTGACAGTGAAGTGCCCTTCCTAACCCAGCATTTTTCTAAAATTGTGTTGGTTGATCTGCGATATAATCGCGCCTCTGTTTCAGATCTGGCCGAATCCTACGGAGCCGATGCGATTTTAATTTCCTACAGTATTCCGAATTTTTGCAGCGACAACAATCTGATTTTCATTGGCCGATAAAAGAAAACGGGCATCCGCCAGAGTGCTATCTCCGGCGGATGTCCTTTTCTTCTTTTTTATTTCGTGCCAAAAATTCGGTCGCCAGCATCGCCAAGTCCGGGGCAAATGTAGGCATCTTTATTTAGCTCCCGATCCAGATGACCGATATAAAGCTGTACATCCGGATGCGCTTCGTGCAGCTTCTTAACACCTTCCGGCGCAGCAATGATGCACATGAATTTGATGTTCTTTCCACCATAATTTTTAATCAGTGTCACAGCATCCACTGCGGAACCTCCGGTCGCCAGCATCGGATCCACTACCACAATCGTGCGCTCCTCAATCGGATGCGGCAGCTTGCAGTAATACTCATGCGGCTCATGGGTCTCTTCATCCCGATACAGACCAATGTGTCCAACCTTTGCACTTGGAACCAGTGCCAGAATACCGGGTACCATACCAAGACCTGCCCGCAGGATCGGCACAACCGCCAGCTTGCGTCCCGCAATCATCGGCGTCATGCAGGATTCAATCGGTGTCTCCACTGCAACATCTTCCAGCGGGAGATCGCTCAGCGCTTCAAAGCCTTCCAGCATTGCAATTTCTTCAACCAGTTTGCGGAATTCATTGGTTCCGGTTTCCTTGTTGCGCAGCAGTGAAATTTTATGCTGAATCAGAGGGTGTGTAAAAACCGTAACATTTTCCATCCCGATCGTCCTTTCTATACAACTGCTCAAATCTTGTCGTTATCTTCGTCCATATGCTCCACATTCATAGCAAGTCCGCGATTCTTGTCGCCTTCGGAATTGACTCCAAATTCATAATCGTTGCCGGGAAGCACAATATTCAAAACAATGCCTGCAATGGCTGCAATGGCCAACGCTGTCATCGTAATCGCCGTTCCACCGACATGGAAAGTCAGACCGCTGCTGAAGCCAAGGCCACAAACAAAAATCACAGCTGCAATAATCAGATTGCGGGATTTCGTCAGATCGACCTGATTCTCTACGATATTCCGTACACCAATTGCAGAAATCATACCGTACAGCATAAAGCTGACACCGCCGATAATGGCAGACGGCATGGTGCTGATGATCGCCGAGATTTTGGGGATAAAGCTCAGAATAATTGCAAATACCGCCGCAATCCGAATAACACGCGGGTCATGAACACGAGACAGTTCCAAAACACCGGTGTTCTCACCATAGGTCGTGTTGGCCGGTCCACCAATCAGACCTGCCAGTGCAGTGGCAAGACCATCGCCAATCAGCGTACGATGTAAACCAGGATTTGCAATAAAGTTTGTTCCAACTGTCGCCGAGATAGCGGACATGTCACCGATATGCTCCATCATCGTCGCCAGAGCAATTGGTGCCATGACCAAAATTGCGGTGACATCGAACTTACAAATTTCAAACGGTGGTACGCCAACAATCTTTGCATCGCTGATTGCAGCGAAGTTCAAAATCGCTGATCCATCTGCATTCGTCATGCCAAGCGCATTAAAGATCAACGCAGCCACATAGGAAATGACAACACCCATCAGGATCGGAATGATCTTAAACATTCCCTTTCCCCAGATGTTAAAAATGATAATGGTTGCCAGTGCGATTACCGCCAGCAGCCAGTTGCTCGATGCGTTCGAAATGGCAGACGGTGCAAGACTCAGGCCAATGCAGATAATCATTGGGCCTGTGACTACCGGAGGTAGATAGTGCATTACACGCTTAACACCAACTAAACGGATAATAAGCGCCAGAACCAGATACAGCAAACCGGCAACTACAACACCGCCGCAGGCATAGGGCAGTTTTTCCGCCATCGTCATATTGGCATAAATACCGGAATCCAGTCCTGCAATCGTTGAAAATCCGCCCAAAAATGCAAATGACGATCCCAAGAACGCCGGAACCTGGAACTTGGAGCACAGATGGAAAAACAGTGTGCCAAATCCAGCGCAGAACAAGGTAACCTGAACCGTCAGGCCGCGCGTCAGTTCACCACCGAAGTAGTTATTTACCAAGATCGGCACCAAGATCGTTGCGCCAAACATGGCAAACATATGCTGGATGCCAAGCAACAGCATTTTGGGGATGCCAAGTTGCCTGGCGTCCCGAATCACTTCACGATTATTCAATAAAATCCCCTCTTCTCTTTTTCCTTCACAAGCTGTGATGGTTTCCCGCCCCTAAGTATACGAATTTTATGCGCAAATGGCAACAGAAAAAATCGAAAAATGTCGAGATTTTCAGGGATTTGCCGGTATGTGCACCAAATTGGGTGCAAGTGAAAAACTTCTGCTGTGATTGTTGTGAATTTCTATCTCGTATATAACTTGCTCCATTACTGCGAGATTTCAGTATGTAGAAAACACTTATAAAATAAGGAAAGGACTTTCCACTCCACTGCGACTGTACATTCTCGAAATTGAAAAATGAACACTTTCCCATGGTACTCTTCTAGTCTAAGAACTTCCATTCCACAATGATTTGGAGAACAAGTGACCTATGTTGGAGCTTGACAGCTCCAACATAAAACAGCACAATGCCAAGTCCGTAGAGAATACTATACGGCGCAAGGACGGGCACCACATGCGTCTCCCAATGACCTTTGACAATCAGGCAAAACAGTCCTTCAATAAGAACGCCAGCAACTCTGCCCACAAGGAACAGCCAAAAGGCCTTTGTGTAGGTGATCGTTTTTTGGGACTTTGAAACGGTATGTGTGTCATGTCGTTTTGCACCATGCTCCATTCTCCGCTTGATGGACAATCCGTGACTTGGAAATGACAAAAGAAAGGCTGCTATCCTTTGCAGAGTATGCAAAAGATGCGCAGCCGGAGGTTCTGGTCACTTTGATCCAAACTATTGTAGAAAGAATTTATATTGTGGATAAGGATGACGAGCGTTACTGCCACATCTTTATCAAAGGCTGTTCTGGAGAAGATTATACTGGTTTCTTCCGGACAGCCAGTTACATAGAGGACAATTCGCTTTCTGTGTGTGATTCAGAACAGTGTTGCATTGTCACTTAATCATTTTCAAACTTTACGCCGTCCGGCAGAAAACGGATGATCACAAGGTTCATGCAGAACACGGTGATCGGCGTTGCAAGCTGGGAAAGCATTTCCGGGAAGCCGCGCTTGAACACCTTTTTCAGCAATGCTCCATCCGGTTTGAACCTGGCAAAATGAAGGTGTCCGCGTTTCGTCAGGAAGTGAATGATTACGATGGTAAGACCCGCCGTCTGCGAAATGCCGGTGGCGATCGCCGCACCGGCGATGCCCATTTGCAGCGGGAAGACAACGAGCCAATCGAGGAAGATGTTTAAAGCGGTGCTTGCAATGGTGGACACCATGACGAACACAGGTGCACCGTCATTCCGGCCAAAGCCCTGCAAGGTGGCGGACAACGCCAAGGGAATGGTAAAGGCTGTGTACCAGAAGAAGTAGTCACAGACCATTTTCACATAGTCACCCTCCGCGCCCAGCAGAATAGCAAGCTGCTTGGTAAAGAGTGTGCCTACAAGGGTGAAAAATGCCGCAACAACAAGCGTGCTGACGGTGGCTTGCATGAATGCTTCATTCGCACCATCGTAATCCTTGCGTCCAATGCGGATGACGGTAATGGTCACACCGCCGATAGTAGTCAGCATATATGCCGCACCAATCACCATGACAAGCGGCTGGGCAAGGTTTACCGCACCAAGTCCGTCCGAGCCGACACCGTGACCGACAAAAATACCGTCAATAATGGTAAACAGGAAAAAGGCGCACTGGCTCAAAATCGTGGGGAGGACATATTTCAAAATCAACTTTAGTTTCTCGGAATGGGCAATCGCGTACAGCACCCCAAAGGTAGTGTCTGCCATTTCCAGCTTCGATGCAAGCTTGCTGTAAATATGGTCACTTTCTTTATAAAGATGGTTGAGTATTTGCAACTGCTGTCGTAATTGGTCGTCCATGTTATGCCTCCAAATATGTTTCCGAAATCAAAAACATATATCATTCCGAAATCAGAAACTTGTCAAGCAGCTATTCAAATTAAAATCAGAATTTATCGTTCTCACCGCCTTCTTTTTCTGGGTATAACGCCACTTAATCATCCATGTTCTGATCTGCATTTATGCGCCGCATAAAAAATCATCGCATCCAATGTCATCTCACTGTTTCTTGCACAAACTATCCGAATTGCTCGCGAGAATTTGATAAAAGTGTAGAAAAAAGCACTGTGGGGAGTTGCATTTTCCACAGGAACCCTGTATAATTATTCGGCAACCAATGGGCTGACACTATTTTGATAAGGATTGTGAATACCATGAAAAAAACACTAGCACTGTTGCTGGCACTTGTTTTCTGCCTCAGTATGCTGACCGCCTGCGGTAACGATAATGCCAACACAAATACCGATTCGAACACCAACGATACCACCAATACGGATAACACAGACACCAATACAGATGCAGCGCTTCCCACTGTTGAGGAAGGCAAGCTGATTATGTCCACCAATGCACAGTTCCCTCCTTATGAGATGGTCGCAGACGACGGCTCTTTCGAGGGTATTGATATCGAAGTTGCTAACGCCATTGCAGAGAAGCTTGGCCTTGAGCTGGTCGTAGACGATATGGATTTTGACGCTGCGCTTCTGGCTGCACAGAACGGCAAGAGTGACATCGTAATGGCTGGTGTAACGGTCAATGAAGAGCGCCAGGCTGTGATGGACTTCTCCGACTCCTACGCCAACGGCGTGCAGTCCATCATTGTTCCGGAAGATTCTTCGATCGCTACAGTCGATGATCTGGCAAATGCAGAGAAAATCGGCACACAGCGCGGTACGACCGGTTATATCTATTGCTCTGACACCCCGGAAAACGGTGGTTACGGCGACGACCATGTAATTGCCTATGATGACGGTGCAACTGCTGTTCAGGCACTGCTCAACGGCCAGGTCGATGCAGTTGTTATCGACAACGCCCCCGCAGAGGAGTATGTCAAAGCCAATCCAGGTCTGAAGATTCTGGATACTGAGTTCACCAACGAAGATTACGCTATCGGCACTGCAAAGGGCAACACCGAGCTGCTCAATGCAATCAACGGCGCACTGGCAGAGCTGAAGGAAGACGGTACGCTGCAGAGCATCATTGATAAGTACATCACCGCTGAATAATTTAGACAAATTTTATAAAGTAGGCGGCCCATGGGCCGCCTACTTTGGCATTTGCCAAAGGAAGGAGGACCCCCATGAACCTCGCGCAGCTTTATTTAGATCTCAGCAACCAGCTGATTGCCGGCGCAACGCTCTCCCCGCTTCAGTCTTTTTTTGTTGGTTTCTACCGCGCTTTTATTGATGGTAACCGCTGGAAACTCTATCTGACTGGCGTACTCTCCACACTGGAAGTCACAATTTTAGCACTGGTCATGGGCATCGTGCTCGGCGTCCTGGTCGCTGTTGCCCGCACCGCGCACGATCAACAGCTCCCCGGTCATCATAATCCAATTCTTGGAATTCTCAATGTTCTCTGTAAAATCTACACTACAGTAATCCGCGGCACACCAATGATTGTGCAAATGCTGATCATGGGCACCATTATTTTTAAGACCAGCCGGAATTTCACAATTGTCGGTGCGATTGCACTTGGTATTAACTCAGGTGCCTATGTCGCCGAGATTGTCCGCGGTGGTTTAATGGCTGTGGATATTGGTCAAACGGAAGCAGGACAATCTCTCGGCCTGCACTACATTGATACCATGCGGTTTATTGTAATTCCACAAGCCTTCAAAAATATCCTCCCAGCGCTCGGCAACGAGTTTATCACACTGTTCAAAGACACAGCCTTGATTACCGTAATCGGCGGCAAAGAATTGCTTTACGCCGCACAGGCAGTCGGTGCAAAAACTTACAGCGTATTATTCCCCTACCTCGGTACGGCATTTATCTACCTGGTTCTTGTGATGATTTTCTCTTGGCTGCAGGGAAAACTGGAAAGGAGGCTACGCGCAAGTGATCGCCGTTAAAAACCTCTGTAAAAGTTTTGGAGAGCACGAAGTACTCCAAGGAATCACCGATGAAATTCGCTCCGGTGAAAAGGTTGTAATCATCGGGCCTTCCGGCTCCGGCAAATCCACTTTTCTGCGCTGTTTGAATCTGTTGGAGCTTCCCACTTCCGGCCAGGTATTCTTTGACGGAACGGAAATTACTGCCCCTGGTGTGGATATCAATAAAGTGCGCCAGCAGATGGGCATGGTGTTCCAGCATTTCAATCTGTTTCCTAACATGACTGTTCTGCGCAATCTAACGCTCGCGCCTACCCGCCTGAAGCTGATGAACAAGGAAGAAGCCAACGAACAAGCACTCAAACTTCTGCAACGCGTCAACCTGCTTGATAAGGCGGACGCATATCCTGCACAGCTCTCTGGCGGTCAGAAGCAGCGAATCGCCATTGTTCGCGCACTTGCCATGCGGCCGAAGGTTATGCTCTTTGACGAACCCACTTCTGCGTTGGATCCCGAAATGGTCGGCGAGGTCCTGGAAGTCATGAAAGAACTTGCTGAAGATGGCATGACAATGGCCGTTGTCACCCATGAAATGGGATTTGCCAGAGAGGTTGCAAACCGCATTCTCTTCGTCGATCAAGGGCAGATTTTGGAGCAAGGTACCCCCGATGAAATTTTCAATCATCCAAAGCAGGCACGAACACAAGAATTTCTATCCAAAGTTCTATAATCTATAAAAAGTAGCGGCAAGTAATAACACTTGCCGCTACTTTTTTATTTCAAAAACATCCGAACCATTTTTTCTTTGCGCTTATCATAGGGCTGATAGCGCATCGGCAGATCAATCCAGGTATGTTTCTTTACAATACTCTTTTCATGGCTGAAAGTCTCAAAGCTCTTTTTCCCGTGATAGTTTCCCATGCCGCTCTGCCCTACGCCTCCAAAGCCCATTCGCGAAGTTGCCAGGTGAATAATAGTATCATTGATACAGCCGCCGCCGAACGGTACATTCCGAAGAAAACGCGCCTCTGTCCGCGGGTCTGCTGTAAACAGATATAACGCCAACGGATGGGGGCGCTTTTGCACAAACGCCTCTGCCTCCGAAATATCATCAAATTCCAGGACCGGCAGAATCGGTCCAAAGATTTCCTCCTGCATTACCGCATCGTCCTCTGTCACCTGATCCAGAATCGTCGGCGCAATCTGTAGCGTCTCCGGCCGCCGCGCCCCACCAAAACGAACCTTCTGCGGCACAATCAACTTCTCCAGGCGCGTATAGTGCTTTTCATTGATAATCTTTCCATAAGCCGGATTTTCCAGTGGATTTTCACCATACTGGCGGATAATTTCCAGTTGGATGAGCCGAAGAAGTTCCGCTTTCACACTTCGCTCCACCAGCAGATAATCCGGCGCAACACAAGTCTGACCCACATTGAGGAACTTTCCAAACACCAATCGTCTGGCAGCCAACTTCAAATTGGCCGTATGATCTACAATGCAGGGGCTTTTCCCACCGAGTTCCAATGTTACAGGCGTCAGATACCGCGCCGCTTTCTCCAGCACCTGCCGCCCAACTGTTACACCGCCTGTAAAGAAAATATAATCGAATTTCTGTTCCAGCAATGCCGTGTTTTCCGCACGCCCGCCTTCAACCACTGCAACATATTCCGGATCAAAGGCATCGAGCACGATCCGGTGAATCACCGCGGATGTCGCCGGGGCATAAGCTGATGGTTTTAACACGCAGCAGTTTCCGGCAGCCAAAGCACCAATTAACGGTTCCAGGCAAAGCATCAACGGATAATTCCATGGCGACAGGATCAGTACGACCCCATATGGTTCCTGCACGGTAAAGCTACTGGCATGAAACTGCGCAATTGGCGAACACACACGACGCTGGCGTGCCCACCGATCTAAATGCCGGTAAACATAGCGCAGCTCACTCAGCGTCATTCCGACCTCGCACATATAGCTCTCCATCGGCGACTTGTTCAGATCCTTCTGCAGCGCGGCATTGATCTCATCTTCATATTTAAGAATTGCCTGCTCCAATCTTTTAAGTGCTGCCTTTCGCTTGGAAAGTTCCAGCGTTGCACCACTTGCAAAATAGCGCCGCTGGTCTTCCATCATCTGTTCCAGTTTCATATTGACTCCTCTCAGGCGCGGATTTTTTCGATCATCGCCGCCAACTCCTGGTGATCCATCAGCTTGGGCACAGGATAAAGTGGATTTCCCTCTTGATCTGCAAAGATTGCCATCTGCGGAATATCCGCCGGATCAATTCCTGTAATATGCGTTGGAATTTCCATCTGCCGGTTCATCTCCCGAATCCACGCCGTCATTTTCTGCGCTGCAGCCAGATTGTTATCACACTCCGCCGCAATGTTCGCCTTGCGCGCCAGATTGGCCAGCCGCTTTTCACAGTGTTCTCCATAGGCATCCAGAAAATAAGGCAAAATCACAGCATTGGCGAAACCGTGCGGAATGCCGTACTGACCACTGAGTGCATGGGCGACAGCATGAACATATCCAACATAAGACTGTGTAAATGCAACGCCTGCGCAATAGGCCGCGCGCAGCATCTGCTGCCTAGCCTCACGGTCTTCGCCATCACAGTAAGCCCGATAGAGATAGCGGTGAATCAGCATCGTCGCCTCCTCCGCCATGGCACGGGTGTGCGCTGTGGTAGAACCGCCAATATACGCCTCCACCGCATGCGTCAGTGCATCCATACCGGTTGTCGCAGTGATAAATTTGGGTAGCCCAACCGTGATTTCAGCATCCAAAACCGCATACCTTGGAATCAATGCAAAATCATTGATTGCATACTTATGGTGGGTTTGGCTATCTGTAATTACCGCAGCTAATGTTGTTTCGCTGCCCGTCCCTGCTGTCGTCGGGACAGCAATCAAAAGCGGCAGGCGGCGGTGGACTCGCAATAAGCCCCGCATCTGGCTGACGGATTGATTTGGTTTTGCGATTCTGGCACCAGCTGCTTTCGCACAATCCATCGATGATCCACCACCAAATGCAACAATCGCCTCTGCGCCGGATTCCAAATATTTTTCTCTGGCCGCTTCCACATTTTCAATGGTTGGATTCGCAACCGTCTCGTCATAAACCGCGCAGGCGATTCCAGCTGTTCGCAGCGCCTGCTCCAGGTTTTCTGTCAGTCCCAGTCCGCGAATACCGCGATCTGTAACAAGAAGGACTCTTGAAATATTTTTCTTTCGCAACAACACCGGAATTTCTCCAATCCAATTCAAGATTTCCGGTTCCCGATATGGCAGCAGTGGCAATGCCAAGCGAAATACTTTCTGAAAAATCCGGCAATAGATGCCTCTGAGTCGATTCATATATTTCCCTTTCGTACTTGTTGATTTTTATACTAGAATACAATACCATAATATTGTTGAGAGATCAACATTAAAACAACAAAAAAGAACAGTCCGGCAAACGCCGGACTGTTCTTTTTTTAATTACAATTAACCTTCAAACGGAACAACTGCGCCGTCATAGGTGTCATTGATAAACTGCTTGATCTCGTCAGACTTCAGCACTTCAACCAGTGCAGTAATCTTGTCGGTATTCTCATTACCGTTCTTAACCGCAATAATGTTCACATAGGTCTGTGCAGCCTCAGAGTCGGAAGACTCATATGCCAGGGAATCCTGACCAACAGACAGGCCAGCCTCCAGTGCATAGTTGCCGTTCAGAACTGCATAGGAAACCTCGCCCAGAACGCGCGCAACCTGTGCAGCCTCCAGCTCTTCGATCTGCAGGTTGTAAGGATTCTCGACAATATCGTTCACCGTTGTAGTCAAACCTGCGTCATCTGCCAGCTTAATCAGGCCATTGTCCTGCAGCAGCAGCAGCGCGCGCGCTTCGTTCGTCGTATCGTTCGGAACTGCAATGACATCGCCATCTGCAATATCAGCCAAGTCGGTCTTGGTGCCCGGATAAATGCCAAACGGCTCATAGTGGATGCCGCCTGCATTGACAAGATCCGTACCTTTCTCTTCATTGAAGCTCTCCAAGTACGGAATGTGCTGGAAGTAGTTGGCGTCGAAATCACCGCTGTCTACAACCAGGTTCGGCTGGACATAGTCATTGAAAACAGTGACCTGCAGGTCATAGCCTTTTTCGGCCAGCAGCGGCTTTGCCTGCTCCAGGATCTCGGCATGCGGCGTTGCGGATGCAGCAACCGTAATCGGGATCAGATCTGCATTATCCGTGTCGTTGGTGGTGTCTGCAGTGTTATCATTCACGGTATTGTCGTTCGCATCGGGTGTGGTGTCATTATCAGACGAGCCGCAGCCGGCCAGCACGCCAACAAGCAGCAGCATGACTGCAAACAGCGCAAGAATTCTCTTTTTCATCGTTATGTTTCTCCTTCGCGTGAATTTTTATTGTACGGGCGATAACCCAAAACAATACTATGTTGGTAGGTATTTGATATTATACTGTTATCGATTCCGTCTGTCAAGCTTTTTTGACAACATCATGCCAAGTCCCTGCAAAATTTGGACGATCACAACCAGCACAACAACCGAGACAATCATGATATCGCCCTCCCAGCGGTAATAGCCATAGGTGATGGAAATAGCGCCCAAGCCACCGCCGCCGATTACGCCGGCCATTGCAGAATAACCCAAGATGGTGCCAACCGCAATGGTAGCACCAACAATCAGAGAGGTCCTTGCCTCAACCAATAAAACACGCAGAATGATGGTCATTGTGCCGGCCCCCATACTCTGAGCAGCTTCTACGACGCCCTTGTCCACTTCCTGCAGAGAAGATTCCACCATACGGGCGATAAACGGCGCAGCAGCAATTGTCAGCGGTACGATAGTCGCTGTGGAGCCATAGCTCTTTCCGACGATCATATTTGTCAGCGGCATCACCAAAATCAGTAAAATCAGGAACGGGATACTGCGGAGAATGTTGGCAATAAAATCCATCACTTTATAAATCGGTGCATTGGGTCGAAT
>CAKTFW010000022.1 GCA_934561175.1 uncultured Oscillospiraceae bacterium
AGCTTATTCTGACATAACGGATCCGATTTGGAGCCGACCATTTTATCTGATGAGGTGATCTTCGATGTCAACCCAGCCTTTCCGAAAAGTACTGGTTGCGAACCGCGGCGAGATTGCGATTCGTATCTTCAGAGCCTGTTATGATCTGGGACTCAACACCGTTGCAATGTACTCCAATGAGGATACATTCAGCCTGTTCCGAACCAAAGCAGATGAGGCATATCTGATCGGCGAGAATAAGAGCCCACTCGGTGCTTATCTGGATATTCCGGCGATTATCGATCTTGCAAAACGCCGCAATGTGGACGCAATTCATCCCGGCTACGGCTTTTTGTCAGAAAATGCGGAGTTTGCAAAAGCCTGTGAAGAGGCAGGCATCAAGTTCATCGGTCCGACCTCTACAATTCTGAATCAGATGGGCGATAAGCTGAATGCGAAGGCAATTGCACTTGCTTGCAATGTACCGACCATTCCCGGTTCCACAGCGCCATTGAAGGATGGCGATGAGGCGTTGGAGAAAGCAATCAGCTATGGCTTCCCAATCATTCTGAAGGCGGCAGCGGGCGGCGGCGGTCGCGGTATGCGCCGCTGCGATAAGCCGGAAGAAGTAAAGCCGGCGTTTGATCTGGTTAAGGCAGAGGCGAAGAAAGCCTTTGGCAATGACGATATTTTCATCGAAAAATTCCTGGTAGAGCCAAAGCACATTGAAGTGCAGATTCTGGCGGACGAGCATGGCAATGTTATGCATCTTGGCGAGCGCGACTGCTCGCTGCAGCGCCGCTATCAGAAAGTTGTCGAGTATGCTCCGGCTTTCTCTGTTCCTGAAGAAGTGCGGGAGCGTCTGCGCAATGACGCAGTCAAAATTGCAAAGCAGGTCGGATATATTAACGCTGGTACGGTGGAGTTCTTGGTCGATAAGCAGGGCAATCATTATTTTATTGAGATGAACCCCCGCATTCAGGTTGAGCACACTGTTACGGAATGCGTGACCGGTATTGACCTGGTGCGTGCACAGATCCTGATTGCAGAAGGCTACCCGCTTTCTACGCCGCAGATTGGCCTGAACAGCCAGGATGATCTGCGTGTCAATGGCTATGCGATTCAGTGCCGTGTTACGACAGAGGATCCGGAAAACAACTTCGCCCCGGACACCGGCAAGATCACAGCGTACCGCTCCGGTGGCGGCTATGGCGTTCGTTTGGATGGTGGTAATGCAGGTGCCGGCACTGTGATTTCTCCGTATTACGATTCTCTGCTGGTAAAAGTTACCTCTTGGGATAACACCTTTGAAGGCGTCTGCAATCGCGCGATGCGCGCAATTTCCGAAGTACATATCCGTGGTGTCAAGACGAATATTCCGTTTATCGCCAACATTCTGCATCACCCAATGTTCCGCAGCGGCAAATGCCACACGAAGTTTATTGACGAGACGCCGGAGCTGTTTGAGCTGAAGGATTCGAAGGATCGCGCAACACGCGTTCTCAAATATATTGCCAACATTCAGGTCAGCAACCCGAATGTTGAACGCAATCAGTATGATACCCCGCGGTTCCCGGTTGCAGCTGCACCGATGCGTTCTGGCCTGAAGCAGATTCTGGATAAAGATGGTCCGGAAGCTGTTAAAAAGTGGGTACTGGATCAGAAGAAGCTGCTGATTACTGATACTACCATGCGGGATGCACATCAGTCGCTTCTGGCAACCCGGATGCGTACCCGCGATATGATCAAGGGTGCCGACGGCACGGCTGCCATTCTCAACGACTGCTTCTCGCTGGAAATGTGGGGCGGCGCAACTTTCGATGTTGCTTACCGATTCCTGCATGAATCTCCTTGGGAACGCCTGGATCTGCTGCGGGAGAAAATTCCGAATATCCCGTTCCAGATGCTGCTGCGCGGCGCAAACGCAGTCGGTTACACAAACTATCCGGACAACCTGATCCGCGCATTCGTGCAGGAGAGTGCAAAATCCGGTATTGATGTGTTCCGTATTTTTGATTCGCTGAACTGGATTCCGGGCATGGAAATTGCAATGGATGAAGTTCTGAAGCAGGATAAGATTTGCGAGGCGACCATCTGCTACACCGGCGATATTCTTGACCCAAAGCATGATAAGTACACACTGGACTATTATGTCAAAATGGCCAAGGAGCTGGAACGCCGTGGTGCGCATATTCTGGCAATCAAGGATATGTCCGGTCTGCTGAAGCCCTATGCTGCAAAGAAGCTGGTTTCCACGCTGAAGCAGGAGGTCGGCCTGCCGATTCATCTGCATACCCACGATACTACTTCCAACCAGGTTGCGGCACTTTTGATGGCCGCCGAGGCTGGCGTTGATATTGTGGATACCGCAATCGCTTCCATGTCCAGCCTGACTTCTCAGCCGTCCATGAATGCAATTGTTGCAGCACTGCAGGGAACCGAGCGTGATACCGGTTTGGATCTGCAGGAGCTGCAGAAACTGACGGATTACTGGGCAGATGTGCGTCTGCGCTACGCAAGTTTCGACCACGGTCTGAAGAACCCGGTTACGGATATTTACCGCTACGAAATTCCTGGCGGCCAGTATACCAACCTGCAGCCGCAGGTGGAATCGCTGGGACTTGGTCATCGCTTTGACGAAGTGAAAGAGATGTACAAGGTTGTTAACGATATGCTTGGCGATATCGTTAAGGTCACGCCGTCTTCCAAGATGGTTGGCGACTTGGCAATTTTCATGGTGCAGAACGATCTGACGCCGGAAAACATTGTAGAACGCGGCCAGGCACTGACCTTCCCGGATTCCGTTGTGTCTTATTTCAAGGGCATGATGGGCCAGCCGGCATGGGGATTCCCGGAGAACCTGCAGAAAGTTGTCCTGAAGGGTGAAAAGCCGATTACCTGCCGTCCTGGTGAGCTGCTTGCACCGATTGATTGGGATGACGCATGGGAGAAGGTCCGGAAATTCTGCCCGAAGGCGGATCTGCGTACCGTCATTGCATGGTGCTTCTATCCGAAGGTTGTGGAAGAGTACTGCCGCCATGAAAAGGAGTATGGCTATCTGATGCGGATGGGCAGCCATGTATTCTTCAACGGTATGGCACTTGGAGAGACCAATAAGATTAACATCGAAGATGGTAAAACGCTGGTCATCAAGTACATTGGCCTCGGCGATTCCAATGAGGATGGAACCCGCAATGTGCAGTTTGAGCTGAACGGTATGCGCCGCGAAGTGGCAGTTCCAGATCCACACACGACGGTTACTGCAAACAGTGTGACGCTGGCTGATCCGGAAGACAAGAGCCAGGTTGGCGCTTCGATCCCAGGTTTGGTTTCCAAGATCAATGTCAAGCCGGGCGATAAGGTGACGGAGAACCAAGTCCTAGCCGTTATTGAGGCAATGAAGATGGAAACTTCGGTTGTATCCAGAATGGATGGCGAAGTCGATCAAGTACTCGTGAAAGAGGGCAGCAATGTCAAAGCCGGCGAGTTGCTGGTTACCATCAAAGTGAAATAATTTCATTTGAATCTGAGGGCCCCTGATGCAAAATGCATCAGGGGCCCTGTTTTGGTTGACATTTCCTATAAAAACCGATAAGATTGTTTGTGATTTTGGGGAGATGGGGGAAAATATGAAATCTGTTCGAGAATTTTTCATTATCATTGCAGTAACTTTTGGCGGTGAAATTATAAAAAGTTTGATCCCGCTGCCGATTCCAACCAGTATTTATGGTTTGGTTTTGATGTTGATTCTCCTATGCACCGGAGTGATTCGGGTGGAATGGGTAGAAGATACTTCAAAGTTTCTGGTTGCCGTTATGCCGCTGATGTTTATTCCACCGGCCGCTGGCTTAATTGATGTGTGGGGGGTAATTCGTCCCATTCTTGTGCCGCTTGCGATTGTTACAATTCTTTCGACATTGATTGTCATTTTCTGCTCCGGTTGGATCTCGCAGCTGATTATTCGTGCGCAGGAAAAACATCATGCTGCAAAGGAGGAAAGATAATGGAATTTTTATCGACTTCCACCTATTTTGCGGTGCTTTTGACGCTTGGCAGTTACTTTGTCGGATGCGCGATTCAGAAAAAATGCAAATTTTGTAATCCATTTCTCTTTGCAATTGTTGTCATTATTGTCACGCTTATTCTATTGAATATGGATTATGAGACCTATTACAGTGCTACAGAAGTCATCAACTTTATGCTGACGCCTGCAACCGTTTGCCTGGCTGTTCCGCTTTATCAGCAGCTGCAGGCATTGAAATCCAACTGGAAAGCGATCTTAGCTGGAATTCTTTCCGGTGTTCTCGCTAATATGGTCGCGATGCTTGGATTTTCAGTACTGTTTGGTTTCAGCCATACAGAATATGTAACGCTGCTGCCAAAATCTGTCACAACTGCAATTGCGCTCGGCATTTCAGAAGAGCTGAACGGTATTGTGACGCTAACAGTTGGTCTTTTAATCATCACCGGCATGATCGGAAACATCTTTGCACCGCAGATTTGCAAACTATTTCATCTGAAGGAACCGGTTGCAAAGGGCGTCGCCATTGGTACTGCTTGCCATGCAATGGGAACAGCACGCGCAATGTCCATGGGTGATGTGGAAGGAGCGATGAGCAGCCTTTCCATCGCAGTAGCAGGACTAATGACCGTTATTGTGGCACCGATTTTTGCGAACTTCTATTAAGAATCGTTGACAAAGTACTGTAAAAATTGTATAGTTACCTCATATCGTAGGTAAAGCGTTGAAGAGGAATCGTAGCGTTGAAGTTCGGCTCAAGAGAGGAAACGGATGGTGTAAGTTTCCGCCAGGTCAGCGTGAATGTCCCCTCTGAGTGGCTGCCTGAACCAGTAGTAGGGCGGCACGGGTTCTCCCGTTATCGAGATCGAGTGCCCACTTTTGTGGGAACCCGGGTGGTACCACGGAATTGTTTCGCCCCGGACAGAAATGTCCGGGGTATTTTTTATGCAGGAGTTGATTGGATTGGCAAAGGAACTGCCGAAGATTTACGATCCCAAAGAAGTGGAAAATCGTATCTATCAGATGTGGGAAAAGAATCACTATTTCCACACGGAGATCGACCGTTCAAAAAAACCGTTTACGATCGTCATGCCGCCTCCCAATGTCACGGGCCAGCTTCACATGGGGCACGCTATGGACGCCGCACTGCAAGATATTCTGATTCGATTCAAACGGATGCAGGGTTATTGCGCACTGTGGGTACCGGGTGTGGACCACGCCGGCATTGCAACCCAGATCAAGGTGGAGGAAGAACTTCGCAAAGAAGGACTGACCCGGTATGATCTTGGCCGTGAGAAGTTCCTGGAGCGCGTCTGGGCGTGGAAGCAGAAATTTGGAAACCGTATTGTAGAGCAGCAGAAAAAGCTGGGTGCTTCCTGTGACTGGGATCGTGCGCGCTTCACGATGGATGAAGGCTGCTCCAAAGCGGTCCGTGAGGTATTTGTCAGTCTTTATGAGAAGGGGCTGATCTATAAGGGCAGCCGGATTATCAACTGGTGTCCACACTGCGTCACAGCGCTCTCCGATGCGGAGGTTGAATATCAGGATAAGCCTGGCCATCTGTGGCATATCCGCTATCCGTTATCCGACGGATCCGGTGAAGTAATCGTTGCAACAACCCGGCCGGAGACCATGCTGGGCGACTCTGGCGTTGCGGTGCATCCTGACGATGTGCGTTATAAAGAGATTGTTGGAAAAACTTGCATTCTGCCGTTAGTCAATAAAGAGATTCCGATTGTAGCCGACGAATATGTTGACATGGCCTTCGGCACCGGCTGTGTCAAGATGACACCTGCCCATGATCCGAACGACTTTGAAGTTGGCCTGCGTCATAATCTGGAAGTGATCCGGGTCCTGGACGACAATGGCAAGATCAATGAATTCGGTGGAAAATATCGTGGTATGGACCGGTATTCCGCCAGAAAAGCCATCGTGGCTGATCTGGAAGCAGAGGGCTATCTGGTCAAGGTCGAAGAGCATCAGCACAATGTCGGCACCTGCTACCGTTGTCATAACGATGTAGAGCCAATCATCTCTGCTCAGTGGTTTGTCAAAATGAAGCCGCTGGCTGAAGAGGCGATCCGCGTTGTGCAGGATGGAGAAACCAAGTTTGTGCCGGACCGTTTCTCTAAAACCTATCTCAACTGGATGGAAAATGTCCGGGATTGGTGCATTTCCCGTCAGCTTTGGTGGGGACATCAGATTCCAGCCTGGTACTGTGCGGATTGCGGTCATGTGACTGTCTCTCGTGAGGACGCCTGCAAATGTGAAGCCTGCCACAGCAAGAATATTACCCGTGATGAGGATGTACTGGATACTTGGTTCTCCTCAGCGCTCTGGCCCTTTGAGACGCTGGGTTGGCCGGATCGTACGGAGGATTTGGATTTCTTCTATCCGACCGATGTCCTTGTTACAGGCTACGATATTATTTTCTTCTGGGTTGCCAGAATGATCTTCTCCGGCTGTGAGCATACGAAAAAAACACCGTTCCATACGGTGTTGATTCACGGCCTTGTTCGCGACGACAAAGGCCGAAAGATGTCGAAATCGCTGGGCAACGGCATCGATCCACTGGAGATGATTGAACAGTACGGCTCTGATGCGCTGCGGATGAACATGATTACTGGCAATAGCCCCGGCAACGATATGCGTTTCTATGTCGAACGCTGTGAAGCGATGCGGAATTTTGCCAACAAAATTTGGAACGCCAGTCGTTATGTTATGATGAACCTGTCGATTGACAAAAATGAGCTGTCGGCACTTTCTGAGCTGGAGACAGAGGATAAATGGCTGTTGTCTGGACTCAATACCCTGATTACCGAAGTTACAGAAAATCTGGACCGCTATGAGCTCGGCGTTGCAGTTCAGAAGATCTATGATTTTATCTGGGATACCTATTGTGACTGGTATATTGAGCTGACAAAGGCCAGACTGTACAACGGCACTGCAGAGAGCAAGCTGGTTGCACAGAAGGTTCTGGTCTACGCACTGGATCAGATTCTCAAACTGCTGCATCCGTTTATGCCATTCATCACCGAAGATATCTGGCAGGCTATCCCACACGAAGGTGCGTCGATTATGATTGCCGACTGGCCGACCGCAAATCCTGCGTTTTCATTCCCAGAAGAAGAGCAGGAAATGGAAATGGTTATTGCGGCGATCCGTGCAGTACGCAACCGCCGTGCGGAAATGAATGTTCCGCCGTCCAAAAAATCCACCCTGTATATTATCACCGAAAAACCGGAGATGTTCCGCCGGGGCGAAGGATATCTGATGCGGCTGGCCTTTACAGACAATTTGATTGTAAATACCGCCGTTCCCGTCGGTTATGAGGATATGGCAATGGCCGTCACCAGCGATGCAAAGCTGTTTATGCCAATGGATCAATTGGTGGATGTGGAGCAGGAACTGGCACGAATTGGCCGCGAGCGCGCAAAAGCGGAAAAAAATCTCTCGGTGATTGAAGGGAAGCTGCAAAATCAGGGATTCCTGTCTCATGCGCCAGAGAATCTGATTGCTGCAGAACAGGAAAAAGCGGAAAAATTCCGCAAGCTGATTGCACAATTGAATGAGAGCGAGGCGCGTCTGAAGCGATGAGTCGCTACGATCAGCTTCTGAATCAGCTGCACAGTCGACCCAAAGCAACGGAAAAGCCAACATTGGCGCGGATGCGGACGCTAATGCACCGATTGGGAGACCCGCAGGATCGCCTTCGCTTCATTCATATTACCGGAACAAATGGAAAGGGGAGTACCGCAGCCTTCACTGCATCTGTGCTGCGTGAAACAGGCCAGAAAATCGGTCTATTTACTTCACCGTTTCTTGTGAACTTTCGGGAGCGATTCCAAATTAACGGCGTCATGATCTCCAAGGCGGAATTTTCCGACTTTGCAGAACAAGTGTTGCAGGCGGAAGCGGAGACAGGCGTCGGCCCTATCAATGAATTCGAATTTGTGACGGCGGTTGGTTTCTGTTGGTTTGCTGCACAATGTTGCAGCTGGGTTGTGTTGGAAGCTGGCATGGGTGGTCGAGATGATCCGACCAATATCATTACGACTTCGGTCTGCTGCTGCATCACCAAAATTTCACTGGATCATACAGCGTTGTTAGGCAGTACGGTTGCTGCAATTGCAGAGAATAAAGCAGGCATTCTCCGGGCAGGAATTCCATTGGTAACGCCGTGTTCTCAAGTACCGGCCGCCTTGGAAATTTTACAGCAGGCGGCCAAACGCCATCGTGCACCACTGACTGTTACCGCAAAGCCGCAGCAATACGATTGCCGTCCAGATGGTTCACATATGCTTTATGGGACACTCAAGCTAGACATTCCGCTTCCCGGTGCGCATCAGTTGGAAAACACCGCCTGCGCAGTAGAAATCTGTAAATGTCTCGGCTGTACGGATGCACAAATTTCCGCCGGGATCGCAACTGCAGTCTGGCCAGGACGGCTGCAGATTTTGAGCCGGGATCCTTTTGTTTTGACCGACGCGGGACACAATCCGGATGGAATTGCATCGCTCTGTCAGGCATTGGATACCCTGTATCAGGACTATCGCCTGCAGATCATCATGACGATGATGCAGGATAAGCAGTATATTCCCTGTATTGAGGCGCTTGCCAGCCGGGCAGCAAGATTCTATGCCTGCACGCTCCCGATGCCGCGAGCTTTGCGGCCAGAACAGGTGGCCTTGGCTGCAGCGCCGTGCTGTGGCGCGGTTAGCTTACATTCCTCATTGCTGCAGGCATTGCAGGCAGCAAAACCGAACTTGACCCAGAAAGACCTCCTGGTAATTTGTGGCTCTGTTTATCTTGCCGGAGAAGCAATAAATATCTTCCAATCTGGTCTGGTTTGAGCGTACTTCGACAGCAACTGCAGAATCAAATTTTTATAATGGGCATATCCTAAAAATTTAGGATATGCCCATTTTTTATTGGACGGGGGAGGATACCATGCTGACAAGCTTCTTGCAGGACAAGCAGCTTACCATCGCAATGACCGGAGAGATCGATCATCATTCGGCGCGGGAAATGATCCGGCAAATTGGGGAGAAAATTGATCAATATCTGCCATCCAGCTGTATTTTGGATTTTCAAAGCGTAACTTTTATGGATTCCAGCGGCATTGCTGTAGTTTTGAATACCCGCCGGCGTTTGGCAGAACTCGGCGGGACGGTCTGTCTGCAAAATGTAGCAGCGCAGCCGCTAAAGGTGCTCCGGGCTGCCGGAATTGAAAAAATTGCAAAGATCGGATAGGGGAAGATACATATGAAAATGGAAAATTTTATGCGACTGGAATTTCCAAGCCGTTCCACAAATGAAGCATTTGCCAGACAGGCGGTGGCCTGTTTTGCAGCGCAGCTGGATCCAACCATGGAAGAGCTGGGCGATATTAAAACGGCGGTTTCTGAGGCAGTTACAAACTGCATCGTGCATGCCTATCCAAATGAAATCGGCCTGATTACGCTTCGGGCGAAAATTCTAAAAGACCATATCTTAGAGATTGTCATCAAAGACCGAGGCTGCGGCATTGCAGATATCGAAAAGGCACGGGAGCCGATGTATACCACCGGCGGCGCGGAGCGCTCCGGTATGGGTTTTACCATTATGGAAAGCTTTATGACGGAACTAAAGGTTACTTCCAAGCCCGGAAAGGGGACAACGCTGCAAATGAAACGCAAGATATCCCGAAAGGGTGCGCACCTGTGAACGCCGAAACGGAAACACTCCTTGCCAGAGCGCGCAGCGGAGACAAACAGGCAAGCGAACAACTCGTCCTGGACAACGCTGGGCTGATCTGGTCGGTAGCGCGGCGCTTTTTGGGCCGAGGTGTGGAATCAGATGATTTGTATCAGCTTGGCTGTGTTGGATTTCTCAAGGCGATTGCGGGATTTGATCCGGCATTTGGCACCCAATTTTCCACTTATGCAGTGCCAAAAATTTCCGGCGAAATCCGACGATTTTTGCGCGACGATGGCGCTGTTAAAGTGAGCCGCACGCTGAAAGAACGCGCAGCGCGCATTAAAATGGAGCGGCAGCACCTGACACAGAAGCTTGGACGGGAACCATTGCTATCAGAATTGGCGGATACATTAGCGCTGACATACGAAGAAATTGCGTCTGCAGAGAATGCAACAGCGGATGCCGAATCTATCCAACGCCCGGCCAGTGAGGATGGGTTCTCTCTGGAAGATGTTCTAACGGAAGGGAATCCGGAAGATCGGATGCTGGAGCACATTGCCCTCCGTCAGGCCATTGCACAATTGCCGGAACGCGAGCGCCTGGTGATTGACCTACGCTATTACCGCGGATTAACCCAGGATAAAACAGCCGGAATTCTTGGAGTCTCTCAAGTTCAAATTTCCAGAATTGAAAAAAAGGCGCTGACGACGCTGCGAGAACACGGTCTTGCCGAATAATGGCAGGGCTGTGTTTTTTTCTTTGATTTCTCAGTCGAAATGTACTAAAATGAATTATATTCATTTTTTGGAGAGACGCTATGGATTTTGAAGAACGATTTCTGCGTGCAAGGCGAGCTGTAATTGCCGCGGAATTTTCCAATTTGAACGAAATGCAGCGTTCCGCGGTTCTGACAACCGAAGGACCTCTGCTATTACTGGCAGGTGCAGGCAGCGGTAAAACCACGGTATTGATTAACCGGATTGCGAATCTGATTCGTTTTGGCAGTGGATCTGACGCAAAGCAGATTCCAAGCTATGTCACGGAGGATGACCTTACTTTTTTAGAGTCCTATGCTGCTGCGCCGCAGGAGGAAAACCGGGCACGGGCCGAGCGGCTGTGCGCAATGCAGCCTGCTGCACCGTGGAATATCATTGCAATTACCTTTACCAATAAGGCCGCAAATGAATTAAAAGATCGCTTGGCGGCCATGCTTGGACCAGACAGCGAGGGTGTGTGGGCCATGACCTTTCACGCGGCGTGCTGCCGAATTCTGCGGCGTGATATTGACCGCCTTGGCTATGATCGCCATTTCACTATTTACGATACCGATGATTCCACACGAGTTTTGAAAGATATTTTGAAAGAACTCAATCTGGACGATAAGACCTATCCGCCGCGGCTGCTGCTCTCAATGATGGGCCGTGCTAAGGATGCCATGCAATCTCCGGAGGAGTTTGCCGCGGATCCGCGCAATGCCGGGGATTTCCGCTGTATGCAGATTGCCAAGATTTACAAAGCTTATCAAAACCGCCTGAAAGAAGCGGATGCAGTGGACTTTGACGATATTATACTTCTGACAGTCCAATTGCTGCAAAGCAATCCGGATGTACTAGCCTATTATCAGGAGAAATTCCGCTATGTTTTGATCGACGAGTATCAGGATACCAACCACCTGCAATATCTTCTGGCTGCACTGTTGGCCGGTGGCCATAAAAATATCTGTGTAGTTGGCGACGACGACCAGAGCATCTATCGATTCCGCGGTGCTACGATTGAGAATATTTTAAGCTTTGAAAAGCAATATCAAAATGCTCGCGTAATCCGTTTGGAACAAAATTATCGCTCTACAAAACAGATTCTGCGCGCAGCAAACGCCGTTATTTCACACAATCTTGGCCGCAAGGGAAAACAGCTTTGGACCGACAACGATGCCGGAGAAAAAATCCTGCTCTATGAGGCCGCAAATGAGAGTGATGAGGCAGACTTTGTTGCCGGTCGGATTTTCAGCCTCACAAAGGGTAAAAACTTCAAAGATGCCGCCGTGCTCTACCGCACCAACGCGCAGTCCAACGCGTTGGAATATGCATTCAAGCGCAGTGGAATTCCGTACCGTATTATTGGTGGTATGCGCTTTTTTGACCGCGCAGAAGTCAAGGATATGTTGGCCTATCTCTGCATCATCAATAACAGCAGTGACGACTTGCGCCTGCAGCGGATTATCAACAATCCGCCTCGCGGCATTGGCGCCAAAACGCTGGAGATGGCACAACGGCAGGCACAGGCCGCTGGACTTCCGCTCTATACAGTCCTTTCAGAAGTAAAGCGCTACCCGTGTTTGGACAAGGCTGCCGCAAAACTGACAGCGTTTACCCAACTGATTGAGAACTGCCGGGCGCTTTTGCAAACAATGAGCCTGCCGGATTTTTATGACGAAGTACTGCGGCGTACCGGATATCTGGATATGCTGGAGATGAAGAATGATGTTGAATCCCGCACGCGTGCAGAGAATGTCCGCGAATTGAAGTCCAGCATTCTCAGCTATCTGGAGCACGCCGAGCAGCCAACGCTGAGCGGATTTCTGGAAGAAATTGCGCTCTATACGGATATTGAACAATATGACGAAAACACAGATACTGTCGTCATGATGACCATACATAACGCCAAGGGGCTGGAATTTCCCTATGTCTTTTTAGTTGGATGGGAAGAGGGGCTGTTTCCCAGCAGCCGTGCCGACGATGCGGAAAGTACCGAAGAGGAACGGCGGCTGTGCTATGTGGCAATTACGCGTGCAAAACAGTCGCTCACAATCTCCTATGCGCGGCAGCGAATGCTCTATGGCCGCACCAGCTGGAACCGTCCTTCGCGCTTTTTGAAGGAACTTCCGCCTGCGTGTATCACCGGTGCAACGGATTTCTTTTCCGAGCCACGCCATGCAGAGTCGCAGGCAGAGCATAACCATGCACAATGGGAAGATACCGAGCAGCGCTTCGCCGCTTCGGCAGGGTATCGTGCAAAGCCAACGCTTCGGGCCAACAGTCCGCTGCGGCTCCCGCGTCCAACCGCTCCTGCTACTGCTTCCAATGTGCAATTTGCCAAGGGGGACATGGTCCGCCACGAAGCATTTGGACGCGGCATGGTCTTAAGCGTTTTGCCGATGGGAAATGACGCACTGCTGGAGATTGCATTTGATGAAATCGGCACTAAAAAGCTGATGGCAAATACCGCACAGCGACATATGAAGAAAGGCGTATAAGCGCCAGTACTGACGCATAGGGTTTTGCGGAGGTGCACCCAAATGCGTCGCAGACATCGCAGAAAGTTCCTGCTTCTGTTTCTGATTTTCGCAGTAGCAGCGTTCATGCTGCTGCTTTATATGCGGGCAAGGATGAGCCCGATTACAGAGGAATTGGCATTTGCCAGGGTGAACAATGTCGTCTCACGCATTATCAACAATGCAATCGACGAACAAATTGCCAGCGGCGCCATCAATTATGACCGGATGATCTATCTGGAAAAAGATGTGGATGGCAATATCACCGCGCTCAAGACCAACATGGCGGAGATCAACAATCTAAAGACACAAATTCTCTCCATTTTAAATGAGCGCCTTTACGATATATCTGTAGAAGACCTTGGAATCGCGATCGGCAGTTTGATCGCGCCTGAATTTTTTGCAGGGCGTGGGCCTAAAATACCGGTGCGGATTATTTCCTGCAGTATGACCTCTGCGGGATTTGAGAATGTATTTTCTGCAGCTGGTATCAACCAGACGCTGCACCAGATTTTAATGGATGTGACCGTAACGGTTTCACTTCTGCTTCCAACCGGCAGTGCAACCGTAGATGTCCAATCACAGGTTGTGATTGCAGAAACCGTCATTGTTGGAACAGTTCCAGATAACTATGTCAATTTTTCTGAAACGCAAAGCGCTTCCGATGTTGCAGACAAGTATTTCAACTTTGTGGGGTGAATACCAAAATGGACGCAAAAGAGGAAATCCAATCATTAACAGCACAGCTTGAACACCATAATTATCGCTACTATGTATTGGATGATCCAGAAATCGCAGATTTTGAATATGACCGTATGCTGCGTCGGCTGGAGGAACTAGAGGCACAGTATCCGCAGTTTGCACTGCCAAATTCGCCGACAAGCCGGGTCGGCGGCGCCGCACTGGGCAAGTTTGACCCCGTTACCCACGCTGTGCCGCTGGAAAGCCTGCAGGATGTATTCTCCTTTGAGGAAGTTGCAGAATTTGACCAGAAGCTGCGGGAAACCATTCACAATGTCAGCTATTCTGTAGAGCCGAAGGTGGATGGCCTCTCCGTCGCGCTGGAATATCAGAATGGTATTTTCGTTCGGGGCGCAACACGCGGTGACGGCGTTACTGGTGAAGATGTCACAGAGAATTTGAAAACAATCCGTTCTATCCCGCTGCGATTGGAAAATGCGCCGCCGCGCCTGATTGTCCGGGGCGAAGTCTATATGGCAAAACGAACCTTTGAATCTCTTAACGCCCAACGGGAAGCAGAGGGGAAGCCGCTGTTTGCCAATCCGCGTAATGCAGCGGCCGGCTCACTGCGCCAGCTTGATCCGAAAATTGCGGCAAGCCGCAAATTAGACCTGGTAGTGTTTAATCTCCAGTTCGTCGAGGGAATGCAGTTTCAAACGCACGCAGAGACTTTGGAATATCTTTCCTGTTTAAGATTCCGTACCATTCCGCATTGGCTGTGCCGGCAGTGTGCAGAAGTAAAATCAAAAATTACGGCAATCAATGAAAATCGCAATGATTTTCCCTATGATATTGATGGCGCTGTCGTCAAGCTTGACAATCTTGCTGATCGCAAGATGCTGGGTAGCACCGCAAAATTTCCCCGTTGGGCGGTTGCTTATAAATACCCGCCGGAAGTGAAGCACACAGTTGTGCAGGACATTCTGATTCAGGTTGGGCGTACTGGCGTACTGACGCCGAAGGCGGTCGTTTCGCCAGTACGGTTGGCCGGGACGACTGTGACCAACGCCACGCTCCACAATCAGGATTTTATTGCGGAAAAAGATATCCGCATCGGTGATACGGTTTTGATTCGTAAGGCAGGGGAGATTATCCCGGAGATTCTCTCCGTAGTGCCGGAGAAGCGGCCCAAAACTGCGACCGCTTACCATTTCCCGAAACTTTGTCCGGTCTGTGGTGCACCAGTAGCACGGGATCCTGATGGCGCAGCGATTCGCTGCACAGGCGCGGAGTGCCCAGCCCAGCGGCAGCGGCACCTTGCGCACTTTGCGTCCCGCAACGCTATGGATATCGATGGTCTTGGGGAAGCACTAATCCAGCAGCTGTTGGATGCCGAACTGGTTCGCTCGCCAGCTGATTTATATCATCTGGATGCAGAAAAAGTCGCTGCGCTGGAGCATATGGGAAAGCAGTCTGCATCAAACCTGCTCGCAGCGATTGAACGCAGTAAACAGAACGATCTGAGCCGGCTGATCTTTGCCTTTGGCATCCGGCAGGTAGGGGAAAAAGCCGGAAAAATTTTGGCCAGTTACTTCGGTGATCTGGATCATCTGATGGCCGCGTCAGAAGAGACGCTGACGCAGATTCCGGACATTGGTGCAATCACAGCAAAGAGTATTTACGATTGGTTCCAGGATCCACAGTCGCGCCATCTCATCGAGCAGCTGCGTGCAGCTGGAGTCAATTTTCGCTGCCTGACAGAGGTGCAGGATACACGGTTTGCCGGTATGACATTTGTGCTAACTGGCACGCTGACCCTCTTCACCCGAAGTGAAGCAGAAAAGAAAATCGAATCCTTTGGCGGAAAAGCATCCGGCTCCGTTTCAAAAAAGACCACCTATGTTGTTGCCGGTGAAAATGCAGGCTCCAAATTGAAAAAAGCCGGGGAACTGGGGATTCCAGTCCTAAATGAGCAGGAATTCCTGGATATGCTGCAAAAAACAGACGCAGCATATGCTGCGCCTGTGGTATGAGGTTGTTTTTATTTTTTCAGGAACTTATAAATCCATAGATGGATTCATAAAGTAGACATTTTTTTGATTCAATCGGTCGCGCAGCTTGGTAATCGCTTCGCCAAAGCGCTGGAAGTGTACAATCTCGCGTGCACGCAAAAATTTAATCACATCATTGACATCCGGATCATCCGAAAGCCGCAGAATATTATCATAAGTAACGCGTGCCTTTTGTTCTGCTGCCAAATCTTCGGTCAGATCACAAATCGGATCACCCTTGACGCCAATTGTGGCGGCAGTCCAAGGGGTACCGGATGCAAACTGCGGATATACACCGGCCGTGTGGTCGACAAAGTAAGTATCAAAACCTGCCGTTTTCATCTGTTCATCGGTCAGATTTCTGGTAAGTTGGTGCACAATTGTGCCTACAATTTCCAAATGTGCTAGTTCCTCCGTTCCAATATCGGTCAGCAGGCCTTTCAGCTCTGGATATGGCATTGCATAGCGCTGACTCAGATACCGGAGCGACGCGCCCAGTTCACCATCCGGTCCTCCATATTGCGAGATGATAATTGAGGCCAATTTCGGATTCGGATTTTTGATTTTCACAGGATACTGCAGATTTTTCTCATAAACAAACATGATTTCATCCCTCCTGCTCAGCGCCGTCCCACGGCCACGGATCCTGAATCCATTCATAAACCGCCTGATCTGTGCCTACCTGCATCTGCGTCAATGGACCAAATTGTTTTTCATAGGCTGCTGCATCTTCCTGATATTGTTCCGCATAATGCCGGAACAGCGAGAGCGCTTCTTCATCTTCTGCGTGGGTATCTAAATATTCTCCGAGTTCTACAATTGCAAAATGGAGCGCCTGCAGTTGCGCCAGTGCGCCAGTCTTTTCCTGATTATTGACCATTCCCATAAATGGGAGATCCAGACCAGGAAACAAAGTACCGCGAATCAGACCCTTGGGCGGCTCATACTGGGCAGCGCCCATTGGTTGAAATGGCACAAACGGGTTGGCAAGCGGTGCACATGCCGGCAACCTTCCTTGTCCTGCAGTGCAGGATGCCATGCTGCATGAATGCTGCGGATTATTTTGTGAAGGGTTTTCCAAAACAGGGTTCCTCCTTGTTGAAAATTCAGTGAAAAATCACTTCACAGTAGTATATGCACTGCAGAAGTGCCAGGTTCTCCCCAAATTCGAGTTTTCTTTTCTTCATCAGAAAGGCATAGTGTAATTCCCCCTGCCATAGAGTCATGTTGGGGGTGTTGTCCGATGAATTGGGTCAAACGATATGGGCTTCAAATAGCTCTGCTTGCTGCGGCAATTTTTGCGTTGATACAGTTTTTTTGGCGCGCGTCGCAGCCGGTTATCGCAGTATCTTCTGCGCCGCTTCAAATTGTTTTAGATGCCGGGCACGGTGGGGAAGACGGCGGTGCATCTGCAAATGGTGTACAGGAAAGTCATCTGAATTTGGAAATTTCTCTGCGTGTGCGCGACCTTTTCGCACTGATTGGCACGGACCCAGTGATGATCCGGACGACCGACACGGCGGTTTACACACCGGGTGAGGCAACAACAATTACGCAGAAGAAAGTATCGGATCTCAAAAATCGTGTTGCAACGATCAATTCGATAGAAAACGCCCTGCTGATCAGTATTCATCAGAACAGCTTTCCAGAAGAGAAATACCATGGCGCGCAGGTGTTTTATGCCGGTACTGCTGAGAGCAAAGCACTCGGTGTGCATCTGCAGGAACAATTTGCGCAGTTTCTGGATCCCGATAATCGGCGTCAAGCAAAGTCTGCCGATCAAACAATTTACTTAATGCAGCATATCCAATGTACCGGCGTTCTGGTAGAGTGCGGCTTTTTGACCAACAAACAAGAGGCGCAGCAGCTTCAGGATGCTGCCTACCAAAAACGGTTGGCAGCCACACTGGTCGGGGCAGCCGCAGGATACCTGGAAGGAGAATCGGCCGATGGCCAACAAATCTAAAACAATTTTTTTCTGCACGGAGTGTGGAAACGAGACAATGAAATGGCAGGGAAGATGTCCTGCCTGTGGCGCATGGAATACAATTGAGGAACGAATTGAAAAGCCAATGCCAGCTGCAAAAAAAATTGCAGCTGGCCCTGTCGGAAATAGCAGCCGAACGCCCCGGCGGCTGAAAGAAGTAGAGACTACGGACGAGGTTCGATTCACAACAGGCATGGGCGAATTGGATCGAGTGCTCGGCGGCGGGGCGGTCGCTGGGTCACTGGTGCTGGTCGGCGGTGCGCCGGGTATCGGAAAATCCACGCTGCTGCTGCAGATTTGCAATGATATCTGCCGCTGGCGAAAAGTACTTTACCTCTCCGGAGAAGAAAGCGAAACACAGTTGAAACTCCGTGCAGACCGGCTTGGCATTGAGACAGATAATCTGTTCATTCAATCAGAAAGCTGTATGGATAATATTGCAGAACTGACTCACGCTGTTATGCCGGATGTGTTGATTGTTGACTCGATTCAAACACTGTATCTCAGTGAAAATACCTCTTCGCCGGGCAGTGTATCTCAAGTAAAAGATTGCACCATGGCACTGATGCAGCTGTGTAAATCCAGCGGAATTACCGTCTTTATTGTCGGACATGTCAACAAAGAAGGTGCAATTGCAGGCCCGAAGGTTCTGGAACACATGGTAGATTGTGTTCTTTATTTTGAAGGAGACCGTAACACTTCCTACCGCATTTTACGCGCAGCAAAAAACCGTTTCGGCTCTACCAACGAAATCGGCGTGTTCGCGATGGAAGAAAAAGGCCTAGAAGAAGTACCGAATCCCTCTGAGATGCTGCTGGCCGGTCGGCCGGTCGGCGCGCCTGGTACTTGCGTCGCCTGTGTAATGGAGGGTACCCGACCCGTTCTGGCAGAGGTTCAGGCACTGGTTGCAAAAACCAGCTTTAATGTTCCGCGCAGAACAACAGACGGCTTTGATTATAACCGTGCAGCACTGCTTCTGGCCGTGACGGAAAAGCGGGGTGGGCTGCGCCTGTCTGCCTGTGATGCGTATATCAATGTCATCGGTGGCGTGCTGTTGGACGAACCTGCTGCTGATCTCGCAGTGATTGTTGCGGCAGCTTCCAGTTTTCTGGACACGCCGGTTGATGGGAGCACCGTTTTTATCGGCGAAGTTGGCCTGACCGGTGAAGTACGCGCAGTATCGAATCTGGCACAACGCCTGCAGGAAATTCACCGTCTTGGCTTTACCCGCTGTGTGATTCCGCGGCAAAACTCCGGCAAAATTTCTCCGCCGGACGGCTTGGAAGTCATCCGCATTAAAACAATCGGAGAGGCCATTCGTGCCGCAACCAATTCATAGAAAAAGCGTCAGCCACCTGGCTGACGCTTTTTCTATCATTTGCATACAATAACCGGGAGGAGATTGTATGCTTACATATAATCGAATGACAGCTGTTTCCTATGCACATTTCTGGGCCTTTCGTAGAAATCCAGCCTATTATAATTTTGACAGCATCGGCGGAGACTGTACCAATTTTGCATCGCAGGTTTTATATACCGGAAGTGGCGTAATGGATTACCGGCTGGTATATGGCTGGTTTTATCGGAGCACAAATGACCGCACAGCATCCTGGACCGGCGTGGAGTATCTCTACAATTACCTGGTACGAAGCGAAGAGACACCTGGACCTGTCGCGGTGGAAGTAACCGAGCGGGAAGTAGAGCCCGGCGATCTGATTCAATTATCCTTTTCCGGGATCAATTATCAGCACTGCCCAGTTGTCGTTGCAACCGGGCAGGAGATCCTGGTCGCGGCGCACAGCGAAGATAGTGATTACCGGCCACTGTCTACTTACATTTACAAAACAGCACGATATCTGCATATTCTGGGCGTCAATCCTTGAGTTTGACCTTTGAAAGGGGATTGGCCTCCGCTGCAATTTTCAACTCCGTATTTTCAATATGCGTATAAATCTCCGTGGTATTCAAATGTTCATGTCCAAGTACTTCCTGAACGGTTTTCACATCGACGCCGCCGGAAAGCATCAGCGTTGCAGCAGTATGACGAAGCTTATGTGCCGAAAATTGACTGGCATCAATTCCGGCAGCCAGCAGATGCTTTTTTACCATACGATGGACCGCGCTGGTGCTGATACGCTGATGATCTCTGGAAATAAACAGTGGCCGATCATCCGGCAGTGTAATTTTGTTGCGTTCAAGCAGATAGTCATCAATTGCCTGCACGCAGGAAGACCCCATATAGACAATTCGCTCTTTATTTCCTTTGCCAACCACACGCAAACGATCCTCATAAATATCCGATCGGTTTAGACCGACCAGCTCAGAAATTCGAATGCCGCAATTGAGAAAAATCATCAAAATTGCCAAATCACGCTGTCGATTGGGACCATCTACAGACTGAAGCAGCTTTTGTGACTGCTCCAATGTCAAATACTTAGGCAGCGCACGGCGGATTTTGGGAAATTCCATGTCTTTCACCGGATTCTCTTCGAGCTGCTTTGTGCGCACAGTCAAATATTTATAAAATGACTTAATTGCAGAAAGTTTCCGTGCACGGGCCGCTGGACCAATTCCGTTGGAAGCTGCGGCGCTGTCCGGAAATTTAATCCGATCGTTGGATAGAAAAGTCAAATAATCATAAATGTCCGACATTGTGATGGTACGAATAAATGCAAGGTCGATTTCCCGAATATCGATCGTTGACAAATCGGTAGAATACGGCATTTCGGACTTGATCAATTTCATGAAGCGCAGAAACATTCGCAGATCTAAATAATATTCATGCACCGTTTTTTGAGACTGACCCTTAATATTTTCATGATAAGCCAGGAAATCCCGTAAGATCAGTGGTGCATCCCGATAGTCCATATTGGTATTGTATCGTGAATCGCAAGCTTGAACGCAGCAAAATTTTTATTTTGCTGCGTTAGTTTATAGCTTTTCAATTCACGAGTTTCTCCTTTCCTGATGATTATCGTCTGTTATTTTTACGATCCTGCGCTTTCTTTGCAAGATACGATACGATCACAACAATCGCACCAAACAATGCACCACTGAGCAATTCTGTTTCCACTTTATCAGCACTCCGTTTCATCAATTCTTATCATTGTGATGATCTTTATCTCGTTTGGTAATTTTTCGAACCAGAAATACCACAACAGGGATAACAATCACAGCAATCAGTGCAATGGAAAAATAGTCAATACCGCCTGCCGGGACATCTGAAAAAACCTGGTTTAAATTTGCATCTTTTAACATTGTGATCCTCCTTTGGGGATTTTGTTTATCATAATATAATTAGTTGCTATTTGCAATTCTTTTCATCAAAAAAGAAGGCTGAAGGTATCGTCCTACCTTCAGCCTTCTTTGTCAGCCCAAACTTGAATAATCGATTAAACAATTCCCTGCGCCAGCATCGCGTTTGCAACCTTTTCAAAGCCTGCAATATTCGCACCTGCTACATAATCTCCCTCGACACCATAGCGGCGGGCTGCATCTTCAAGGTTACGGAAAATGTTCACCATAATGTTCTTCAACTTCGCATCGACTTCTTCAAAGGTCCAGCTCAGTCGCTCGCTGTTCTGTGTCATTTCCAATGCAGAAGTTGCAACGCCGCCCGCGTTCGCTGCCTTGCCCGGAGCAAACAGAATCTTGTTCTCCTGCAGATACTTTGTTGCTTCCAATGTAGTCGGCATATTGGCGCCCTCTGCAACAGCCTTGCATCCATTGGCAACCAGCTGCTTCGCGTCATCCAGTGTCAGTTCATTCTGCGTAGCACACGGCAGTGCAATATCGCACGGGATACTCCAGACACCACGGCCCTCGTGATACTGTGCACTCGGTCTCGCCTCTGCATACTCTGTCAGACGGGCGCGGCGTACTTCCTTAATGTCCTGCAGCAGTGCCACATCAATACCTTCCGGATCATAAATCCAACCAGTAGAATCAGAAACCGTCACGACCTTGGCACCGAGCTGCTCTGCCTTCTGTACAGCATAAATTGCCACATTGCCGGAACCGGAAATACATACGGTCTTCCCTGCGATTTCCATACCGTTGTGCTTCAGCATTTCTTCGGTAAAATAAAGCAAACCATAGCCAGTTGCCTCTGTTCTGGCAAGAGAACCACCATAAGTCAGTCCCTTTCCGGTCAGCACACCCTCATACAAATTGCGGATACGCTTATACTGGCCAAACATATAGCCAATTTCACGACCGCCGACGCCAATATCACCTGCGGGTACATCAGTATCTGCGCCAATATGTCTGCAGAGCTCGGTCATAAAGCTCTGGCAAAATGCCATGATCTCGCGGTCAGACTTCCCTTTCGGATCAAAATCTGAACCGCCCTTGCCGCCACCGATCGGCAAACCGGTCAAAGAATTCTTAAAAATCTGCTCAAAGCCCAAAAACTTAATAATACCAAGATTTACCGACGGATGCAGCCGCAGGCCGCCCTTATAAGGACCAATTGCAGAACTGAACTGGACGCGGTAGCCACGGTTGACATGTGCCTGCCCTGCATCATCGACCCAAGGTACCCGGAACATCACAATGCGCTCCGGTTCCGTAAGGCGTTCCAGCAATGCTTCATGACGATAGCGCGCCTCGTTCTGATCGATCACCGGGCGCAGTGTGTTCAACACTTCGGTAACAGCCTGTAGGAACTCCGGCTCATTTGAATTCTTTTTAGAAACAGATTCCAGAATTTCATCAACATAGCTCATGGTTATTGACCTCCATCGTATTCGTGTGCAGCGGCCTCGCTGTGATTACCACTGCCGGAGGCCTCTTTGCCAAAATTTGATTGAACACATCCTAGC
>CAKTFW010000023.1 GCA_934561175.1 uncultured Oscillospiraceae bacterium
CCGACAGGCATCGTAAACACGATAACCTGTCGGGGTATCCCCGGAAGCAGTTGTTACCCCTGTCAGGGGGGAACAAAACAGGCCGGGGTCTTTTTTGTATTTCCAGTTATTGCAGTGCGGCGGCAGAGACGGTTTTGAATTGCTCAGCGGTATCGGTACCGATCAAATAGATCATGTTAGAACCGGGGAAGCGTGCAAAGGTGCCCTCTGGCCGTTCTGCGTCCTCCGAGGTGGTGGTGCCGAGGAAGCCATCGGTTTTCACCGGAACATCCTGTGCGTCGTAGCCAATGCACAGCGTGAAGCTGACATCGTTCTCATCGGTCAGCGTAACGATGGCTGCTGGATCCTTCAGACCATAGTCGTTCAAATCCTGATTGGTGGCACTGTAGGTGACACAGCTGAGCCAACTGGTGCCAATGGCGTAGTTGACCAGTTCTTCCACTTTGGCGCTGTCCAGCGCTGTGCCAGTTTCCAGGGACCACACTGCGTTTTCATCGTCTTTTGTCAAATCCCGGACGGCGGTAAAGCTGCCGTTTGCGTTTTCAACATCGATCGATACAGCAATGCCGAAGCTCGGCAGTGTCTCCATCTGCAGCAGATCGTTCTTACCATAGCTGAACGCCTTAATCAGGTCGGCACTGATGGTATAGACCGTGTTTTTTGAGGTGTCGATCCGGATATAGTAATCTTCTGTCAACGGATTCTGATTGCCGATGGTGAGATCGCTGGAACCGTTGCCGAGCGAGACGGTCAGGGTCATGGTCGGGGATTCCAGGCCATACTGTGCATAGTCGTAGACATCGGTGATAACCTGCGTGGAAGTGATATTTCCCAGTGCCTGCAGCATCTGATCAGCCAGAGACTGCTTGACCGGGAAGGCGTCGTCCTGTGCGTTGTACCAGACGCCATCCTCTCTGGACAGGGAGAAGACATCCCCGCCATAATCCCAGGTGATACCGGTCACGGCGTCCAGATTTTGAACGCTGAGGTCAACGGTGGAATCTGTGACGGTTGGCTCGGTTTCTGCTTTCTTTTTCTGGTAGGAAGAGATCAGATACAGTGCATCGAGCAGCAGCACCAACACAATCAACACAATGACAAGCTTGTGCTTGGCTTCTAACTTGCGGCGGGGTCGTAGTGTTCGTTTCATTAGCGGCGCCTCCGTTTTACAGTGATAACAATGCCGGTGATGAGCAGGGCCAGCGGAATCAGGAGTACCAGTACTAGGCTCAGAAGTGTGACGGCGCTGTCCGGAACCAGCAGATTTTCGGAAATCATATTCTTAGAGTGGATGGAAATAGCACTCTCACGATCGCAAAGCCAACCAATGCTGTTGAGCAGCAGATCGTAGTTGGCGCCGGAGACTGCATTATTCAGCTGGCTGTCAAACAGGTACGAGGAGGGAATCCAGACAATCTGGGTTGTTCCATTTTCCACCTCTTCCGAGATGGCCGCGGCCAGTGTGAAGGGACCGTCAATATCGCCATCTTCCTTGACAAAGGTTGTCAGATTAACGCCTGCGACCTTGGAGTAGGACTTATCGGTACTGGTAAGCAGTGAGGTGACCGTGAGGCCGTCCCGCAGATCACTCGAAACCTGCAGACCCTGCGAGAAAGCGGTCAATACGCGATATCCGTTTTCCGTGAGTGGATCTGTGATGGTGTGGCTGCCAAGATCCGGTAAGATATAGTGCTGATAGTCCTGCAGCGTGTGGTTGCCATCTGTTTCAATCACCATGCCGGACACCGGCGAAACGCCATAGTCTGCCAGCAGTGCATCCAGATTCGGCGTTTCACTGCGGGTGAAATCCGTAACCAGGAAGAGATGACCGCCCTGTTTCAGGTAGGCGGAGAGCATCTCGGTTTCTACATCGCTGAGATCCGTTTTCGGGGAGCAGAGGAAAAGACTGCTGCAGTCTTCTGGAATCCCACCGGCGGTCAGCAGATCCAACTCCCGCAGTTCAATGTTTTGGTTGGTGATCTGAGCGGAAAAGCTGTCATCAAAGCTGAACTCACCGTGACCGGTTAGTGTATAGGCGACAGGGAGTGTGTCGCTGACCACATAATCAATGGCGCTGGTCAAGGCGTTTTCTCCATCGAATTCCTGGGTGTAGCTTCCGGTTTGATAGTAAGCGCTGAGATCTACCAGATAAATACTGTCGTACGGTACATAGCGCGACCGTGTTCCACTGACAACCAACAGGCTGTTGTTACTGATTTTCTCGTCCGTGTATTCAGAGACGAAAGTCGGATTGATAACGGGATCAATTTTGCTGACCGTCAAATTGGAAGAGAGCGCCTGATAGCGGTCGAGCAGATGTTCGATCGTGGAATCCTCTGTGCCGGACTGCACGACCCAGTAAACGGTTGTCTCCTGCTGCAGACCGGAGACAAGGTCTTCTGTCTGTGTGGAGAGCGTGAACAGCTTCGCGGAGGATATATCAAATTGGGTATAATCGGCCGGGAGCTTGTTGACGATCAGATTGAGCACTACGGCGATTGCAATCACAGCGGCAGTAATCAACACACTGTAGGAACCGGACTTTGTGGAGCGGGAGGTTGCGCCGGTACTTTTTGGCATCCGCATCAGCTCCACCTCCTTTTTTCCAGAGCCTGAATGGTGAGAAATAGAAATACGCCTGCAAAGGACAGATCATAGACAACAGCGCGCAGATCGAAGACACCGTTCAAAAAGTTATTCAGCCGTTCAAACAGGGAAAGCTGCGCGATAAGATTGCCGAACAGGCCGATAAAGGCGTTATTCCAGAGCATATAGCAGGCGGAGAGCAGAATCTCCAGCACCACCGCGACTGCCAGCGCCAGCGTCAGATTTTTGGTCATCAACCACAGAATCAGCGCAATCAGCAGAACGACAACGGTCAGTGCGACATAGGAGCCGAATGCAGAGGCAGGGACCAAATTGTTGGCCAGTGCCCGCATCAGATAAACAAGCAGAATACAGCCAAAGCTGAGACCGGCGGCGACTGCCGGATTCTCTGTCAGGGATGAGAGAAAAATGCCCAGAGCGATCAGCGCCGCACCCAGCAGGAAAAAGCCAATCAAGCCGCTGTAAGCACCCATCAGATTCACGGTGCCAAAGGCGGTGAGAATCAGTGGGTACAGGCACATGATGAGCAGTGGCAGCGCCAGAACCGTCAAGGTTGCAAAGAACTTGCCGAGTACAACCTGCGTCATGGAGACCGGCAGCGAGTAGAGCAGCTGATCGGTACGCTGACGCCGTTCTTCGGCGATGGAACGCATGGTGAGAATTGGGACAATCAGCAGATACAAGAAGGTAACTGCACTGAGAACATATTCAAAGCTGGGGTAGCCGGAAAGTAAATTGTAGACTACCATATAGATACCGGTGATCAGCAGTAAAAACAAGGCGACCACATAGCCGAACATGCCCTTGAAATAGGCGGATAATTCGCGTTTATAGATGGCACTCATGCTTCCGGCGCCTCCTTTTCTGGCTCAGAATCGGGAGAATCTGCGGCATCCGGTGCCGCAGGCTTGTCAGGTTCAGCAGCACTGTTGGTCAGCTCGATAAAGACATCCTCCAGGCTGGCGTGTGTCGACTGCATCTGCAGGATAGGACGACGAACATCGGCAAAGGCAAAGAATACCGGCTCTGCCAATTCCTGACCGGATTCCGCCACCAGCTCGACTTTAGTGGTTTCGCCGCCTTCCAGCGGTGTGCAGCGCAGCTCGTGAATTCCTTCAACCTTGGCAAGCGCCTGACGGATTTCAGGCTCCGTGGCCTTTACTGTCAGCGTGAGGGTACCGCTGGAGGAAAACAGTTGCTCCAGATTATCGGTTGTATCACAGGCGACTAGGTGGCCCTTGGAAATAATTAAAACTGCGTCGCAGACCGCCTGAATTTCTGAGAGAATATGGCTGCTCAGAATAACGGTATGCTCTTTTCCGAGTTCCCGAATCAGTGCACGAATCTCAATGATCTGCAGCGGGTCCAAACCGACGGTAGGCTCGTCCAGAATAATGATTTTGGGATTACCGAGCAGCGCCTGGGCAATACCGACACGCTGCTTGTAACCTTTGGACAGGTGCTTCATCAGCCGGTTTTGTACATCACTGATTTGCGTAACAGCGATGGCATGTGCCACTTGCTTGTCCAGTTCGCTGTGGGGGACACCCTTGGCGTGTGCCACGAAGCGCAAATACTCCAGCGGCGTCATGTCCAGATACAGCGGCGGCTGCTCCGGCAGATAGCCGATGCAGCGCTTTGCCTCGGCAGCGTCGGTAAAAATGTCGTGACCGTCGATGAGAACTTCGCCCTCCGTTGCGGCCAGACAGCCGGTGATGATGTTCATGGTGGTGGATTTTCCGGCGCCATTGGGACCGAGAAACCCGTAGATTTGTCCGGATTCAACCGTGAAGCTGAGATCAGATACGGCTTCATGATTACCGTATCGCTTGGTGAGATGTCGGACCTCTATCACGATGATACCTCCTTTTCCTCAGTTACTATTTATCATCTGCGATGGATGTGTGCGGAGTATTGCTGAAATATGAACAAACTGTGAATTCTAGAACACGCGAAGAAAACCACCGCTGCTTGGTGAGGTTATACAAAAAAGAAATATAATAATTTTGCACAATTCCGATTGACCGAATTGAGGGATGATTGTACAATATGAATAGATCAAAGAAAGGCGGTGGCCCCGATGGCATAAGCTGACACGGCAGTGCAAGCGTGTGCAGTTGCCGGCTGATGCAGATTAGGAGTTGCGGGTAATCTTACAAAAAGGTATGGCTGGTTAGCACTTACGGATCCAGTCTTTATTAAGAAAGCATTCCATCATAAGAGGAATCGCGTGGATCGGCAGCAAGATGCAAAGCGGTCAAACCACAATACTATGTTTAAGAAAGGAACAAAAGAGGTTATGGATCCAATCGATCAGATGTAGCCCCTCACCAAATGATCACGGTGAGGGGCTTTGACCATTTTATGGGGGGTCCAACCAGGTTGATTATACAACCACAACATATTTATTATATCAGTTCCGCAGCGGAAAGAAAAGAGCACATAATGAAAAACGGCAAGATATACAAAAATCAAAGCATGTTATTTTGCACAATTTCTGTTGACGAGTTCAAAAGATTATTATATAATATAGCCAGATCAAGAAAGGCGGTGGCTCCGATGGCATAAGCCAGCCGGCAGAGCATATTGTGCAAAGCCATTCAACAGCAGAATCCAAACGGAAGGGTGAGTCCAAAGAACAGGATAGTCGCCAGAATGTTTTACACATGGCGCGGTACCAACCAAGAAAGCTTGTGATTCTGAGAAAGGTGTGAGTCCAAAATACCATTTCATGGCGTTGCGGAGCGCGATTGATCAAACCACGCAGAAAGGGTGAGTCCGAAGTTCTGGTAGCTTGAAATCAAAATCGAATAAGTTGTAGAAAGGAACTATAGAGGTAATGGATCCGATTGCAAACTAAAGCCCCTCACGAGCGTGAAAGTCGTGAGGGGCTATTACTTTCATTTTTTTATTCTTTGCAGTTTGTACTCCAAAATAATCGTGATACAGATTGATGTGACAGAAATCATAGATCACATCTTTTTCATTTTACATAATTTATGAGAAAAATACCAGCGACAGAATATACGAAAAAGAAATGAAGATATGTTGCACAATTACACTTGCGAGATTCAAGCTTTAATTGTACAATATAGACACAAACAAGAAAGGAAGTGTTTCCAATGTAAGAAGCAGCTGAAGTTCAGAGTAAGACGGAAAGGGTGTTCCCAATGGAGAGGTAATCGGCCGCGAGCCTGCGAAATCGTCTTTTTGCAGAGCGGCGTTGATTCATAGATGAAAAATAAATCGAAAGGATGAAGAAAGGAATGTCTCCGATCATTCGGCATTAGCCCCTCACCGGTAATGACTGGTGAGGGGCTTTTTTTGCCCAAAAGGAACAGAATCTGACAGTTGCCGGCGCGTGCAGGTTCTGGTATAATCGGTGGGTAAACAGGAGGGAATCCCATGCCGAATTTTTATGCACATATTCGCTATGGCCAGTCGGTGTATGAGGCGTTGCCAGCAGCCTTGCAGCAGCGTTTGGAGCCAGAGCTGGACGCGTTTTATTATGGCCTGTCCGGCCCGGATCCGCTGATGTTCTGGCCGACGACGGTGCAGGCCGCGCGAATGGTGCATCGGCAGCCAGGGATGATGGCGGTGGATTGTTTCCGGGACGCGATCCAGGCATATATGCCGATGGCTTTGGGATATACGGCGGGCTTCTTTTGCCATTTTATGCTGGATTGTGCCTGCCACCCTTATGTAATTGCTAATGCAACGCGGCACTTGAACCACACTGCAATGGAAGTGGAGTTTGATCGGATTCTCAGTCTGGCAGCAGGACAGACGCCGCGTTCTCAGCGGCCGATTCCGCGGCTGCCTGCACCGGGATTGGTGAGCCGTGTCGCAGTGCTGCCCTATGGCGGGAAAGTCCGTCCGGTTACTTACCGGATGGCGACACGATGTTTTTATCGTGCCTCTGCCATGCTGACCTGGTCACAGGGAACAGTTATGCGTAATGTGATCAATGGAATTGGGCATTTACCAGGCTGCAGCAAAGTGCTGGGTGCTGTACCGGGAAAGGAACCGGCACCGCACGCACCGCGGCACGCGGCAGAACTGATTGCAAGAATGAAGGATGCAGTTGCGCCGGGAGCAGAGATTGTCTGTGCCGTGCTGGCCGGGAATGCGCCGCTGCCGGATATTCTGAACCGGAATTTTTACGGCGTGGATCCAATCCGTGGTTATGAGGATGAATTGACACGCATGCGGCGGGATACCAATGGCGAAAATCCAGAAGGAGACGATTATGAAAGATCCGGAAATGACACTTTGTACCGGTAGGCCGCAAGTGACAGATGGGCGGCTTCCAAAAGAGATTGCCTGTTATGATTTGCTGGACAAGCTGCAGATTCTCTATTGGCGTGTTGACCACACCCCGCGGGATACGATTGCGGCGTGTGAGGAGATCGACGAGATCATGCATACGAAAATGTGCAAGAATCTGTTTCTCTGCAATCGGCAGAAAACGGCGTTTTACCTGCTGTTGATCGACGGCGATAAGAGCTTCCGCACCAGCAGCTTTTCCAAACTGTTGGGGGTGTCCCGATTGTCCTTCGGCGATGCAGAGCATATGGCGTCGCTGCTGGATTTGACGCCTGGTTCTGTAAGCGTACTGGGATTGATGAATGACACGGAACGGCAGGTGCAGCTTGTTATCGACCGGGATGTGGCGCAGCTGGAGTACCATGGCTGCCATCCGTGCATCAATACCTCCAGCCTGAAACTTCGAACCACAGACTTGTTGGAAAAATTCTTGCCGGCAGTTGGCCATACACCGATGATTTTGGACTTGCCAAAAGAAGAACCGGCACAGGAATAACGAAAGATTTGAAAGAGAGCGCAAAGCGCCCACCAGTCCGATGACTGGTGGGCGCTTTTGAAATGAAACACCGTTTTGTGGCAGGGCAAGCTGCCGGCGCATAGACTGGAGTGCGGGCAGAATGGCTCGAACAACCAATCAATGGAGTGTGTTTTATGGCGATCTTTACGAATTTTGCGACGCTGTCTTATAATGGTGGGACGACCAGTTCCAACACGGTGACAGGCGAGCTGGTTGCAGGGATCACGGCAGAAAAGATGGCGGTGGCGGATGCGTATACCAGAAATGGAACCGTGGTGTATACGATTTCTCTGGTAAATGGCGGAACCACTGCAGTGCGTGAACTGACGGTGGCGGATGATCTGGGCGCATATGCCTTTAACGGCGGAACTGTTTATCCGTTGCAATATGTGGATGGCACCATGCGCTATTTTGTGGATGGCATTTTGCAGTCGGCGCCGACGGTGACGGCTGGGCCGCCACTGACCATAACGGGGCTGAATGTACCGGTGGGCGGAAGCGCCATGCTGCTCTATGAGGCGGCAATTACAGGCTATGCACCGCTGGATGCAGATGGAACGATTGTGAATACTGCCACGATTACGGGCGCAGGACTCAAAACACCGCTGACCGTTACGGCAACCATCGGTACAAAAGAAGGCGCTGAACTGCGGATTCAGAAAGCGCTGTGCCCCGCAACTGTAACAGAAAACGGGCAGCTGACTTATACCTTTGTTATTGAGAATATGGGGAATACGACGGCGTCGATTGCGGACAATGTGGTACTGAGCGATACCTTTAACCCGATTCTCAAGAATATTCAGGTGGTGTACCAGGGAACTGCATGGACGGCAGGAACCCATTACACCTATGACGAGACGACAGGGGTATTTGAGACACTTGCAGGCCAAATTCAGGTGCCGGCTGCAACTTACACCCAGAATACGGATGGAATCTGGACGGCTGCGCCGGGAACAGTCACGCTGACGGTTTCGGGAACGGTTTGACGGAAAAACCGCGCAGAGCCAACAGGCTCTGCGCGGTTGGTGCTTTTATGCGTCGAGAGTCAGATCTCCCGCTTTGATCCAGCCAAGTTTGCGGCATCCAAGGCCAAGCAGCCAGGTCAGAATGGCGGGCAGGACAAAACAGATCAGAATCAGACCAACCCAATCAAAGGCAGTGGGGACAATTGCAGTTGCGCCCTTACTGAGTGCCTTTTCTGCCGGAGACAGCCAGCCGGTCCAGACGCCGAGCGGGCCGCACAGGCCACAGGTGCCCATGCCGGAATTGATTTCTGCACCATTCATTTGCAGCTTAAACAGGCAAGTTGCAATTGGACCGGTGATTGCGGATGCAACTGTGGGCGGAATCCAGATGCGCGGATTGCGGACGATATTGGGCATTTGCAGCATGGAGGTGCCAAGACCCTGAGAGATAAGACCGCCCCAGCGGTTTTCCCGGAAGGACATCACGGCAAAACCGACCATCTGTGCGCAGCAGCCAGCTACGGCAGCGCCGCCGGCAAGGCCGGTCAAGCCAAGAACAGAACAAATGGCTGCAGAGGAGATAGGCAGTGTCAGCGCAATTCCCACGAGTACCGAAACCGCGATGCCCATCCAGAAAGGCTGCAGCTTGGTGGCCTGCTCAATCATCAGGCCGAAAGTTCCGGCAGCAGTACCGATTGGCGGTGCAATCAGTTTGGCCAGCGCAACGCCAATGATAATCGTGACGGCTGGCATGACCAGAATATCAATTTTGGTTTCCTTGGAGACCATTTTGCCGCATTCTGCAGAGATAATGGCAATAATCAGAACGGCAAGCGGGCCGCCGGCACCGTCTTCTGCATTGGCGGCCCAGCCGACAGCAGCCAGAGAAAACAGCACCATCGGATCTGCTTTTAGTGCATAGCCAATGGCGATAGCCATTGCGGGGCCGGAGACGGACATCGCGTAGGTGCCAATGTCAACCAGAAACGGAACATCCAACTGCAGCCCCAGTGTTTTAATAATGGTTCCAATGAGCAGCGAGCAAAACAAGCCCTGCGCCATGGCGCCCAATGCGTCGATTCCATACCGTTTGGCGGAGACTTCAATATTTTTTCGTTTCAAAAATGCGCGGAACTTTTCCATGGGGAGAACCCTCTCTTCTCTTTGCGTTACTGTGCAAGATATATGTCTTGACATATGACATGCCTATTATACCGGGTTCCTTCGATTTGTCAACTGCTTTTTGAGATTCAGTTGGAGAATTGCGGAGAGAAAAAGCCCGTCTCCAAGCGGAAGACGGGCTTTGGTCAGGTATCGGCCAGCAAAATACCGGCCTGTTGTAATGCGGTGCAGACACGCGCATAGGCATTTTCGTCCGGGCAAAGCAGTGTATGCAGATGGATTCCGTCGGTCAGCGAGGAGAGCGGCGCGGCGGCTTCCTGTGCAACTCGCTGGGCAAATTGGCTGATATCATAGCGACTGCGCAGCATCAAAGAGCCTATAAGCTGACCGTAAACCGGATGCTCGACGACAACATCCAATACAGTACAGCCATTGTCGACAATGATGTTTAATTCATCCACCATCTGATCGGGACGGTGCAGGCAGGCAATGGTTTTGCGCAGGCCAGTTTCCGCTCGCTGCAGCAGATAGCCGCGGGGAGTGGAAGCAACCTGGTAACCAGCAGCACGCAGCAGGGCGACATCGCCGACAATGATTTGACGGCTGACTGCAAAGCGACCTGCGAGTGCAGTTGCACTGAGCGGACCGGTGGCAGCCTGCAGCGCGTCAATAATTGCCTTTCGGCGTTGTGCGGCATTCAAGGGCGATCCCTCCTCAGCTATTGCGTTTGAGCAGGTCCAGCTTGATGTCATAGAGCTTTTGGGACAGATCAACATAGTAGTTGTGGGGATTGTCAAAGCGCTTTACTTCGTCCCAAAGCGTATCGACCTGCTCTAAACAGTAGGTGCGGATTTCATCAAGAGAGGGCATTGTGTAGACGAGTTCACCATTTTTGAAGATTGGGACCTGTAGCTCTCGTGCTGTAAAATTGGTAATGGTTTTGGTTTTCCAGACAGCTTCCGGATCAAAAATGGTCAGCGGTTTGCTGTCATCCACAACCTCATCGTATACGCAGAGGTAGTCGGCAATGGCTTTTCCAGTGTCGTTGCCATAAAGTCGGTAGAGCTTTTTGAAATGTGGATTCGTGATTTTGGCGGTGTTTTCACTGATTTTAATTTTTGGGGTGATAGTGCCGTCTGCTTCCTCTACGGCGGCCAGCTTGTAAACGCCGCCAAAAACCGGCTCAGATTTTGCGGTAATCAGCCGTTCGCCTACGCCGAAGGTGTCAATGCAGGCACCCTGGTCCAGCAGATCCTGAATCAGGTATTCGTCCAGCGAGTTGGAAACGGTGATTTTGCACTCCGTCCAGCCCGCGTCGTCCAGCATCTTGCGAGCTTTGCGGGTCAGATAGCTCAGGTCGCCGGAGTCGAGGCGAATGCCGCATTTGGTAATCCCCATTGGCTTGAGCACATCGTTGAAAGCACGGATTGCATCGGGAATACCGCTTTTGAGCGTGTTGTAGGTGTCGACCAGCAGCACGGCGTTGGTCGGATAGATTTCGCAATAGGTTTTGAAAGCCTCATATTGGGAGTCGAACATCTGGACCCACGCGTGCGCCATAGTACCGCCGGCAAATACGCCGTAGCGTTGGTCAGAAATGGTGCAGGCGGTTCCGGCACAGCCGCCGATATATGCGGCGCGGGCGCCGAGAATTGCGCCATCGGCGCCTTGGGCGCGGCGGGAGCCAAACTCCAGTACAGTACGGCCAGCGGCTGCACGGACAACGCGGTTGGCCTTGGTGGCAATCAGACTCTGGTGATTGAGTGCCAGAAGCAGATAGGTTTCAACCAGCTGCGCCTGAATCGCCGGTGCACGAACGGTCAGAATTGGCTCGCGGGGAAAAACCGGCGTGCCTTCCGGTACCGCGTAGATGTCTCCGGTGAAATGGAAATCTGCAAGGTATTCCAGGAATTCCTCACAAAACAGACCGCGGCCGCGCAAATAGGCGATATCTGCCTCGGAGAAATGCAGGTTTTTAATGTAGTCGATTACCTGCTCCAGACCGGCAGCAATGGCAAAACCGCCGCCATCCGGAATGCTGCGGAAGAATACATCAAAATAAGTGATGCGGTCCTTGTACCCGTACTTAAAATAGCCATGGCTCATTGTCATTTCGTAGAAGTCAAACAGCATGGTCATGTTTGACTGCTCGTAGTTACCCATCGTGGATCACCCTCAAACAAGAATTGCTCCAATTATAGAGCCTAAAATCAGAACTGGCAACCTTTATTTTGACTTTTGACCGGGAAAAAACTATAATAACAAGCAAAAACAGAAAGCGGAGGAAACAAAATGGTTCTTGCAATCGGGACATCTGCACAGGTTGAGACGACAGTCACCAAGGAAATGACAGCGCGGGAGGTTGGTTCCGGATCGCTTCTGGTATTGGCAACACCCTGTATGTGCGCGCTGATGGAAAAAGCAGCCTGCAGCTGCATCGCATCGGCGTTAGAAGAGGGCACAACGACTGTTGGCACCCAGCTGGAGATTACCCATGATGCTGCAACGCCGGTGGGCATGTGCGTGCGTGCGGATGCGACTGTGACGGCGGTCGATGGCCGGAAGATTACCTTTTTTGTGCGGGCTTTTGATGAAAAGGGACAGATTGGCGCGGGCGTTCACACGCGCGTGGTAGTTCAGGAAGAGCGGTTCCTGCAGAAAACCTACGACAAGTTATAAGAGCGAAGAAAATGGCGCGTTTCCAAACGGAAACGCGCCATTTTTCAGGCATTACAACGGTTAAGCAGAGCTTCCCATTTTTCGTCCACATACTTCTGTGCGGCTTCAATTGTCCACTCGTTTCCAGGTTTGAAGCAGTGCTTGAAGCGGCCCTGGAGTTTCAGGAATTCTTCCACAGGCAGTTTCTGCTTCGGAATATAGTTCACACGCCATTGGCCATGCTCCACCTCATAGAGGGGCCAGACGCAGGTCTCAACCGCGGCCTTGCAAATCGCGGCGAGATCCGCCGGGTTATATTGCCAACCACGGGGGCAGGGTGCCATGATATTTACGAAGCAGGCACCGGGGGTATAGATTGCCTTACGCGCTTTCTCGTGGAAATCCTTAAAGTTGCCCAGAAAGGTAGTCTGCGCGGCATAGGGAATATCATGCGCCACTAAAATGGCGGTCAAGTCTTTTTTATTCTGTTTTTTGCCGGTGGAAACAGTGCCGATCGGCGTAGTAGTGGCATTGGCGAAGCGCGGCGTGGCGGAGGAACGCTGGATTCCGGTGTTCATATAAGCTTCGTTGTCGTAACAGAAATAGACCATGTCGTGTCCACGCTCCACCGCACCGGAAAGAGACTGGAAGCCGATATCATAGGTGCCGCCATCACCGCCGATGACGAGAAACTTATAGTTGTCGGAAATCTTTCCCTTACGCTTGAGCACATTGTAGGCGGCTTCTACGCCGCCTGCAGTGGCCGCCGCATTCTCAAAGGCGGTATGAATATAGCTGTCTTCCCACGCAGTGTAAGGATAGAGAAAGGTTGAGACCTCCACGCAGCCGGTGGCGTTGGCAATGACAGCCTTGTCACCGGGATCGAGTGCGCGGGTGATGGCACGGCAGGCAATGCCAGCGCCGCAGCCGGCGCACAGGCGGTGGCCGCCGACAAACCGTTCGGGCTTGGAAAGCTCCTGTTTCAGATTGTATGGCATCTTACTGCGCCTCCTTTTCACGCTGGCCCATATGGGTGTAAACCGGCCCGGTCTCACCGGTTTCGACGATTTGTACCAGCCGGCGATAGACGGACTCGATGTGTTCGACCGCGCAGTCGCGGCCGCCGAGACCATAGACCACATTGATTATTTTTGGCCGCGTTGGCAGATCATAACAGGCGGCGCGCGTTTCCGCAAAGACGGGGCCGCCGCAAGCGGAGAAGCCTTCCGATTTGTCCAGAACCGCGACGGCTTTGCAATGGGAGAGCGCCTGCGCCAACTCTTCTGCGGGGAAGGGGCGGAAAACACGAAGCTTCACGAGACCTGCTTTGACACCCTGCTCACGCAGCTGATCTACTGCGACTTTGGCGGTACCGGCGGTGGAGCCGATCAGGACGAGTGCAACTTCAGCGTCTTCCATTCGGTATTCTTCAAAAAAACCATATTCGCGGCCAAACATCTTCTTAAAATCCGAGGCGACATCCAGAATGACGGCCTTGGCATTGTGCATTGCTTCTGCCTGCTGCACCTTGTGATCCATATAGAAAGGGCAGGTGTCATAGGGGCCGACAGCCAGCGGATTGTCGTGCTTAAGCAGATAATTTTCCGGTTTGTATTCCCGGACGAACCACTTGACGGCTTCATCCTCTTCCAGCTCGATATTCTCCACCGCGTGGGAAGTGATAAAACCATCCTGGCAGATCATAATCGGCAGCCGAACGGAGGGGTGTTCGGAAATCCGCATGGCCTGCAAGTAATTATCGTAAGCCTCCTGGTTATTTTCGGCGTAAATTTGGATCCAACCAGCGTCGCGTGCGCCCATGGAATCGGAATGATCATTGTTGATATTGATCGGCCCGGACAGTGCCCGGTTGACACAGGCCAGCGTAATGGGAAGCCGGGAGGAAGCTGCCACATAGAGAAGCTCATACATAAAAGCCAGACCGCACGACGAGGTGGCGGTAACGGCACGGGCACCTGCGGCGGCTGCACCGATGCAGGTGGACATGGAAGAATGCTCAGACTCTACCGTGACATATTCGGTATCCACCTTGCCATCAGCCACATATTGGGCAAAATACTGGGGAATTTCGGTGGATGGTGTGATTGGAAATGCGGCGAACACATCGGGATTGATCTGCCGCATGGCATAGGCAATGGCTTCATTGCCGGACAGACGGTCGCGTTTACTCATGGGAAGCAGCCTCCTCTCCGAAGGAAATGGCCTTGAAAGGACAAACCTTGTAACAGATTCCACAGCCCTTGCAGTGGTCAAAGTCGAAATCGCTGCGGCGGCCATCTTGCACCGGGATGGAAGAGTCGGGGCAGTAGGGAGCGCACAGCAGGCACTGTTTGCACTTCTCCTCATGCCAGATCGGCGTATCGGTGCGCCATTCGCCGGTAATAGTCAGGCGGGCAGTGCCGCCTTCGTAGATTTCGCCGCCGGGGGTCAGATCCTGCCACGGCGTAAGCTCATTGATGTCTTTTGCGTGGATCATCCTTCCCGAACCTCCTTCATAGACTGAATCAGGGCATTCATATTGCCTTCGATCACCTGGGGCTTTGTGGAAAATTTGTGCTGATAGGATGCGCGCATATCGGCAATGAATTTTTCCGGTTCCACCACATGGCTGACCTGCACGACAGCGGCCAGCATCGGGGTGTTTGGAAAATAACGGCCGAGACAGGCCTCTGAGACCTTGCGTGCATCAATGGTGTAGACGCGGCCTTCATAGCCGTCCAACTCCCGGCGAATCTCCCGCGGGCTGCGGGCGGAGTTGACAATAATTGCACCTTCGGGGTTCAGCCCTTTTGTGACATCCACAGAGGTCAGCAGCGTCTCGTCTACCACAACGACATAATCCGGTGTATAAATATTGGAATGAATGGTGCAGCGGGCGCTGCTGATCCGGTTATAGGCGGTGATCGGTGCGCCCATGCGTTCCGGGCCATATTCCGGGAAGCCCTGCACGAACTTTCCAGAGGCAAACGCGGCGTCTGCAAGCAGAAGACAGGCGGTTTTTGCGCCCTGTCCGCCGCGGCCATGCCAGCGGATTTCAGTCATTTGATTCATGATGTTTCCTCCTTGGCGGTATGCGGGGCAACAAAAAACTCGCCCCTTCTGTAAAAGGGCGAGTGCATGGCTCGTTGTACCACCTGTTACTGCATACCAACATATGCTTTCCTGATAACGGGGGATCCCGTCGCAGCCTACTGCCGAAAGGGGTTGGGCCGGAAGCTCAGGAGAGATCTTCATTTCTGCGGTACTGGTACCGGGCTTGCACCATCCCCGGTTCGCTGCGACGGTCTTGCAGAAATTACTTGCTCCTTCATCGCCGTTTTCTCATATAAGACTAGTATATGCTCCGGAAAGATAGATGTCAACTGCGGAAATCCGCCAAAATATCCGAAAAATTCGGGATCAATTTTCCGCAGGCCATACAAATTTTGCCCAGATATGCTATAATATTCTCAGTCAATGCAGAAGGAGGCATTTGAGATGGATGCTGCAATCTTTAACAATGAACAGATTCTTCGCTGGCTGACCTACTTCGCGGACAACGCGGATCTGGACCTGGCCAAGGTAAAAATTCTGGATATTACCCGAAAGAATAAAAATCTGCTGCCGACGGTTGCGTCAAACCGCTCCGTGCTGGTATTTACCGATGCCGGACATCCGCAGATTTTTTATGATATGTGGGACGCTGGAATGGGCGACTGTGAGATTTGGTACAACGAAGGCTCCAATCCGACCGGCCCGATTAAGCATGACAAGCTGCAGGACATGATTGACCGTGGTATCAATGCTTCGGCCGCAATGCTGATTATCAACCCGGATGCCCGCAGTACCTATAAGATCGGTATTGATAATCAAAATTTCTCAACGGGCTCTATTCACTATGTGGGCAGCGAGATTCGTGCCGTGATTATGAATAAGCTCCATGTGGATGCGCAGGATGTGATTCTGACCGTCAGCGCGGCATCGATTGCAGTGGAAGCGGCCATGATTGCCAATGAGGGAACGATTATTGATGTAGAATATGGCCAGCGCGACCGGGATACGATGGAGGAAAATATTCTGAAATTTGGCCTGCGGAATGTCAGTGTCCTACCCGCTGTTACAGAGGAGACAATGGCAGGACAGCCAGTGCCGTCTTTGGCGTTTATTGTTGCGTCGGATCAGGTGGAGGCGGAAATTCAGTGCCTGAAAAAGATCAATCCAGAGATGAAATTTATTTTCTATACCCTGAATTTTGGCTGGCTTTCCAAACTGCCGGAGATTATGGTGGCGAACGGAATTGATCCGAAGGAGGTCATTCAGGTTCAGATATCCAAACTGAACAGCAAGAATGCCTTTGATATTCAGCCCGCACCATGGCTGATTTCTGGTGAATAATTTAGAAAACGCAGGGGCATCCGCCCCTGCGTTTTCTGTTTATAGTTCTCTGCGGCCCTGCAGGGCACGCAGCAGCGTAATTTCATCGGCATATTCCAATTGGCTTCCCACAGGAATGCCATAGGCGAGCCGTGTGACCCGCACACCCAGTGGACGCAGCAGCCGCGAAAGATACATGGCGGTTGCTTCTCCTTCGGTATCGGGATTCGTGGCCATAATGACCTCTTCCACCGTGCCGCCGGAAACTCGGTCGAGCAGCTCCCGGATTCGAATGTCGTCCGGTCCCATGTGATTCAGCGGAGAGATCACACCATGGAGCACATGGTAAACACCATGATATTCGCGCGCGCGTTCCATCGCGATGACATCTCTGGGCTCTGCCACCACACAGATGGTCCCATGATCACGGCGGTCGTCCCCACAGATGGAGCAGACATCCTGATCGGTCAGATTCTGGCAAATTGGGCAGCTGTGCAGTGCGGCGCGGGCTTCGAGAATGGCGTTGGCAAAGGCCTGTGCATCTTCCGGTGGGAGATTCAGAATGTGAAAGGCCAGCCGCTGTGCTGTTTTTCCGCCGATGCCGGGCAGGCGGGCAAATTGTTCAGTTAACCGCTCCAAGGCGGCTGGATAGGCGCCCATCGCTTACAGCAGCCCGCCCAGATTCAGCCCGCCGGTCAGCTTCTGCATGGAGGCGGCAGAGTCAGCCTCAGCCTTGCGCATGGCCTCGTTGACCGCTGCGACAACCAGATCCTGCAGCATTTCCACATCATCGGGATCTACCGCTTCAGGATCGATCTTGATCCCCACCAGTTCACGCTTGCCGCTGACTGTAGCTTCAACCACGCCGCCGCCTGCGGTAGCAGTAAAGGTCTTGGTCTCCATCTCCTGCTGCATCTTCAGCATTTCCTGCTGCATCTTCTGCGCTTGCTTCATCATGTTCATGTTCATGCCGCCGCCCATCGGGCCGCCGCGAAATCCGCCTTTTGCCATCGGAAATCACTCCTTATTTTTGATGTTGATTAAATGACTGTGTTGATTGCCAAATGCCAGCAGATCATCCAGCTTCCCGTTGGATTCCGCCTGCGCAGCGTCTGGCAGAGAAAGCGTTACAGAAACGGGTCTGCCGAGCAATCCGGCAGCCTTTGCCCCAAAGAGCGCATCCAGTTTTAACCGCTGTATCTGTTGGAGCATCAGCGGGGTGCGTGCAACAAGCTTGAGCGTATTGCCCGATACGGTTCCGGTCAGATCAGAGCAGTACATCCGGGTCTGCGGGCCCGCTTCCGCCACGACTTTTTTGACAAGATCCGGCCAAAAGCCAACAGGCGTCTCATCATTTGCCGCCTGTGGAGGCGAATCCGGCTCGCCTGGCGATGGAGGCGGAGCGCCTGCATCATCCGGCGGAGGCGGCAGTTCCTCATCCCAGGGGGGCGCTTCTGATTTGACTGCGGGCTGCTGTACGGGAACCATGCCGGACGCAAAAGCTTCTTCCAGCCGACCGAGCCGTGCGCTCAGAGCGGCGGCGTCCAGCTGTAGTGCCGGTGTGGTTAGTTCCAGCAGGCACAGCTCTGCATCTGTGCGCTGATTGACACTTTTGGAAAAGTCGAACATGGTTTGCTGCAGCACCGTGACGATCCGCAGCAGCTCCGGTGCGGAGAAGCGGGGGAGCAGCTGCTGTAGCTCTGGTGTCGTTGCGATACCGGTCAGCATCGCGACGCCGCTCTTCGGTGCGGTTTTCAGGATTAAAAGATCGCGTGCCAGCGAACAGAGTTCATCGAGCATTGCCGAGATACTCTTACCGTCGGCATAGAGTCCATCGAACAGCTGCAGCAGCCGGCCGCTGTCATGATCTGCGACAGCAGAAAGCATCTGCGCTGTCTGCTGTGCACCGGCAAGGCCAAGCACCTCGGCCACCGTGTCTGCCGTGACTGCGCCGGGCGCCGCAGAGGCGCACTGGTCGAGCAGACTCAGACCGTCGCGCAACGCACCGTCAGCCAGCCGCGAGAGCAGCGAGATGGCGTCCGGCTCAATTTCAATATTTTCCTGGTAGCAGACATAATTGATCCGCTGGGCAATATCCTCCATTGTTAGGCGCCGGAAGGAGAAGCGCTGGCAGCGAGAGAGAATTGTGGCCGGAACCTTGTGCAGCTCAGTTGTTGCCAGAATGAAGAGCAGATGTTCCGGCGGCTCTTCAATAATCTTCAGCAGTGCATTGAAGGCTGAAAGGGAGAGCATGTGCACTTCGTCAATAATATACACCCGCTTGCGCACAGAGGCGGGGGAGTAGATTGCCTCGTCCCGCAGCGCGCGCACCTGATCGACACCGTTGTTGGAGGCGGCGTCGATTTCCAGAACTTCCAAGCAGGAACCGGCATCAATGGAGCGGCAGGCCGGGCAGGCGTTGCAGGGGTTGCCATCTACCGGATGCTCACAGTTAACCGCCTTGGCTAAAATCTTGGCGCAGGATGTTTTGCCGGTGCCGCGGCTGCCGGTAAAGAGATAGGCATGACTCAGCTTATCGGAGGTCAGCTGCTTTTTCAGCGTCTGGGTGACACTGCGTTGACCGACGACATCATCGAAAGTCTGCGGGCGATATTTTCGATAGAGCGCCTGATACATCTTCCTGCCTCCCGTAAAAAATTCCGACCCATGACAAGACCGCACACCCACCTTTGAAGCGTACGCTATACCCGTTACCCACGCAGCCAGCTCGGAAACGGCGCCCTCGCGGCACACGAAGATATCCGTTTAATGCTGCTCGGTTCCCCGCCTGACATGGTTCGCGGGTCTCCGTTGCGCAAGACCGATTCCTCATCGCCGCTTACGCGGGTCAGACGATACAGCGCACGACCGGGGGTGGGGATTCATCCCTGCTGTAGCGGATTGCAGGTACAGGGCACCGCTATCTCCCCGACTAGTGCGGCCTTGTCACAGGCCGGACCTGTAACAAAGTAGTTTTATTCTACACGAAAAAATACAGTTTCGCAACTGCTCTTTGAAAAAAGAACAGGGGCCGACAGATTGCCAACCCCTGCGCGGTGTGTTCTTACATCTTGGACTCGACGAATTTGACCAATTCGCCGATTGTAGTAACCTTTTCCTCAAGCTCCAGCTCAACGCCCAGGCGCTCTTCCAGCTCCATGACCATCTCGACCGTATCCAGAGAGTCGATTCCGAGACTCTCAAAGGTGGTGTCCATGGTCAGATCTTCTGCCGGAACATCCAGCTGCTCTGCGAGGTATGCAGTAATTTTTTCAAACATAAATCGTTCCTCCGTTGAAAGAAATGCGGCTTCCAAACCAGTCCGCAATCATCATGACTTGCAAGATATATGATACGGTTTTTTCTGCACTTGTCAAGCGGTCAATTGAGAAAATCTTTCAGTTTTTTCGACCGGGAAGGATGGCGAAGTTTGCGCAGCGCTTTCGCCTCAATCTGACGGATTCGCTCCCGTGTCACATCGAATTCACGGCCGACTTCCTCCAATGTATGGGGGCGGCCGTCTTCCAGACCAAACCGCAGCCGCAGGACTTTTTCCTCTCTGGGCGTCAGGGTACTCAGAACATCGACCAGCTGTTCGCGCAGCAGGTTGTAGGATGCCGCTTCTGCCGGTTGGGCGGCATCGTCATCCTGAATGAAGTCGCCGAGGTGGCTGTCTTCCTCTTCGCCGATCGGGGTTTCCAAGGAGACCGGTTCCTGGGCAATTTTCAGAATTTCTTCTACTTTTTCAACCGGCATGTCCATTTCTTTGGCAATTTCTTCCGGCGTAGGGTCGTGCCCAAGCTGCTGCAGCAGAGTGCGGGAAGTACGGATGACCTTATTGATCGTTTCGACCATGTGAACCGGAATTCGGATCGTGCGGGCCTGGTCGGCAATGGACCGGGTGATGGCCTGCCGAATCCACCAGGTGGCATAGGTGGAGAATTTATAACCCTTGGTGCAATCGAACTTTTCAACAGCTTTAATAAGACCGAGATTGCCTTCCTGAATCAGGTCAAGAAACTGCATCCCGCGTCCCACATATCGCTTTGCAATGGAGACCACCAGCCGCAGATTGGCCTCGGCCAGCTTCTGTTTGGCTGCTTCTGCCAGATCAATCCGGTGCTGCAGTGCGGCCCTGGCTTCGTCTGAAAGCGGTTCTGTCTGTGCTGCCATCTCCGCGGCAGCGGCAGTTCCGTCAAGAATTTGCATTCCGTATTTGGTTTCCTCTTCATTGGTGAGCAGTGGAACCTTGCCGATTTCCTTGAGGTACATCCGTACGGGGTCACCCACGGCGTAGGCGTCCATCAGGGTGTCGGTATCAGCCAGCGGTTCTTCTTCGATCTGTTTGATGTCGTTTTCGCCAGGCTCAGCCTGGTCAAGATTTTTTGTGCCGTGGAGAATCTCCATGATATCGTCCACATCGATTTCAATTCCGGCGGCTTCCAGTGCATCATAGAATTTCTCTGCCTGTTCCGGTGCAGCGTCCAGTGCGTCCAGTGTGTCGATTACGACCTTGGAAGGCAGGCTGCCGTTTTTCTTGCCCTGGGCAATCAGAGCGTCCAGCTTGGCCTGTAGTGTTGTTGCGTTCTGATCTTTTTCCATTGTTCAGTCACCATATCCCTTTGTTTTTTGCAGCCTGTTGCGGAGTGCCATCAGGTCGCCGTCTGCTTTGGCTTCCCGTCCGGCAGCTTCTTCTGTAATTGTTGTTATGTAGTCAGCGACAGCTTCATCGCGAACCAGTGATTCTTCGCGGCGCGCAATGGCGGTTAAATGACGGATTTCATCCGGCGTAAAGTCGCCCTCCAATGTGGCCAGCGTCACAGTGCGCCCCTGCAGATATTGCTGCTTCAGCGCGTCGAAAGCGCGGCCCAGCAGGGCAGAGGAAAATTGCGCACCGGTCAGCGTTTCCGCCTGTGATAGAATGTTTGGCTCTGTTAAAATCAAACGGAGCAGACCTTCCTCCGCCATGGCGGAACGCAGATCCGTATATTGCTCACCCTTGATCGTTGGCTGCAGCACCCGTGCCGGTTCCAGTGTGCGCCGGGTTTCCCGCTTCTTTGCGGCGGCGACGCGGCGGCGGTAGGCCTTGTCCACCTCGTATTTCACACTTTCTGTAGAAACGCCGACCAGTTCGGCGACTCTGGCACCATAAATATCCCGTTCCACAGCGGTAGTAAGACTGGCGACCAGCTCGATCGCCTTGCGTGTGAAGGCGACTTTTTGCTCGTCCACCTGCAGATCAAACTGGTTTTGCAGTGCGGTCAATCGGTACTCAATATGATTTTCAGAGCGCTCCAGCAAAAGCCGGAACCGGTCGGCACCATATTTTTTCAGAAATTCGTCAGGGTCCTTGGCACCTTGCATTCGCAGAACTTTCACCTTGACACCGGTCTGCTCCAGCATGGGAATTGCACGACGGGTGGCATTCTGACCAGCTTCGTCACCGTCATAGGTTAAAATAACCTGGGAAGTATATTTGGCAATCAGGTTGGCGTGCTCCTCGGTCAACGCGGTGCCGAGCGAGGCTACAGCGCAATCAAAACCGTACTGATGCAGGCTGATAGCGTCCATGTAGCCCTCTGTTAGAATCAACATGCCCAGTTTGCTCTTTTTCGCCACATTTAACGCAAACAAATTTTTCCGCTTATTAAAGATGAGCGTCTCCGGCGAATTCAGATATTTAGGTTCCCCATCGCCCAGCACGCGCCCGCCGAAGCCGATCACATTGCCGCGAACATCGATAATGGGGAACATCAGCCGGTTGCGGAAACGGTCGTAAATGGTGCCTTTGTCCCGGCTCTTGACGGCGAGGCCGGCATCCAGCAGATCTTGCTTCTGGTAGCCCTTTTGCACCATGGCATCAGTCAAGGAAGACCAACTGTCGGGTGCGTATCC
>CAKTFW010000024.1 GCA_934561175.1 uncultured Oscillospiraceae bacterium
ATCAGATCCCTGTGGTATTCTCCGCGGTTTCCGATCCTGTCGGCGCGGGCTTGGTTGAAAGCATGGACGCCCCCGGCGGCAACATCACCGGCACCTCCGACGCGTTGGATACCAAGAACATCTTCAACCTGATTCTGGCGCTGAATCCGGATGTGCAGAAGATTGGCCTGCTCTATGATGCTTCCCAGGATTCCTCCATGCAGGCAATCACAGATGCCGAGGCCTATCTGACCGAGCAGGGAATTGAATATGTGGATAAGACCGGCACGACGACCGATGATCTGGCACTGGCTGCCGATGCGCTGATTGCATCCGGCGCGCAGGTGATCTTCACGCCGACCGACAATACCGTGCAGGTTGCAGAACCGGCGCTGTATCAGAAGTTCATTGACGGCGGTGTGCAGCACTTTGGCGGCGCAGATTCCTTTGCACTGGTCGGCGCGTTCTGCGGTTATGGCGTGGACTATCACAATCTTGGCGTGATGACTGCGGATCTGGCGGTCTCCATCCTGGTGGATGGCAAGGATCCGGCTTCCACTCCGGTTATGACCTTTGATAACGGCAAGGCTTCCATCAACACGGATACCTGTGAGGCATTGGGACTGGATTATGATACCGTTGCAGCAACGATTGAGCCGCTGTGCACCGCAGTGGAAGGCCTGAAAACCGGTACTTCTTTCTAATTCGATTGACAAGCGGACAATAAATTGATATGGTACAGGCAGGGGAGACAGGGCAGAAACCATGTCTCCCCGCCTTGTCATAGGAATACCGCCGGGCCGTACCCGGCGATGAGGAGGATGATGCCATGGCATCGCTGTTTACTGTTTCGATTCTGCAGAGCGCGCTGGAGCAGGGCTGTATCTATGCGCTGGTGGCGCTGGCGCTCTATATCAGCTTCACCACGCTGAACCTCTGTGACCTATCCACGGATGGTTGCTTTACGCTGGGCTGTGCAGTCTGTGCTCAGGTGGCTCTGCTGGGGCATCCGTTCCTGGCGTTGGCAGCCGCTATGGGCATTGGCATCTGTTCCGGCTTTGTCACCGCATTTTTGCAGACGCGTCTGGGTGTGGAGAGCATTCTGGCCGGTATTATCGTCAATACGGGCCTGTATACCGTGAACCTCGCCATGATGGGACTCGGCACCAAGAGCGGTTTTTCTTCGACGATCAACATGTTCCAGTCGGTCACGGTGTTTGACCTGGCGAAGGAACACCTGTCCGGGGTGTTTGGCAGCTGGTACAAGCTGGCGGTGGCGGCTGTCGTGGTGATCGTTGTGGCGGTGCTGTTGGTGCAGTTCTTTAAGACGCGGCTGGGACTTTCCATCCGTGCGACCGGCGATAGTCCCGCGATGGTGAAATCCTCTTCGATCAATCCGGCCTTTACGATCACGGTTGGACTGTGCCTGTCCAATGCGCTGACGGGTCTGGCGGGTGGTTTGCTCGGCCAGTATCAGAAGAGCTGCGACATCAATCTCGGAACCGGTATGGTTACCATTGCACTGGCAAGCCTGATTATCGGTCTGACGCTGGTGGGCGGCCATGGCCGCGGCTCCGTGGGCCGTAAGGTCTTCGGCGTCATTCTCGGCAGCTGCCTGTACCGCTTTATCATTGCGCTGGCGCTGCGGCTCAATGTGGATGCGTCGTGCCTGAAGCTGGTCTCGGCTGTCATTGTTGCAGTGGCGATTGCCGCGCCGAAGGTCAAACAGGCTGCGCGGTTCCAGCGCAGAAAGATCGCGGCCAAAACGGGAAAGGCGGGAATGTGATGCTGCAGCTGCAAGCGATTTCAAAGACTTTTAATCCCGGCACCGTCACGGAAAAAAAGGCGCTGAATCAGTTGAGTCTGGATTTGCCGGACGGAGATTTTGTCACCGTTGTCGGGTCCAACGGCGCGGGAAAGTCCACCATGTTCAATGCGATTGCCGGCGCCTTTTTCGTGGATGAGGGACGGGTGATTCTGGATGGCGAGGATGTGACCTTCCAGCCGGAATACAAGCGCAGCAGCGCAATCGGCCACCTGTTCCAGGATCCGCTCAAGGGCACCGCACCGAATATGACGATTGAGGAGAACCTCTCGATCGCCTATCTGCGGGCCTCCCGCTCACGCCATGCAATTTTCAGTCGGATTACCAAGGCGGATAAAGCAAGCTTCCGCGAACAGCTCAGTCTGCTGGGCATGGGGCTGGAGGACCGGATGAAAAGCCCGGTGGGATTGCTCTCCGGCGGCCAGCGTCAGGCGTTGACGCTGCTGATGGCAACGATGGTCACGCCGAAGCTGCTGCTGCTTGACGAACATACGGCGGCTTTGGATCCTGCCACGGCGGAAAAGGTACTGAATCTGACCCGGCGTGTGGTCTCTGAGCGGAAGATTACCTGCCTGATGGTCACCCACAATATGCAGCAGGCGCTGCAGCTGGGCAATCGAACCATTATGATGAATAACGGCCGGATTGTACTGGATGTCAGCGGTGAGGTTCGCGCAGGACTCACCGTGGCGGATCTGCTGCAGCAGTTTGCGGCGCAGGTCGGCGAGGTGCTTGATAACGACCGGATTTTGCTATCCACCATGGTGGAAGAGAAGAAATGACGCTCTGATAATAAAAAGAGGTGTCCACACAGCGTGTGGACACCTCTTTTTTGTGTGTGCTTAAAGCAGCGGCGCAAACATCCGCAGGAGCGACCGAAACAATCGGGTAGGCAGCGGAACGGCGCGGCACTCGACCAGAGAAACAAGGTGGCACTGGTCAAAGGTCTCGTCAAAATCTGCGCGGATTGCCGGAATGGCGTCTGCCTTGTAGAGCAGTACGCCGTTTTCAAAATGCAGGTACAAGCTGCGAAAATCCAAATTCACGCTGCCGACGGTTGCATATTCATCATCGACGCAGAAGACCTTGGAGTGAATAAAACCGGGCGTGTATTCATAGATCTTCACACCGGCTTCGATAAGGCATTCGTAATAGGAGCGGGTCAGCGTGTGGACATACCGCTTATCCGGCACATGCGGCGTGATGATGCGGACATCGACGCCGGATTTTGCCGCGGTGGTCAGCGCACTTTGCATAGTGTCGCTGATGATGAGATAGGGCGTCATGATATAAACAGAATGCTTGGCGTGGTTAATCAGATTCAGATAGACATTTTCACCCACAGGTTCAAAATCCAACGGGGAATCGCAGTAGGGCTGCACATAGCCGGTTCCGGCGGTGGCCAGGGGCGGAGCCAGATATTGGGCGAAGTTCGTCTCCGGAATGTCCAGCTCCGGCTGGAAGGTGGCCCAGGTGGAAAGGAACATGATGGTCATTGCATTGACGGCGTCGCCTCGCAGCATGATGGCGGAGTCCTTCCAGTAGCCGAAGCGGGTGATGCGGTTGGTGTATTCATCCGCCAGGTTGATGCCGCCGGTAAAGCCGACTTTGCCGTCGATAATCATATACTTGTGATGATCGCGATTGTTCAGCCGGGAGGAGAGAATCGGAATATAGGGATTGAAGCTGCGGCAGCGGATGTTGTACCGGGCCAGCGTTCTGGCATAGCGCATCGGCAGCCGTGTGATGCAGCCGAAGTCGTCGTAGATTACCCGGACATCGACGCCGTGAGCGGCCTTGTCCTTCAGAATCTCCAGAATGGCGCCCCACATTTCACCGTTTTCAATGATGAAATACTCCAGAAAGATAAATTTTTCTGCTTTGCGCAGTTCTTGCAGCATCACAGGAAAGCAGACCTCGCCGGGGGTGAGGTAAGTGCTTTCCGTATTGCGGTAGACCGGAGAGAATGCAGCGTTGATCAGGTATTTGGACTGATTGGCCGCGTCGGGCGATTCCTGTTCCAGCTGCGTCAGCAGCGCCGGATCCTGATGCAGGCAGTGCCGCAGGATTTTCTCAGAGACCAGCAGTTTTTCCTTTAGGCGGCGACTGAGCCGGTTGCCGCCGAACATGATGTACATGGTGACGCCAAAGACCGGGAAGGCCATAATTGGAATAATCCAAGCGATTTTATAGGATGGATTTGTGCGGTCGGAGATGATATACAGCAGGATCGGAATGGTGAGCAGCAGCAATACGGTGGAAAAAATGTCGGAATACTTCTCAAACCGCAGCATTGTCACTGCGAAGAAGATCAGCTGAACCAAAATAGCGAAGGACACAAAGACAACCCGCTGGAAAATCATTTTGAACAGATTTCGCAAGCAAAATGGCCTCCTTTCGGCCTGCGGGGAGAATTATGCTTCGAGCGCGGTAATTTTATCGATGCGGCGCTGATGACGGCCACCCTCAAATTCAGTACCGAGCCAGACCTCTACAATCTTCAGCGCCAGATTTTTGCCGGTGATGCCGGCGCCCAGCGCCATCATGTTGGTATCGTTGTGGCGGCGGGTCATCTCTGCGGAGAGAACATCGCCCAGCAATGCACAGCGGATTCCCTTCACCTTGTTGGCGACGATGGAGACGCCAATGCCGGTGGTGCAGACGACAATACCCTTTTCACACGCACCGTTGGCAACTGCTTTGGCAGCAGCAGCAGCAAAGTCGGGGTAGTCGCAGCTCTCGGTGGAATAGGTGCCGAAGTCTTCCACTTCGTAGCCCTTTGCAGTCAGGTCGGCCTTGATGGCCTCTTTCAGTTCATAACCGCCGTGGTCACAGCCCATTGCAATTTTCATGTTGGTACCTCCATAGTTTATAACAGAAATTATTTCCGGTTTTCCGGAAGAAATAACAGGTTAATACAGCAGCCAGAAAAGAATGCTGCAGGCGGTGGTCAGTACCAGTGTACCAAGCAGATAGCTCCAGGCCATCAGCCGGTGCCCGCGTGTCAGACAGCCGTCCCATACAAAGCAGAGCAGCAGCACGGCGGCCGCCGGGAAGGCGGGCGTACCGCAGATGAGCCAGGCTGGAAGCAAAAACAGATAGGCGACGGCCAGTAACAGCGCGCGGCCATCCCGCCGGGAAAGACCGGCTGCCAGTACGGCGCACAGCGCGAACAGACTGCCCCAGTAGAGCAGCGGATTGGTAAAGAGCAGCGTTAAAACCGAGTCCCAGTTTGGCTGCATCGTCAGGACCTGCCAGGCAGCAGCGGCTACGGCATGGTAAAGCGGCGTGTAGGTGATAAAGTTTGAAAATTGCAGTTGATTCTGGAGCGCAGTGGCGGCCAGTCCTGCAAAAAAAGTCAGCGCTGCAAGGAGCAGCACAATCAAAAGTGTTACAATCAGTTGACCGCGCCGATCCGATGCATACCGGCGGCGAAAGCGCTGCACGGGCATCCAGAGCGACAGCAAAAACAATCCGATCACAGCGATCAGTGCTGCGCTGTTGCAGAAGAAGGCGCTTACCAGAAAGATCTCAGAGAGCGCCAGCGCCCAGATCCCTGCACTGAAGCGGCCATTGTGATCGGCAAAGGCATAGAGGGAAAGCCCCAAAAGCGCGAGCAGCAACAGCACGCCGGACCAGTCGGACAGGCCGGACAGCGGCGAGGCAGTGCTGAGTACAAGAAGCGTACCGCAGACAGAGAGCGCGGTACGACCAAAGAACAACTGCAGCAGCAGATAGCAGGGCAGCAGCGCTGCGGTAATCGGAAAGAGATTGGCGCCCAGCACCATCAGGATGGCAAGCACTGAGGAGGAAGACTGCGCGTCGGCGTGCAGCTGAATCCAGCAGATGGCGCACAGACAGAAAAGCAGCGTAAAGCCAATCAAAAATGGAAGATCTCGCTTGCGCAGTGCAAACCGGTTACCGGAGAGCGGACGAGGGGCGCGGTCATAGAGCGCGATCCACTCCAGCGTGCCGGATTGCGGCTGCAGAATCCGGCAGAAGGTACCAAAATATCCGATCAGCAGCGCCAGCATGGGAGCCAGCAAAAACAGAACGAAAGGGCCGATTTGCGCCAATGTCTGAAGCAGCTGTTGTGCCATGCCGTTCCCTCCTTTCCCTTAATTCCACGGAAATTATCCTTATTGTAGCAGATTTCAACATGGTTGGCAATGGAAGAAAAAACGGTGCAGACGCAGCTGCGTCTGCACCGTTTTGCACTTAATGTTTTTCAAAGAAGCTGCGGAAACGCTTTCGTTTTGGATGCTGGGATTCGTCCGTTGTAGAGTCGGACAGCTTGCGCAGAAGATCCTTCTGTTCTGCGCTCAGATGTGTAGGCGTCTCCACAACGGTGGTAATCATCAGATCGCCGCGAGTCTTGTAGCCCACATAGGGCATACCCTTCCCCTTGAGCCGGAAGGTAGTGCCGGACTGCGTGCCCTCCGGTACGGTGTAACGCACCTTTCCGTCGAGCGTCGGCACCTCAATCTCCGCGCCGAGGGCTGCCTGGGTAAAGGTGATCGGAATCTCACAGTACAGATTTGCGCCGTCACGCGTGAAGAGTGGATGCTTTTGAATATTGACAGCGACCAGCAGATCACCGGCCGGGCCGCCATTGGTACCGGCGTGGCCTTCACCGCGGATGCGGACAGACTGCCCCATATCAATACCAGCCGGGATTTTTACGGTGATTTTCTGATTGCGGCGCACCTTGCCCTTGCCCTTACAGGTGGGGCAGGGATTTTTGATAATTTTGCCGCGGCCGCCGCAGCGGGCGCAGGTGCTGCTCTGGACAAACGCACCCAGCGGTGTCTGCCGCGTGGTGCGCACGGTGCCGGTGCCCTGACAGGCGGGGCAGGTCTCCGGGGCAGAGCCGGCTGCGCAGCCGGTGCCGTGGCACTTGGCGCAGTCTTCAATCCGGCCGATCTCAATTTCCTTGCTGACGCCGGTTGCGGCCTCTTCAAAGGTAATGGTGACTTCTGCGCCAATATTCTGGCCGCGCTGCGGCGCATTGCGCCGCTGGCTGCTGCTTCCGCCGCCGCCGAAGAAGTCGCCGAAAATGCTGCCGAGATCGAATCCGTCAAAACCGCCGCCGAATCCGCTAAAGCCGCCGCCTGCGTCGGGGTTAAAATTCGGGTCAACGCCTGCAAAACCGTATTGGTCGTAACGGGCGCGCTTTTCGGGGTCAGAAAGGACCTCATTGGCCTCATTGACCTCTTTGAACTTGGCCTCGGCCGCTTTGTCGCCGGGGTTCATGTCCGGGTGATATTTTTGCGCCATCTTTCGATAAGCTTTTTTTATTTCTGCTTCGGAGGCGCCCTTCTGGATGCCCAGCACCTCATAATAATCTCTTTTTTCCTCCGCCATGGAGTACACCTCGCTTTTTGGAGCTTACGGGGAAAAAGGGGGTGCAGGCGGCACCCCCTTTTGAAAGGTTTGCTTACTTGTTGTCGTCGACGACTTCGTAGTCGGCATCGACAACATTGTCATCGCCGCCCTTAGGGCCGCAATTGTCGCAGTTACCGTTGTTTGCGCAGTTTGGATCCTGCTGCGGCTGCTGCTGATACAGCTTCTCGCTGATGGCGTAGAAAGCTTTCTGCACCGCTTCGGTGTCAGCCTTAATGGCTTCCAGGTCGTTGCCCTTCAGGGTTTCCTTCAGTTTGGTGATCGCGGCCTGAACCGGCGCCTTTTCGCTCTCGGAAACCTTGTCGCCCAGATCGGTCATGGCCTTCTCAGCCTGATAGATCATCTGGTCGGCGGCGTTGCGGGCGTCAACCTCATCCTTCTTTGCCTTGTCCTCCGCAGCAAACTGCTCAGCCTCTTTCACGGCCTTATCGATGTCTTCCTTGGACATGTTGGAGGAAGAGGTGATTGTGATCTTCTGCTCGGTGCCGGTGCCAAGATCCTTTGCGGAAACATTGACAATACCGTTGGCATCGATATCAAAGGTGACCTCAATCTGCGGCACGCCGCGGGGTGCGGGTGCAATACCGGTCAGCTGGAACTTGCCGAGGGACTTGTTGTAAGCAGCCATCTCACGCTCGCCCTGCAGGACATGCACTTCAACGGAAGTCTGGCCGTCTGCAGCAGTGGAGAAGATCTGGCTCTTCTTGGTCGGGATGGTGGTGTTGCGGTCAATCAGACGCGTGAACACGCCGCCCATCGTCTCAATGCCCAGAGACAGCGGGGTAACATCCAGCAGCAGCAGACCCTTGACATCGCCGCCCAGAACGCCTGCCTGAATGGCAGCGCCGATGGCAACGCACTCATCAGGGTTGATGCCCTTGAAGCCTTCCTTGCCGGTCAGCGTCTTTACCATATCCTGCACAGCGGGGATACGGCTGGAACCGCCGACCATCAGAACCTTGGAAATATCGTTGCCGGTGAGACCTGCGTCGCTCAGTGCCTGCTTGACAGGGCCTGCGGTAGCCTCGACCAGGTGTGCGGTTAGCTCATTGAACTTTGCACGACTCAGGCTGACATCCAAGTGCTTCGGGCCGGTGGCGTCTGCGGTGATATACGGCAGGTTGATGTTGGTGGAGGTGACGCCGGACAGCTCAATCTTAGCCTTCTCGGCAGCTTCCTTCAGGCGCTGCATTGCAACACGGTCGGTGGAGAGGTCAATGCCTTCTGCCTTCTTGAATTCTGCGACCAGATAGTCCATGATGCACTTATCAAAGTCGTCACCGCCCAGGCGGTTGTTACCGGCGGTTGCCAGAACCTCAATGACGCCGTCGCCAATCTCCAGAATGGAGACATCAAAGGTGCCGCCGCCCAGATCGTAAACCATGATCTTCTGCTCATGATCCTTATCCAGGCCGTAGGCCAGTGCAGCGGCCGTCGGCTCGTTGATGATACGCTTGACTTCCAGACCTGCGATCTTGCCTGCGTCCTTAGTGGCCTGACGCTGTGCATCGGTGAAGTAAGCCGGGACGGTGATAACAGCCTCGGTGACCGGGCCGCCCAGGTAAGCCTCGGCGTCTGCCTTCAGCTTCTGCAGGATCATTGCGGAAATCTCCTGCGGAGTGTATTTCTTATCATCGATGGTAACTTTGTAATCGGAACCCATCTCACGCTTGATCGAAGAGATGGTGCGGTCGGCGTTCGTAACGGCCTGGCGTTTTGCAACCTGACCGACCATACGCTCACCGGTCTTGGAGAATGCCACGACCGACGGGGTTGTACGGTTGCCTTCTGCGTTTGCGATGACGACCGGCTCGCCGCCTTCCATAACGGCGACACAGCTGTTTGTAGTACCAAGGTCAATACCAATTGTCTTGCTCATAATCTTTGTCCTCCTATATCAAAAACCAAAATTTACAAAATCAATTCGCAACTTTTACCATTGCGAAGCGGACGACCTTGTCGCCCACAGAGAATCCCTTCTGGAACACTTCGACGACGACATTTTCGCCAAGGGATTCATCTTCCAGATGCATGACTGCGTTGTGCCGTGCGGGATCAAAAGGTTCGCCGGCTTCACCAAAGATGGTGACACCGAGCTTTTCCAGAATCTCCTTCAGGCCGGTCATGGTCATTTCCACGCCCTTCTTGTAAGCCTCGTCCGCAGTTTCCTGCGCCAGGGCCCGTTCCAGATTGTCGTAGACCGGCAGAAACTTGCCGACGGTCTCGGCGCGGATCTCTGTATAAAGGTTATCGCGTTCGCGCTGGGAGCGCTTGCGGAAATTGTCATATTCAGCGGCCAGCCGCAGATAGCTGTCCTTTTGCTGTGCCAGCTCCTGGCGGAGCTGTTCTTCTACGGAAGGGGTCTGCGGTGCATCCTGCGCTGCATTATCCTGCTTTGCAGCCGGATCGGCAGCGGGTTCCTGCGGGACTGCAGTGGCCTCTTCCTTTGTCTCAACCACCTCGTCAGGCGGGGTGGAATGTGCTTTCTTTTCTTTTGCCATTCTACTTTACTCCTCCTTGTCCGGCGGCGGGAGCTCCGTTTTACCGAACATCTTTGCAAGCCCTTCGGCAAAGTAGCTCAATCTTGCCGTGACTTTTGCGTAATCCATTCTGGTGGGACCGACCACACCGATCATGCCTTTCATTCCGTCGCCCACATCAAACTGTGTCATGACCACGCTGGTGTCCCGCAGTTCTTTGGCGACATTTTCCGGGCCGACTAAAATCTGAGTACCGCTGTCGTTCAGCGGTACAGGCAGGTTGGAAATCATATCCTCGTCAAGGGTGGATAACAACTCTTGCGCCTTTTCAATGTTGTGGTATTCCGGCTGCCCCAACAGCTTTGTCTGCCCGGTGAGGAACACCTCGCTGTGCTGCTCGCTCAACAGATTGACGGTGAAATCAATAATCACGGGGATCAAACTGGCGGCGGGACCAGCCGAGCGGGTGACCCGGTCGATCAGATCCGGTGTGAAAGACTCTGCGGGGATCTCAGTCAGGCTGGCATTCAATACAGCGGACAGAAGCCGCAGATCCTGCTCGCTGACGGACAGCGGCAGCTTGATGAGCTTGTTTTTAACCAGCTCCGTATTTGTCATGACGACAAGAATAAAGCTGCTGTGCTCGGCGGCCAGAATTTCGTACCGGTGCACGGTGACCTGCCGCTTTGGCGCGGCCATGGCGTAGGCCGGAAGATCTGTGAGCTGGGAGACCAGCTTGCCGATCTGCCCCATTACCTTATCAAATTCCTGCATCTTGACTTCCATCGCCTTGTTCAGGCTCTTGGTTTCATCTGTGGAGAGCCGGTAGTCCTGCATCAGCTCGTCCACATACAGCCGGTAACCGGCTGGAGAGGGAATTCTTCCGGCAGAGGTGTGCGGCTGCTCCAGCAACCCCAGCTCCGTCAACGCCGCCATCTCATTGCGGACGGTTGCGGAAGAGCAGTCCAACTCCGGCAGCTCGGCGATTGCTTTGGAACCGACCGGCTCTGCGGTGCGGATATAGCAGTCTACAATCGCTCGCAGGATTTTTTTCTGCCGTTCTGTCGGACCCATTACGCTCACCTCATTTTCTGGTTTAGCACTCCGACTCTCTGAGTGCTAACGCTACTGTATCACCAGGCTGAGGGAATGTCAATAGTTGTTTTTGAACAATTTTTGAATTTTGAAAAAGAATAGGATATACAGGAGAAATCTTACAAGTGTGTTACAGTTGCCCGCTGCCGCTTGACCGAAATCGGCAATTGCGCCTATACTACCAATAGTATAAAATTTTGTGTGGAGAAAGGGGCGCAATGCAAGCATGAAACGATGGATCTGCCTGTTCCTGGTTCTGGTGGGACTTTGCGCAGCCCTGGCGCCGGTCGCTGGCGCGGCGCAGCCCTTTACGGACCTTGCGGCGGTGCAGAATGCGGACGAAATTACGATGCTGGTCGATCTGGGGCTGCTCTCCGGCTATTCCGACGGAAGCTTTCGGCCGAAGGCTGTGATCTCCCGGCAGGAGATTGCGAAAATCTGCTCAATTTTGACCGGAGATTTGACCGAATCGGCACAGAATCCGTTCTCGGATGTGTCCTACGGCACCTGGGGCAGAGATTATATTCTGGACTGCTATGCGAAGGGAATTGTTACCGGCGGAAGCGATGCGCGGTTCCGCCCGCATGATACCGTCACCGCGCAGGAGTTGGCAAAGATGCTGCTCGCCTGCATTGGTTATGATACCAGCGCCTATGTGGGAAGTGACTGGGGAACAAAGGTGGACACAGCGGCCGCCGCACTGGGGCTCTATCGTGGCTATTATTACAGTACAACGATGCCGCTGACCCGGAACGACGCCGGCCTGATGGTCTATAACGCGCTGCAGTGCGATGCTGTTGCGCGGATGGAGGGAAATCAGCCGGTCTACTATCTGGACGATCTGATGAATCCGCAGACGCTGCTGGAGCATCGTTTTGGCATCGTGCGCTATGAGCAGCTGCTTACGGCAAATGAATATGCGGACCTAACAACGGAAGGCGGCCGGTTGGAGACCGGTATGACAAAGATTGAACATCATCGGGTCTTTGCGGTTTCTACGGACCTCGATATGATTGGCCGGTATGTAGTGATTTATGCGGTGGGCGATGAAGTGGTCGGCGCACCGGCCCGCAGTATGGCGGAAGTGTACTATACTTTTCGATCGGATATGGAGTACACAGCGTTGCTCTCCAAAGTGTCCTATCAGACTAGCCCGGATACACAATATTATATCAATTACGATGCAGCGACGGCCGATCAGGTCAATGCGCTGACGGATCACAGCATGATCACGATGATTGACCACACCAACGACGGTGTGATTGATATTGTGCTGGCTGTCACCTATGAAGAATATCCCTATGGAGAAATTGCAGAGCAGGTGACAAACCCGCCTGCTGTTACACCGGCAGATGACCAGCTGGTGCGAGCGGCCGAGATCGGCGGCGGATATTATCTGTTGCCGGAAGGCTGATATAAAATACAACAATAAAAGCCGATGCCTTTTAGGCATCGGCTTTTATAGGTTTCATTGCAATTTTAACCTGCGGCAGTGTTGGGATTTGCAAAATTGTCGGGGGGATCGCTCTCGCGGACGATATCTGCGCCAAGGGCGCGCAGCTTTCCAACAATGTTCTCATAGCCGCGTTCAATAAAGTGGACATCCTCCACCGTTGTTACGCCGTCGGCGGCGAGACCGGCAATTACCATGGCAGCGCCGGCACGCAGGTCAAAGGCTTTGACTTCGCAGCCGTGCAGCGCTTCCACACCTTCGGCCACAGCGACCTTGCCGTCCACCTGAATCGTAGCGCCCATACGGCACAGTTCAGCCACATAGCGATAGCGGTTGTCGTAAATGCTCTCGGTAATAATGCTGGTGCCCTTTGCCAGCGCCAGACAGGTGACAATCTGCGGCTGCATATCAGTCGGGAAACCGGGGTAGGGCATCGTCTTGACATTGGCGCGGCGCAGCGGTGCATTCCGGGTTACGCGGATTGCCTCGTCATACTCTGTGATTTCCACGCCCATCTCCCGCAGCTTGGCGGTGATGCAGTCCATATGCTTCGGAATGACATTTTCCACCAGAATATCGCCGCCGGTTGCGGCGACCGCCGTCATATAGGTACCGGCTTCAATCTGGTCGGGGATAATTGAATGAGTACCGCCAGTCAGATGCTTGACGCCGCGCACCTTGATGATGTTGGTGCCGGCACCGGAGATCTGCGCGCCCATCGCATTGAGAAAATTTGCCAGATCCACGATGTGCGGCTCGCGGGCACAGTTCTCAATTACGGTCAGACCGTCGGCCAGAACGGCGGCGATCATGATGTTCATGGTAGCGCCGACCGAGACGATATCGAGATAGATATGCCCGCCGTGCAGACCATCGGCAGCATTGGCGGTGACGAAACCGGCAGATTGCTCTACCTCCGCGCCCATGGCTTCAAAGCCTTTGATATGCTGATCGATCGGACGGACGCCAAAATAGCAGCCGCCCGGCATTGCAACCTTTGCATAGCCAAACCGGCCAAGCTGCGCGCCGATCAGATAGCTGGAGGCGCGAATACGGCGAACCAGCTCCGACGGTGCAACATGGTTGCGGACATGGGTGCAGTTGATCTCCACCGTGGTGGGATTGATCCAGCGGATGTCTGCGCCCATGTAGGAGAGAATCTCCAGCAGCAGGTTGACATCGGAGATATCCGGCAGATTTTCAATTCGACAGGTGCCTTCCACCAGAATGGCAGCAGGCAAAATGGCAACGGCGGCGTTTTTTGCGCCGGAAATGGAAACCGTGCCGTTGAGCGGCTGACCGCCGCGGATAATATATCGATTCATGCAATCCCTCTTTTGTGAAAGAGTATGCCCGGTAAATGACACAATCAATCAGACTATTGGCTACAGCGAGTATACCATCTTTTAACCAAATTGTAAAGAAAAAAGCAAATCCCTAAAATTTATCAATTCTTACCAAAATTTCGAAAAATGATGCTAGCTGTCGCTCAGCTGCGGACAACCGTACCGGTGATTCCGTTGACCAGAAACATGCCGTCATCGGTTTCCAGACGCCAGGTGGGATCCAGCCGCACGGTAGCCGCTGCCGCCGTGCCGCTTCGGGTATAGCAGGGAACCGCACGCAAAATTGTGCTGCCTTGGAAAGAGAGGGATTCCCGGCTGCCGAGAAAGGCAATTAGTGCATCACTGCAGGACATCAGTGTGCGGGTATCTGCCAGCGTCAGCGTGCCGAGGTAGAGGGTTCCCTCCATCGCAGTCAGCACGCCATCGCGGTAGATCAGCTTGATTGCGGCAGGAAACACCGGTGCCTGCTGCAGTGCCTGCGTGGCGGTGACGGTGGTCAGATCGCCAGTGGTTTCGATTGTGACAGCATTTGTTTCGATGCCCATGCGCCCCAGCAGCTTTTTGGCGTCTGCGGTGGGATCAGAGACCGATACCCGGCCGGTGAATGCAGCGGAGAACGAGCCGCTTCGGTCAATGGAAAAGCTGCCGCTGCTGGAGGCAAAGCGACTGAGGTATTGGGCACTGTCCTCTTCCAGCAATACTTCATCGCCCAGCAGCGCGCGGGCGGCGGAGAGCGTTAAATCTGCCGTATAGGTAACAGTCAGTGCCTGCAGTGCGGGCGTTTTGGGTAACCGGGCGGCGTCTAGCGTGATGCCCTGTGCCTGAAAGAGGTTCTCCAGCTGCGTCTGCGTCTGGCGGAGTTGACGCTGCTGCAGCACATGAGAAGGCACGACCAGTGCCAGCAGAAACGCGTTGACCAGCACCAGCAGAAGAATGGCGATGGATTTGACTTTGGAAACAGGCATCTCAATTTCCTCCAATCCAGCCGGCCTGCAGCACAGCGGCGCCGGTATCTGCGTATTCCGGGTGGAGATTGGCGCCTGCGGGCGCGATGGCGGCGGCCTGCGGCACGGGCAGCAGCTGGGTAGTCTGCTCTGTCAGGGTATAGCGACGGACGGCCAGTGTCAGTGCGGAAAGGTGATTTCCGGTAAAGACAACGGTTGCGCCGTTGCCGGAAGTCTGCCGCACCGGCAGTCCACCGATATAGTATTCAAAAGTCCAGGCCGTTTGTGTATCCGTGTGGTGGACATCGGTCAAATACAGCCGGGCGTCACCGAGGGTGGTCGCCGTGAGAGAATTCAGCAGCGACAGCGCATAGGCGATCTGTGTGTGTACATCCTGGCCGGAGAGCTGATAGCGGTTGGCGTCTGCATTGGTGAGCTGCAGGGTTCCACTTGGTGTGAGCTGCAGGGTACAGGAGCTTTCCGCGTAGACGACGGTGCCGTCCGCTGCAGTGTAGACGCCGTCGCCATATGGATTGAAAGCGAGGGCGGACGCAGTAGCAGTCCGCAGTGCATCGGTCATGGCAATTTCCGCATTGCAGACCGGGAGAGAGGCATCCGGCGTCAGCAGGGACCAGGCGTCCAGCTGCCGGATGGCATCCAGATTGGACTCTCCGGCAAAATAGGAACCGTCGGGTTGATAGTCGGCAATCTGTGTGCGGATGGCATTGGAGGGAATCTGCGTCTGGCAGTAATATTGACTCTGACCATCACCGAAATAGAGCTGGACATAGTCCGATTGCAGTAACAACATCAGCCAGTTTGCCGAAAATTCCGGCCCCGGATAATCCGTGCCGAGCCAGTTGGCAAGGGCGCGCAGCGGGATCATGCCATCATAGGAAAAATAGATGCTCTGCGCGGCCATAGCCGTGCGGAGTGTGCCGCTGGAGAGTGCTTCCGGCGTTTCCGCTGTGCCAAGCGCTTCGCCGAGATAACCGGCCAGCGCCTCATAGGCAGTGTCGAGCAGGGTGAAATCCCGCGCGGCGGTCCAGCGCCCGGTTTCGTTCCGGATGGAGATAGCCAGCGGTTTAGCTGCGGCCACCGATTCCGGCTCCGCCGCCGGGGTATCGCCGAGCGGCGCGGTGCGATCAAAGCGGGCGGCCAGTGCTTCCATGCCTGGCAGCGTGTGCAGATCGACGGAGAGATTGGCCGTGAGCGTCAGCAGCACTGCGCTGATGCTCAGAAGGACGATCACGATCGTTTTGATGGTTTCAACCGAGTTTCGGCGCATCGGCGGCTCCTTTCCCCTCCGGTGCGGCGGGCAGCGTGATGGTGACTTGCGTCCCCTCGCCGTAGATCGACGAAAGCTGAATGTCACCCTTGTGTTGGTTCAGAATTTCACGGGCAATGGAGAGCCCCAGACCCGTGCCGCCGGATGCGCGGGAGCGCGCCTTGTCCACGCGGTAGAATCGCTCAAACAGCCGCGGCAGATCCTTTTCCGGGATACCGATGCCGTTGTCGGTGATGCGGACATAGACATTCGGCCCGCTGCAGCCTGCCTCCATTGTGATTTTTCCGCCGTCCGGTGTGTACTTGATCGAATTGGAGACAATGTTCATAATCACCTGTTCAATCCGTTCGCGGTCGCCGTCGACCTCCGGCAGACCGTCCGGCAGATCGAGTGTCAGCGTGTGGCCGTGATTCTGCGCGTCGATACTGACGGCCTCGTATACATCAGAGACAGCCTTGGCAAAGGGAAAACGGACGATATTCATTTCCATTTTGCCGTAGTCAAATTTGCTCAGGGTTAAGAGATCCTGTACGATGCGGGTCATTCGGTCGGCCTCATTGATGATGACATTCATAAAGTTGTCGTGCAGCTTTTTGGGCAGCTCGTCGCTGGAGTCCACAATGGTCTCGGCGTAGGAGCGGATATTGGTGAGCGGCGTGCGCAGCTCATGGGAGACATTTGCCACAAATTCCCGGCGCATCTGCTCATTTTTGCGCTGCTCGGTCACATCGTGAATGACCACCATGACACCGCCCGGCGCCTGATCGGCAGAAAACGGCGCCATAAACAGCTCCAGCTCGCGATTCTCTACGCGCTTCTGCGCCTCCAGATACTGCGGCCGGTGCATCGTCATCAGCTCGTCAAAGTTGGCCTCGTGTTCAAACAGCTCCTGAAAGGAGACGGCGGCGTCCAGCGGACGGCCCATCATCTGCACCGATGCCGGATTGTAGTGAATCACGGTGCCGTTCGGGCCGAAAGCGACCACGCCGTCGGTCATGTGCAGGAACAAGGTGGAGAGCTTGTTGCGCTCGTTTTCCACTTCGGAGAGTGTGTTCTGCAGCACCTGACTCATGTTGTTGAAGTTCCGGGTCAGGATGCCGATCTCGTCGCGGCTGGTGACCTCCAGCTTCTGGGAAAAGTCGCCTGCGGCGACCTGACGGGTCCCCTTGGTCAGCGCCTCCAGCGGCGTGATGATGATCTGTGCCAGCACAAAGGCCAGAATAATGCAGATAATCAGACCCATGGCGAGCGCGCGCAGAATAATGCCCAGCACCTCGCCGGTCAGTGCGTTCACGGTGGACTGGTTGTCAATGACATAGACAATGTACTGCCCGCCGTCATAGAGGATGGGCACCGCAAGATCCATATAAGAGTCGGTAATGCTGGAATCCTGCCCGACTTCGCCGTTCATGGCGGTGAGCAGATTTGCGGTCATGGAGACACTGGTGCTGTCGTCCGAACCGGCCAGCAGGCTGCCCACCTCGTTCAGAATGTAGACATTCCGGTTGGAGATGTCCACACCGAGATCAGGCTGCGCCATTACCATTTCCCGCAGATGAGCGGGAGCATCGTCTCCGGCGGCGGCCAGCTGCAGCTGGGTGATGAAGGACTCGGAGAAGGTCTGCCCCATCTGCTGGTAGAAGTCATTCACATAGAACTGGTTCACGCCGCTGATTAGAAATGAGCCGACGACGGTCATCAGCGCAAGAATCAGCAGCACCATGATTAAAACCAGTTTCATCCGAAGCGAGCGCACGGCGGGTCCTCCTTTCCGGGATTATTCGGCGGCGAAGTAGTAGCCGACGCCGCGGCGGGTCAGAATGTAGCTTGGGACGCCGGGGATGTCCTCAATTTTTTCCCGGAGGCGGCGGATGGTCACATCCACCGTCCGCATGTCGCCGTAAAATTCGTAGTTCCAGACCTGCTTCATCAGATCCTCGCGGGAGAAAACCTGTCCCGGCGCGGCCATTAAAAAGTGCAGCAGGTCATATTCCTTTTGGGTCAGCTCTACGGGTACGCCGTTTTTGGATACGGAAAAGCTGTTGGGGTTGAGCGTCAGCGCGCCGCGGCGCAGAGCGGCGCCGCCGGATGCGGGGGCGGTGTCCAGATCGCGGCGGCGGATGTTGGCCTTAACCCGCGCCATCAGCTCCCGCATGGAGAAGGGCTTTGTAATATAGTCGTCCGCGCCGGATTCCAGACCGAGAATTTTGTCGGCCTCTTCCTCACGCGCGGTTAACATAATAATTGGAATGGCGTAGCCGCCCTCGCGCAGGGCGCTGCAGACTTCAAATCCGCTCATCTTGGGCAGCATCAGATCCAGCAAGATCAGATCCGGGTCGGCCTGTTTTGCCAGCTGCAGGCCGGTTTCGCCGTCCAGCGCGGCCAGCGTCTCATAGCCCTCTTTGTTCAGGTTGAATTTCAGAATTTCCACAATGGCTTCTTCGTCTTCTACAATCAGCACGGTCTTTGCCACGGAGATTCCTCCTTCGCTTGCATATTTCAGTTTATTATACCATATTGCCTGCTCGCGCGCCACTGGCGGAAAAATTTTTTGCGCGGTTGCACATTTTCGTGCAACTTTTGGCAGATTGGAACCTGTGGGTGAGGGGAGACCCATCACACCGCCCGGAGAACCGGGCAGAAGGAGGAAACAATGGCACAAACATTACAGAATCTGGGGCTGAAAATCTGGGCTCCGGAGGATCCGGTGAATCTGGATGAGATCAACGGAAACTTCCAGACGCTGGACCAGCGTACAGTCATGCTCCGGCTGATGACCCTTGTCAGCACCGAGGCCGCGGCGCAGGTGGAGCTGGATCTGAGCAGTCTGGATTTGAGTCCGTTTCGGGAGGTGATTCTCTACATCAGCTCGCCGGGCGACGCGGTTACGGCGGATCCGTCTGTTCGTTATAACGGCGATACATCCAGCAGCAATTACACCGGCACCTGGACAAGCAACAAGTATGGCTACCACCGGGTCATGACCTCCACGGGTACCATGGCGTGGAACAGCCGCATTTCGCTGGAGAGTCTGGGAGACAACAGGATTTCCGTCTTTTGGGACAGCGTCCGCGCCAATGGCGGAGGGGTGCAGCAATACGCGGGCACCTGGTATGGCGGTAATCTGTCCGCGCTGCAGAAGATTACGCTGTTTAATTCGGATGCTCCGGCGACAGTTAGCTTCCCGCTGGGGCTGGAATTTGAATTGGTGGGGGTGCTGAAATGAAGATGCAGCTTGCAAAGATTTTGATCCTGCGGCCGGATGGCACCAGTGAGCTGGTGGAACGGGAAATTGAAATCCCGGAGCCGGAAGAGAATGAAAATCAGGCGCCGGAAGCGGAAGAATAAGGAAAACCCACCGCGGGAGATATTCCCGCGGTGGGTTTTCCTTGCATATCGGGTTTTACGGTTACGATTTGTTGTAAAGCGCAGAAACCGCCACTCGGCAAAGTGACGGTTCCTTTTGAAGCCGATTAACGCTTGACCGAGCCAACCGCTTGTCGCAATGCCCTTCTATGCTCATCATAGCAAAACACAGAACCTTGTCAAGCTCCGGGAAGCACCGGGGCTTTTTTTGCGTCAAAATTTCCAGCAAATACCAAATACTAAAAATTTGAAAAATTGGGAATCATTCCCATAGAGCACAGCCGGCACGGACGGTGCGGCAGCGCAAAAAGAGGGTCCTGCACACCATTGTGCAGGACCCTCTCGAATCATGATCAAAAAGGAGAGCTTTGATTATGATTTTTTAGTGCCTGATTCCGAAGAATCAGAATTCAATCAAGGGAACTAAGACTTAGTTCTCGGTAGCTGCTGCCACATTCATGTAGATAGCGGTGACCTCACCGTCATCGTTCAGAACCAGGCGAGCAGTTGCGGTGGTCAGGGTGTAGCCGTCAACTGCGGACTTCAGGCCGTCAGCGTCGGTCTCAACCAGCTCATAGCTGGCATTCGCATCGTTCAGGATGGCGTTTGCGCTCTTGCCGGTCAGAACCAGGTAAGCCTTAACATCGTCGTTGGCCAGGATGTAGCCAGTGCCAGCAATGGTGACAACACCGTCGGAGTAAGCAACGGAAGTTGCGGAACCGATAACAGCGTAGTCGCTGTTGGTAGCAGCTGCTGCAACCTTGGCGCTGGTGACATAGCCGTTGGAGTTGGTGGTAACGCTCTTGTACAGCTCGCCAACTGCCATGGTGTCAGCCTTCGTGGTGTTGTAGGTCTTGACTTCGCCGTTCACCAGAGCGGTCACGGTGTAGTACTCGTTGTCATTGCTGTCAACGGACTTCGTGGTGTCAACCTTCAGGACATAGATCTTGTCGCTGGAGGAGCTGGTGGACTCGTCCATGGTGGCCCCGTCGCCCTTCACATCAACATAGACATACAGAACCTTGTTCTCGTCCTTGTTGGTGACATAGTAGACATTAACTGCCTTGTTGGCAGAAGCCTTGACGCTCGGAGCGTTCTTGACGCCGGTGTAGACATTGTAGTCGCCGTCTTCGTCCTTGATGATGTAGACGGTCTTGGAGTTTGCAACAATGCCGGAAGCAAATGCGGTCTTGTTGCCCAGACCCTCAGCGCCTGCAGCGATGGTGGTCTGCTTTGCATGAGCATAGGTGTTCAGCTCATACTTGGAGCCGTCAACCTTGTAGGAGTAGAAGCCCTGCTTGGAGAAGTTCTCGTCAACCAGAACATCGTTGGTGGAGTCATCCCCGTCGATGGTGACGGTGGAGGACTTGCCTTCAACATCAACGATCTTTGCAATGTGATCGAAGCCGCTCTTTGCAGCGTCGGCAACAAAGACAACATCGTCGCTGGTGGTAGAGGTCTCATCAACATAGATGATGTAGCCCTGGTTGTCCAGAACGACCTTTGCGGTCTCCTTGGTCTCGTAAGCAACAGACTTGGAGTGCTCGTCGGCATTCTCGTAAGCCTTCACATTGTACTTGTAGGTGGTGCCGTCCAGCACAACATTGTCGCCGCTCTTGTAGGACTCAACCTTGCCGGAGACAACCTTGGCTGCCTCGATGCTCTGAATCTCGCCGTTTGCAACGGTGTACAGGATGTAGTCGTCCTTGCTGTAGTCAGCAATTGCCCAATCCTCTGCCTTCAGCGGGGTCTCGCCAGACTTGACGGTACCGGTCTTAACAGAGACATTCAGCTTCTCGGTGTTCTTGTTGTAATCAGCAGTTGCCTTCATCAGGTACTGGTTCTTCACAACAACAATTGCCTCATCGTAGTCGTCGTTGTTGTAGTCGTCGATGTAAACATCAACAACAGTGCCGTTGCCGGAGCCGAATGCAGCAGCGGAGCTGCCCTTCTTGGCATGGCTGTCGATAGCGTTCTTGTTGACTTCAACCTTGTTGCTGTCGCCATCGGTGTAGATGGTCAGCGTGCCGTTGCCGTCCTTCAGATCGTCAACCATGGACTTGCCCAGCAGATCATAGATGGTAGCCTGGGTGACCTTGCCGGTGTAGGAGGCATCAGCGGTGTCAGCATAGGTGCCGACGGAAGAGTTCTTGAACTTCCACTCTGCGCCGGGAGCGCCGAAGTCGTCAGACTTGGTGTTCATGACCTTCTTCAGATCCTTCTGGTACTTCTCAGCAAACTGCAGAATCTCGTCTTCCTTGATGGTGCCCTTCTTGTTCTCCTTGTCGGCAACAGCCTCAGCCTTGGAAGCGCCGGTAGCAATGGTAGCGCCGTTGATCTCAACGGTGGTGCCCTTGGTATCGTACTCAACCAGGTCAGCCTTCAGGGTGTTGAAAGCCATCTGGGCTGCGTTCTGGCGGGAGATTGCGGTGGACAGGGTGGCGTCGATGTCGTCATCCAGGTCTGCATTCAGAGCCAGCTTTGCAGTGTTGACTGCCCAGGTGGAACCGGTCAGCTTCTCAACAGCCGGATCGTAGCCCAGTGCAACCAGCAGCATCTTTGCGAACTGCAGGCCGGTCAGCTCGCCGGTCGGGTTGAACTTGCCGTTGCCCACGCCTGCGATGATGCCCTCATTTGCGCAGTAGGCAATCGCGCCTGCGGACCAGCGGTTTGCTGCGACATCGGTGTACGGTGCCACAACTGCAACCAGCTTGTCAGCTTCGGACTTGCCCAGCAGCATGTAGGTGATCATCTTGGCAGCCTGCTCACGGGTCAGGGTGCCTTCCGGCTTGAAAGAGCCGTCTGCGTAGCCATCAATAACGCCGATGGCCGTCATGACATCAACGGCTTCCTGCTGCGTAATCGCCTTGGAATCCGTGAAGTCTTTCGCGCTGGCAGAGACTGCGAAGGATGCCATCATTGCGACAACCAGCACCAGTGCCAGAACCTTCTTCAGGTTTTTCATAGGATTTTCCTCCTTTTGATTTTACATCCCTAAGGCGAGCAGAACCCCCCTTAACTTTTTGAAAAACCTCTGAAAATACTGGTGTTTCCGGCCGTCC
>CAKTFW010000025.1 GCA_934561175.1 uncultured Oscillospiraceae bacterium
CTTCAGAACATCGACAACATTCTGTGCGACCTGCTGCTTAACGCTGACGATGGAATCCTCGGAATACCAGCCCATGTGGTTGGTGAGGATCAGGTTGTCGCGGCCCAGCAGCGGGTTGCCCTTTTCCGGCGGCTCGATTTCGATGGTATCGATACCGGCAGCGCGGATCTCGTGGTTATCCAGTGCCCATGCCAGATCATCCTGATCGACACAGCCGCCGCGGGCGCAGTTGATCAGAATTGCGGAATTCTTCATGCGCTTGAAGATTTCCTTGTTGAACATATGATAAGTCGGATACTCGCTCTCGCCCTCTTTGGTCAGCGGGCAGTGGACGGAGATGTAATCGGAGTTCTCCACGATCTCATCAAAGCTCTTTGCTTTGACAGTGGGACCTGCAGCCTCGATCACAGCGTCGTCAATGAACGGGTCATAAACCCAGACTTCCTTGGCCAGCGGGATCATCTTGTTGACGAACTCACGGGCGATTTTACCGAAGGCGATAACGCCGACGATCTCATTCTTCATGCTGCGGAACTTCCATTCCTTGCTGTACCAGCCGCCGTTCTGGATGAACTTGGAATACTGCGGGATGGAGCGGGCCAGCATCAGCAGCAGCGTCTGCGCCTGTGCGGAGACCTCGTCGGTGCAGTACTCATAGACATTGGAGAAGATGATGCCATTCTCGGTGGCAGCCTTCATGTCAACGCCATCAAAGCCGGTGCCGTAGCGGGAAATAACCTTGCAATTGGTCAGCTGATCCAGAAACTCCTTCGGCATATTCGGGTACTGGGTGATGATTGCATCGGCGTCCTTTGCAAACTTGATGACCTCTTTCGGGTCGCGCGTCTGATGGGTGATATCGACATCTGCGTCAATCTGAGAGAGAACCTCCAGTTCGGGGGCCATGGTGTCGAACTCCCAGTCGGTAACAACTACTTTGAACTTTGCCATTGGAAAGACTCCTTTGTTTTGTAGAGTGGGTTAGAAAAAGATGATAAATCTTATTTCAGCTTATCCAGAACATCCTTGTTGACGACATTCTCATACTTCGGCGTGCCGCCCTTCAGAACATCGACGACATTCTGAGCGACCTGACGCTTAACGCTGACGATGGAATCCTCAGAGTACCAGGCCATGTGGTTGGTGAGGATCAGGTTGTCGCGGCCCAGCAGCGGGTTGCCCTTTTCCGGAGGCTCGGACTCAATGACATCAATACCGGCAGCGCGGATCTCGCCGTTGTCCAGCGCCCAGGCCAGATCGTCCTGATTGACACAGCCGCCGCGGGCGCAGTTGACCAGAATGGCGCTCTTCTTCATGCGCTTAAAGACTTCCTTGTTGAACATGTAGTGCGTCGGATACTCGCTTTCGCCAACCTTGGTCAGCGGGCAGTGGACGGAGATGTAATCGGAGTTCTCCACGATCTCATCGAAGCTTTTTGCCTTGATGGTGGGGCCGGCAGCTTCAATCACGGCATCGTCGATAAACGGATCATAGACCCAAATCTCTTTGGCCAGCGGGGTCATCTTTTTAATGAACTCGCGGGCGATTTTACCGAAGGCGATAACGCCGACGATCTCGTTCTTCATGCTGCGGAATTTCCATTCCTTGCTGTACCAGCCGCCGTTCTGAATGAACTTGGAGTACTGCGGAATGGAACGAGCCAGCGCCAGCAGCAGCGTCTGTGCCTGTGCAGAGACTTCGTCAGTGCAGTACTCATAAACATTGGAGACGATGATGCCGTCTTCAGTTGCTTTTTTCAGGTCGACACCGTCGATACCGGTGCCATAACGGGAGATAACCTTGCAGTTTGTCAGCTGATCCAGAAAATCGGCCGGCATATTCGGGTACTGGGTGATGATCGCATCCGCGTCCTTTGCGAACTTGATGATCTCTTTCGGATCACGGGTCTGGTGATTGGTTTCGATGTCAGCGTCGAGCTGAGAGAGAACCTCCAGTTCATCGTTCAGGTTTTCGTATTCCCAGTCGGTGACAACAATTTTGAATTTCTTGCCCATGTGAAACACTCCCTTTGTTCTATATTAAATGTATGCAGCATCCGGCCTGCAGCAGAGCGCCGAATAGCCATACCTTTATACCGTAATTTTAGGAGTGGAACCAGAATCCGTCAAGCGTTAAATTTTTAACGAGAAGCATGGAGGAAAATTCGGAAAAAAGTATGAAAATCGACCCGATTTTCTGGTAGCATTGTTAAAAACAAAACACTTGACAAAGTCTGAAAAATGAGAAACAATAGAGCCATAAAAATCCGCGTTCTATGTCCATGGCAGCTTGCTGCGGTTGGACGGCGATCGAGGAAAGGATTTATATTAGGAGGAATTTGAAAATGGCAGATGCACCTTGGAAAATGCAGGGCGAGGCCAGCGCGGCTGACCTGGCAAAAGCAAGAGCGTTTGATATCAATGAGATGGTTTGGAAGGATTGGGGCAACGGCGTTCGTTCCGTCGTCTTCAAGCCGGACTCCGCTGTGACCATGCAGTATTGGGAGATGGCTCCGGGTGCAGGTGCAAACCCGCACAATCATCCGGCCGCACAGCTGACCTATGTTCAGGAAGGCTTTATGGATGTCACCATTGATGGCGTCAAGTATGACCTGTGCCCCGGCTGCTTTGCATACATCCCGTCCAACGCAATTCACTCCACCTACAACCGCGGCGGCCAGCTGTGTGTGAATGTGGACTTCTTCCTGCCGGAGCGTGACGATCGCGAAGAGAGCGTTGAGCGCCCCGACAAGATCAACCATCACTGCTGGTAAGGAGGAACTGCGGGTGAAATATCCGAAGCTTTTTGAACCGGGTAAGATCGGTCGGCTGGATATTAAGAACCGCGTTGTTGTTACCCCTGCCGGTTTCGCCTGGGGCGATTCCGCAGGTGGTGTTGGTGAGCAGCTTTTCGACTACCTCGAAGAGCGCGCAAAGGGCGGCGCCGGCATTGTTATGCCCGGCGTCGTTCTGGTAGATACCAAAACAGGACGCGCGAATCCGACCGAAGTTGTGCTGGAGAACCACTACCAGTGCATGACTTTTGAAAAACTTTCCCGAATGATCCATAAGTACGATGCAAAGATCTTTATCCAGCTGCATCATCCGGGTGCAACCACCAATGCAACCAACAAGGGTGGCGAGCCTGCATGGGCTCCCTCCGAGTGCGCTTGCTCCGATGGTTCTACCGCCCATGCGATGACGAAGGACGAGATCGCCTACATCGTCTCCCGCTTTGCCAATACTGCAAAGCTGGCGAAAAAGGCTGGCTGCGACGGCGTGGAGATCCACACTGCACACGGCTACCTGCTGGGCCAGTTCCTGAGCCCGATCTACAACAAGCGTACCGACGAGTACGGCGGCGAGCTGGAAAACCGCTGCCGCATTGTCAAGGAAGTATATGAGGCTGTCCGCAAGGAAGTCGGCCCGAACTTTGTGGTTGGCATTCGTGTGTCCGCTGATGAGTTCATCGAGGGCGGCAACACCCTGAAAGAGGGCGTTGAGATGGCAAAGATCTGGGACGCAATGGGCGTTGATTACATCAATGTCAACTGCGGCCTGCAGGCAACTTCGTTCTACAACCGTGAGCCGCCGTCCTTTAAGCAGGGCTGGAAGCGCAACCTGGCAACTTCTGTTAAGGCTGTTGTCAAGTGCCCGGTCATTGCGGTTAACACCATTAAGAAGCCGGAATTCGCAGAATCCCTGCTGGAAGATGGTGTCAGTGACTTTGTCGGCTTGACCCGTGGCCATATTGCCGATCCGCACTGGCTGCGGAAGGTTGCAGAGGGCCGTGAGGATGAGATCCGTACCTGCATCAGCTGCCTGAACTGCATGCACACTGCAGTGCAGGGCATCCAGCCGACCTGTACGGTCAACCCGGCCTTTGGCCGTGAGTATGAATTCCAGAAGCTGGAGCGCAACGGCAATGGCCGCCCGGTGGCTGTCATTGGCGGTGGCCCCGCTGGTATGGAGGCTTCCCGCATTCTGGCAGAGCGCGGCTTTAAGGTCACCCTGTTTGAGAAGGAAGCAGAGCTTGGCGGCCAGCTGATTTTGGCAAAGATGCCGCCGAACAAAGAGAAGATTGCATGGCTGCTGGAAGGTCTGAAGGCACAGGTCAAGCATGCTGGTGTCGAGGTTCGCCTGAACACTGAAGCTACGGTGGAGGAAGTCAAGAAGCTGAATCCCGTTGGCGTGTTTGTCTGCTGCGGCTCCAACCAGGTTCGCCCGAAGATGATCCCCGGTATTATGGGTGAGAATGTCTACACTGTACCGGAGATTCTGCTGAGCGAGGTTAAGCTGGAGAACAAGAATGTCTGCATCATTGGTTCCGGCCTGGCAGGCATGGAGACCGGCGTATTCCTCGGTGAGCGCGGCTGCAAGGTCAAGTTTATCGAAATGGCACCGGTCATTGGCGCTGCGCTGTTTGGCCAGGTGCTGAACGATGTCAAGGGTGAACTGGCTCCGTACGGCGCAGAGTTCTACGCCGGCCACAAGCTGGAGAAGATCAATGCCGACTCTGTCGATGTGATCAATCCGGAGGGCAAGGAGATCAACTTCCCGTGTGACGCTGTTGTTCTGGCAATGGGCGTCTCCCCGAAGAAGGATGTTGTCGATACCTTTAGAGCTGCATTTGACAATGTGGTTGCAATGGGTGACGCAGTCAAGGGCGCACGCGCGCTGGAGGCTCTGTCCGACGGTTTCACAAAGGCGTGGGTTTTTGATACCGAGTGGATCTAATCGAATTAAAAAGTCCGCTGACTACGGTCAGCGGACTTTTTTTAATTTTGCGCCAACCAGCGGGTCGATTCTTGTAACCAGCGGGAAAAGTGTGGTACTATATCCATAATTCCAGAATCCATGAGGGGGATTCCGATGCAAATTGAAATGTTAAAGCAGAAAATTGCCGCGGCCAGGGGAGAGCTGGATGCCGATCTAGTGCTGAAACATGCAAAAGTTGTGAATGTCTTTACCAACGAAGTGGAAGACGCGGATGTTGCAATTTATGCGGGGCAGATTGTCGGCGTGGGCGATTACACCGGCAGGACGGAGGTAGACCTGCAGGGCAGGTATGTTTGCCCAGGGCTGATCGACGGCCACATTCATATTGAAAGCTCCATGCTCTGCGGCCCTGCGTTTGCACAGGCTGTACTGCCGCACGGAACAACGGCGGTTGTGACAGATCCGCATGAGATTTCCAATGTTGCCGGAACCGACGGCCTGGAGTTTATGCTGGAGACGACGAAAAATCTGGATCTATCCGTCTATTTTATGCTGCCATCCTGTGTTCCTGCGACCTGTTTGGATGAATCGGGCGCTGTGCTGAAGGCTGAAGATTTGCAGCCCTATTATCAGAATCCTCGCGTTTTGGGACTTGCGGAAGTGATGAACGCCTATGGAATCGTGCGCGGCGATCTGGAAATTTTGCAGAAAATCTGCGGCTGCACAGGCAGAATCGATGGCCACGCACCATTTCTGAGCGGCCGGGAGCTCAACGCCTACCTTGTGGCGGGGGTAGCGTCTGACCATGAGTGCTCGGATTTTCACGAGGCGATGGAAAAGCTCCGCCGCGGCCAGTACATTATGGTGCGGGAGGGAACCGCGGCAAAAAATATGGATGCACTGCTGCCGCTGTTTCAGGAACCTTATTGCAACCGCTGTATGTTGGTAACGGACGACAAGCATCCAGGCGATTTGCTCCGGGAAGGGCATATTGACGCCTTGATCCGCAAAGCGATTGGTGCGGGTGTAGATCCTGCGATTGCGGTAAAAATGGGGACATTGATTCCGGCACGCTATTTTGGACTGCGGCAGAACGGCGCGGTTGCACCGGGTTACGCAGCAGATCTTATTGTGGTATCAGACCTGCGTCAATTTACGGTTGAACAGGTTTATAAAAATGGAAAATTGGTGGCAGAACAGGGCCGCGCATTGAATCAGGCGCCGCTGCAGGTGGATCAGAAACGATTTGCGCGTGTTCTGAACTCCTTTGAGATGGACGAGATTATGCTCCGGGATCTGGAATTACAGGAGACCGGTGAACAGGAACGGGTAATTTGTCTTCAGCCGCATGAACTGCTGACCAGTGAAAAGATTGTCCCATTCCGGAAGCTGCCGGACCTGGCACCGGGCGTGGATCCTGCACAGCAGATCGTGAAGCTGGCGGTGTTTGAGCGGCATCATCGTACTGGCCATGTGGGGCTGGGCTTTTTGGGGAATTATGGCCTGCAACGCGGCGCAGTTGCATCCAGCATTGCCCATGATTCACACAACCTGATCATAGCGGGTACGAATGATGCAGATATGGTGCTGGCAGGCAACACCGTGCGAGAAAATAAGGGCGGCCTTGCTTTTGCGGTCGACGGTCGGGTTGTCGGTGCGCTTGCGCTGCCAATCGCCGGTTTGATGAGTCCTAAAAGCGCCGAGTCGGTCGAGGAAACGCTGCAAACACTGAAAGCAGCGCTGCAGGAAAATGGAATTTCAGAAGAGATTGATGCCTTTATGACTTTGGCGTTTGTCAGCCTGCCAGTTATTCCAAAGCTCCGACTGAATACTTATGGGGTTGTGGATACGGAGCGGCAAAAAATCGTTCCGGCTGTTTTTTGAGGAACAGGGGAAAGCGGCACAGTCATTTTACAGGACTGCTGCCGCTTTTTTTTGATGGTAAAATTATGGTTTTTCAAAGAAAAGTTGCGGTCGCCGATGCTTTGTGTTATGATAAACCCCACGACAAAATCAGCTGTGTTTCGACAATGTAGGAGAGATTAACAGTGCAGACCCAAAGAAGAAAAATCAAACTGTTCGGCGGATCCCGCCACAGCACGAAGACACAGAAGCGGCAGCCCTCGACAGCCCGGATTGCCGTAAAAACCATGAGCATTGCATTGGCAGTGTTGACTGCCGGATATCTGCTGTTTGCATTTTCCAATATCGGTCCGATCGCAAAGCTGCGCTCAATTTATATTGAGACGGCCATGTCCACCATGCGGCATCAATGGTTGGCCACGGCATTTTTGCCGGACAGCGTCATCCGTGAGGCAATGGAGAAGGTCAATGACGCCCGCGCCGACCAAATCGGTGTGGAGACGAACTGGGGCAGTGAGGAAAATGATCCATACCATACGGTGCCGAGCCCGACAGATCCATCGGCCAGCGCGGAGGAAAAGGCGTTCTATGAGCTGTTTTGGGAGATCGACCCGGATACAATGACAAGCTATCTCAACAGTCATCCGGAGGCGCTGCAGGACGGCTGGGAGAATCTCTCCATCAATGAAGCCGGACTGAATGATGACGGTACGACAATCCGCACCATTCAGGATGAGCAGGTGCTTGCCATTGATGTGCCGAATCAGGTCCTGCTGGTTCGGGTAAAGGGCATGAGCTATCAGGGTGTTCTGGCGGTTGCCAAGGATCCCAGCCGTTTGAAGCTGCAGGCGACCCGATACGAGGGATCGGTTGGCCAGTTCGCGGGGGACCTGTGCGAGGATGCCGGCGGTGTGCTGGCGATTACAGCCAGTGGGTTTATTGACGAGGGCGGCGTCGGCATGGGCGGTCTGTTGGCCGGGTATGCCATGTCGGATGGAAAAGGCCGCGGCACGCATTATGGCTATGGTTACAAACGGCTGGAACTGCGAGACGATGACCGGATGTATATTGTAGATGCTCAGAACAGCGTGAACAGCCGGACGACAGATGCAGCGGAATTCTGGCCGGCGTTGATTATCGACGGAAAGCGGATGGATACTTCCGGCTGGTCAGAGCTGAACCCGCGGGTCAGCATCGGTCAGAGCGACCGGTATGAGGTGCTGATGCTGGTGATTGAGGGACGGCTTGCAACCTCCATCGGAACGACTGCGGCTGAAGCAGCGGAAATTTTGGCACGGCACAACTGTATGCAGGCCATGAATATGGACGGCGGTACCAGCGCAATCATGTACTATGATGGAGAATATGTCACCCGCTGTTCCAATACCGCTTTGCCATCTGGACGCCAGCTGCCGAACGCCTGGGTTTATGGTGTGAAGGACTGAGCCTTGACAACCCTTTATGTGGGAGATATAGTGAAACGGAACATTGATTTTTGCATCAGGAGGAGCAGAATGGAAAAGAACATTGTAGTGTTGAAGGGCGACGGCATTGGCCCGGAGATTGTAACGGAAGCAGTGAAGGTGCTGGAGAAGGTGGCAGAGGTCTACGGCCACAATTTCCGTTTTGACGAGGTGGATGTCGGCGGCTGCGCAATTGATAAATATGGCGAGTGCCTGCCTCAGGCCAGCCTGGATAAGTGCCTTGCGGCCGACAGCGTGCTGCTGGGCGCCGTCGGCGGCCCGAAGTGGGACGGCGTGGAGAAGAACAATCGTCCGGAGAAAGCGCTGCTGCGGATTCGCAGCGCAATGGGACTGTATGCCAATCTGCGCCCGGCGAAGATTTTTCCGCAGCTGGCAGCGGCATCCCCGCTGAAGCCGGAGCTGGTTGCAAACGGAATCGACTTTGTAGTGGTTCGTGAGCTGATCGGCGGCATCTATTTTGGCGAGCATAAGACGGTGGAGCAGAATGGCGAAGAGCTGGCGACGGATCTGATGGCCTATTCGACCCATGAGATTGAGCGGATTGCCCGTGTGGCGTTTGATACGGCGCGTAAGCGTTCTTCCCGTGTGATTTCTGTAGAGAAGTCCAATGTACTGGATTGCTCCCGCCTGTGGAAAAAGGTGATGGCGGAGGTTGCTGCCGAGTATCCGGATGTGGAATATTCCACCATGCTGGTGGACAACTGCGCCATGCAGATTGTCAAGAATCCGGCACAGTTTGATGTCATTGTCACCGAAAATATGTTTGGTGATATTCTCTCGGATGAGGCCAGTATGATTACCGGCTCCATTGGTATGATTCCGTCCTCCAGCCTGGGCGATACAACCAATGGTATGTATGAGCCGATTCATGGTTCTGCACCGGATATCGCCGGTCTGAATATTGCAAACCCGGTTGGCACGATCCTCTCCGGTGCAATGATGCTGAAGTATTCCTTTAATCTGGCGGCAGAGTCCGATGCGATTGAGCGTGCTGTGACTGAGGTGCTGGATGAGGGATACCGGACGGTAGACATTATGCAGCCCGGCATGAAGCAGGTCAGCTGTTCTGAGATGGGCGATCTGGTCGCTGCGAAAATTCGATAAAAGATAAAAAAGACCTGGAACCAATACGGTTCCAGGTCTTTTTTGTTATTCCAGATTCAGTTTGCGGTGCATCAGCAGATTGGTGAGCCCAAAGAACAGGACGCACAGGCAAAAGACAATGCCAAAGCCAATCCAGAGAAAACCGATGACGAGGTGGAGTGTTTCCAGCCCTGTTTGGGTATCGTTGAAGAGGTATGATACCCAACCGTCATCCCAGAAACTGGCGAAGGAGAAAATTGCGCTAAGGGTATTCAGAATGGTTTGAATCACAATGTAGGCCAAAACAGCGCCAAGTACGCGGTGTTTATTGAAGAGTTGGCCGATTGTGATGGAGAGATAGACATGCAGAATCGAGAAAATCACAGAGAACAGAAGGCCCAGAATGATCGGTATGAGTACGAACCAGAGTGATTCGCCCACAGTCTGCTGGTATGCGTGGAATGTCTTCAGAAGCGTATCGGTGACGGCGTTCCACATCGCAGAAGGTGCAATGTTTGCAGTGAAGAGAATGGCCAGCGATGCACAAACAACCAAAACGCTCAGAATCGACCAGATCAGCGCAACAATCAGCTTACTGGTGGTGTGCTGCCAGGGGGAAACCGGAAGCGTATGCATCAGGTAACCTTCACCGGTCATCAGATTCCGATAAAACCGGGAGATAATCATCACAAGGGTCATAAGAATGGTGGCTGCAATAATCGCAATGTAAAGCGTTGTGGTAAAGAAGCTGACGATTTTTACCGTTGTTTCCGGCATGGCACCGGCGCTCCAGGAGAGAATAAGCAGCCGCATGGGGAAGGCTGTCACAATCAGCGCCAGATAGCACAGCAGAAACTGTCTGGATGTGGCCTTAAATTCATATTTTAGCAGTTTACTTAGCATCGGAACACCTCCCGGAACAGCTGATCCACACTCTTGCCATCCTGCTCGCGGATTTCGTCCACAGGTTTGTGCAGAACGATCTGTCCCTGATTGATAAAAATTGCCTCATCCAGAACCGGTTCAATGTCGGCGATCAGGTGCGTAGAGATGACGACCGACGCATTTTCAGAATAGTTGCTGAGGATCGTGTGTAAGATATAATCCCGCGCAGCGGGATCCACGCCGCCAATGGGTTCATCCAGCAGATACAGCTGCGCCTGGCGGCTCATGGCAAGAATCAGCTGCACCTTTTCCTTGGTGCCCTTGGACAGATGCTTGAGCCGCTCAAACGAGGCGATCTGTAAGGTGCGGAGCATATCCAGGGCTTTTGCTTTATCAAAATCTGCATAGAAATCGTGGAACATCTCCACCAGCTGGCCGACGGTCATCCAGTTGGGCAGATAGTTGGCATCGGGCAGGTAGGACACCACCTTTTTGGTTTTGGGTCCCGGTGCGGCGCCGTTGATTGTAATCGAACCGGCTGACGGCATCAACAGGCCGTTGGCAAGCTTCATCAGGGTGGTTTTGCCGCTGCCGTTTGGCCCAAGCAGTCCGATGATTTTGCCGCGGCCGATTTCCAGATTGACCTGGTTCAGCGCGACTTTCCCGCTGTAATATTTACACAGCTGGGTGCATTTGAGTAATTCATCCACCGTTTTCTTCCTCCTTCATCAATTCCAGGCAAGTCTCTTTCGTATAGCCAAGGGCGGCCATCTGGGTCCAGAAACCATTCAGAATTTCCGTTGCCAGATGGTGGCGTGTATGTTCCAGCAGCGCGGCGTCTTCTGTGACATAGCGCCCGTTGGTGCGCTGCGTATAAATCAGACCCAGCTGCTCCAGCTCTGTAAGTGCCCGCTGCATGGTGTTTGGATTGACGCCGGCGTCAGCAGCCAGATCCCGGACAGAACGCAACCGGCTGCCGGGCGAAAGACGGCCGGAGACAATCTCCCGCTGCAATTGCTCGACCAATTGTGCATAGATTGGACGATCGCGATCAAATTTCCAACTCATCAAGTTGCCTCCTTTCGAAATGATTGCACCAATACAGTAATACAATGATACAGAAATGTCAACCCCTAAAAATAAAAAATCTGCAGCCCCGTTTGAGGCTGCAGATCAGATGGTGAAAGAATTTACAGGAAACGAACTAATTCATCGACGGTTTTGCGCTTGAAAACAGTGCCCTCCTGTGCAGGATAGCCCATCGGAACCAGCGCGGCGACAATTTGTCCCTCCGGCAGCTGAAGTACCTCAGCGGTCCGTTTTTCATCAAAAATGCCCATAACTACGGAACCGATGCCGCGGGCGTGGGCAGCCAGGCACAGCGTCTGTGTGGCGATACCGGCATCAAAGACTTCCCAGCGATCTTCCTTGCTGGTGGAATAGGAGCCGTCGCGCTCAAAGCCGGAACGGCCATGAATCAGAGTGACAACCATCAATACAGGGCACGCTGCGATGACATTGGCGTTTGCAGTGAAACCAAGAACACAGTCATTTGCGATTTTTGCACGGATTTCCGGATCGGTTACGGCAACATAGCGGACCGGCTGAAAATTTTTCCAGGATGGCGCCAGTGAACAGTCGGAAATAATATCCCGGATCACGGATTCTTCCACCGGCTTGTCTTCAAACTTACGGATACTTCTTCTGGTACGGATACAGGTAATTGCGTCCATTTCAATACTCCTTTCGGCGCAGAACTGCTGCTCCGAGTATAACACAGTTTGGAAAAAAGTAAAGAGGTGTGGAATACCGCAGGCGATTTGACAGCCTATCCGGGGATTGCTATAATACATTCAAAAATTGTGGCGTACCGCATACCGGTTTCGCGGATGGGAGAGAGTACTATTTTTACAGGTTTTTCGCCGGAGACGATTGATTTTCTCTGGGGCATCCGGTTTAATAATAACAAGCCCTGGTTTGAAAGCCAGAAACAAATTTATGTGAATCAGCTGTATGAGCCGATGAAGCAGTTGGCGCGCGAAGTATCCGAGCCGTTTCAGGAGGATTCCGGAACGCTGTGCAAAGTCTCCCGCATCTACCGCGATGCCCGGCTGCGCCACGCAGGCGGACCCTATAAAGAGACCTTGTGGTTCTGCCTGCGGCGGGATGATCGTTATTGGAATGAACTGCCGTGTCTGTTTTTTGAGATCGGACCGGAGCATTACAGCTACGGCTTTTTGCTGTGGAGCCCCAAAGCGGACACCATGGAAGCTTTCCGGAAGCGGCTGGAAGCGCATCCGGCGGAGTTTTTGAAAATTGTGCAAAAAATTGAGACGGAAACAGAAGTTCGCGTCAGCGGCCGGGAATACTATCGGAAGAAGCCATGCCCGGACGATGCGCTGTTACCGTACTATCAGTTCAAAAATATCCTGGCCTATGTGGAAAAACCGATTGATGATGCCCTGTTTTCCCCGCAGTTGGCCGAAATGGTGCGGAAAAATTTTACAGCTTTGTGGCCGCTGTACCGGTATTGCCTGCACCTGACAGATTAAATACCGGAAATACAGTGAATCAATACCGGGCTTCTGCGGCGGATTGCCTGCCGCAGGGGCTTTTTTATTTCTTTTGGCGGAAATTTCACAAGTTTTTGCCGTGGTTTCTCGCGTTTTTTTGCGCGGAAAGCAGACATATTAACTGCGTAGCGCAAGGATGAAAGGGTGATGAAACATGGCAGGAAGGATGCGAAAGCTCGTCATATTTTTCGCGTTGGCGGCAGTCCTGATTGGCCAAGCTGCGGCAGCGCTTCCACAGCAGCTTTTGGCGGTCGGTATGGCGGTGGGAATTCAGATGCAGACGGACGGTGTTGTGATTACGGGATTTGATCCGGCGGGTTCTGCGGCAGAGCGGGCCGGATTAAAGGTCGGTGATGTGATCTGCGCCGTCAATGGCACGCCGTCGTCAGATGCGGCTACGCTGCGGAATCAGGTGTCGGACTGTGACGGGACGCTGGTGGTACAGGCCGCGCGCAAGGGAAAACAAGTGGAGGTTTTGGTGCATCCTGCACGGCGGGCGGACGGTTACTGTCTTGGTGTCTACATCCGTGATGCGATTGCGGGCATTGGCACTGTGACCTATTATGATCCGGAGAGCGGGAAGTTTGGCGCACTGGGCCATGGAATCAGTGATCAGGCGACGGGACAGGTGCTGCCGCTTGCTTCCGGATCATTGATTTCGGCCAGCGTGGCCGCGGTAGTGCAGGGGCAGGCCGGCGCGCCGGGGCAGCTGCAGGGTGCGTTTCAGCCGGGCCGGAGTATTGGCACAGTGACAAAAAATACGGCTGGTGGAATTTTTGGAAATCTGTATGTCCGTCCGGTAGGACAGATGGTGCCAGTAGCGCCGAAGGAAGCGGTTACCACCGGCGAAGCGACAATTCTGTGTAATGTGAACGGAAACACAGTGGAGTCCTATACGGTGGAGATCTCGCGGTTGTATCCGACCGACGCGGAAGGACGAAATCTTTTGCTCAAGGTGACGGATGCGCGTCTGTTGGCGCAGACCGGCGGAATTGTGCAGGGAATGAGCGGCAGTCCCATTTTGCAGAATGGAAAGCTGATTGGAGCGGTGACCCATGTACTGGTGAACGATCCGACCAGGGGGTACGGAATTCTGATCGAAAATATGTTGGACGCAGCGGCATAATAACAGGGGGGACAAGCGCCGGATGTGCTTGCCCCCCCTGTTTTTATTTACAATATTCTCCAATGTACGGTTAGCGGCGGGAGAACAGCCGATGGAAAAACCCGGCAGCGTGCCGCAGCGCAGAACCGGAGGGATCGAGTGTCTCCTTCAATACCGGCGGATGCTCCAGGTAATAGCGCTGCGCATTGAGCGGCGTTGTGCCGTCGGCGGGAACGGACTGGTAATTCTGATTGGCCAGCAGCCGTCGTGCCTTGGCATTATCCGAGAGCAGTGTATGAAGATAGCTGATAAACCAACGCTGCAGCTCCGGACTTTTGACCGGACAGGCAACCTCAACCCGCCGCACCTGGTTGCGGGTCATGATGTCTGCGGAAGAGATATAAATCCGGCGGTCCGCGTCGGCGCCGAAGCAGTAAATCCGAGAGTGCTCCAGGAAGCGGCCGACGATGCTGGTAACGGTAATGTTTTCTGTTTTTCCCGGAATTCCCGGAACCAGGCAGCAGATGCCGCGAATAATCAGATCAATTTTCACACCGGCGCAGGAGGCTTCGGAGAGCTTGTCGATCAGTTGACGCTCCGTCACCGAGTTTGCCTTCAAAATAATGCGGCCGCTGGGACCTTTTGCAATTTCGTTGTCAATCAGGCAGAGCATTTCCTGCTTCATGCTGTTCGGCGCGACCAACAGTGCTGCGTAATCTCCCTGCAGATTGCCAATCAGCATGTTCTGGAAAAAGCTGACACCGTCGGCGGCAATCTGTGGATCGGCAGTCATCAGGCAAAAATCTGTATAGAGTGCAGCTGTTTTTTCGTTGTAGTTGCCGGTACCGATCTGGGTGATGTAACGCAGTCCGGCCTTTTCCCGCCGGGTAATCAGGCAGATTTTTGCGTGGCATTTGAAATTTTCCGGGCCATAGATCAGGCGGCAGCCGGCCTGCTCCAGTGCTTCCGCCCACTCAATATTATTTTGCTCGTCGAACCGGGCGCGCAGCTCCATCAGGACGGTGACTTCCTTGCCGTTTTCCGCAGCGGTGCACAGATGCTTTACGATGGCGGAGTTGCGGGCAAGCCGGTAAATGGTGATTTTGATGGAGACGACCTTCGGGTCGTTTGCGGACTGCCGGAGCAGATCCAGGAACGGCTGCATGGAGTGATAAGGATAGAACAGTAGCACATCCCGCTGATAAATCTGCTCATACATCGGCAGGTCTTCTCGCAGATAGCTGGGATACGCAGGAATATGGGGCGGATAAAACAGCGATGGATCTCCGCTGAGCTGATAGGCGAAGTCAAACTTGAGCGGACTTTTGCAGGAGAACACCTGGTGCTCATGAATGGAAAGCTTGTCACGCAGCAGGGCGGCAAGTTGATCGGCCTTTCCCTGCATCTCAAGCCGCACCGGGGCGAGCCGGTCGCGCTGCTTGAGCAGCTTTTTCATATGTTCCAGAAAATCCGGGCTGTCATCGTCAAATTTATCATCGTCAAAGCTGATGTCGGCATTGCGGGTGACAGAGATGATGCTCTGTTCTACAATGGTGTAGATTTTGAAGATTTTTTTCAGATGTTCTGCCAGAACGACCTCGGTCCGGATGAACCGCAGCTGGCTGCCAGGCAGCTGCACAAAACTGGGGACAGATTCCGGTATGTCAACAATACCGAGCATATTTCGATCTTTCCCCTTGAGCAATGCGACGCAGTAGATTGCTTTGTTCTTCAAGTGCGGGAAGGGATGGTTGCGGTCGATGATCTGGGGCGAGAGCAGCGGCCGCAGATCCTCTTTATAATAATGGTCAATAAAATCTTTTTCCTGTGCGGTGAGGTCGCTGTAAGCAGCGTCGCAATAGCCCTGCAGCGCCAGCTTGCGGCACAGATCGGCATAGACGGCGTCCCGGTATTTGATCATGGGACGGACGGCGTGGAACACATGCTCTAGTTGTTCCTGCGGCGTCCAGCCGCTTTTGTTGTCCGTTGCATTGGGCGTCAAAACAGACAGATCGAACAGACTGCCGACGCGGACCATGAAGAACTCGTCGAGATTGCTGGTGAAGATGGAGACAAAGCGCAGCCGCTCCATCAGTGGTACCGTTTCGTCCGCGGCCTCTTCCAGAACGCGCTGGTTGAATTTCAGCCAACTGAGCTCGCGGTTTTGCGTATAGCTTAAATCGTATTCTGTATGAGTCTGCGACACAGATATCCCTCCCTGACGCCGTATGGACTGATGTAGATCTCGCCCCGGCAGATTGAGCTGGAAATGGCGTCCATCAGCAGACAGCCGGGGAGAATCGTATGGATTCGATCGGGGCATTTTTTCAGAATCAGCTGTCGGGCGGTCAGATCCCGCTGGGTCAGCATTTCCGTGATGGCATGCAGCTCCGCCACGGAAAGCGCGCGGTTGCCATAGGGCTTTTGAAAGTAGTTGTTGCCGATTTTCAGCACAGCGCGAGCTGTTCCGCCGATGCCGCACACACGGCCGACGCGCAGACCGCCGATTCCGGCACGCTGCAGAGTGTCGTCAATCGCTGCCTGGATGGCGGCAATTTCCCGCTTCTTCGGCCAGATTTTGGAGACATAGTCCTTGAAAAGGCTTAGAGAACCCACCGGGTAGCTCTGTGCTTTTTCGATATGTCCCCCTGCAACGGTGACAAGCTCGGTACTGCCGCCGCCAATGTCAAAGAGATAGCCGTCGCTCAGGGTAGTGCTGGTCAATGCGCCGAAATAGCCGAGCGTTGCCTCTTCCTGGCCGGAAAGCACTTCAACCTCCACGCCGGTACGCTTGCGGATGGTTTGCACAGCTTCGTCCACATTCTGAATGTTTCGCAGGGACGCAGTGGCAAAGACCCGCAGGGATTCAATCTGAAACTGCCCCAGCAAAAACTGAAAATTCCGGATGACCCGGCAGGCTTTTTCAATGCCGTCTGTCAGCATGACGCCGCCCTGAATATAGTTGACAAGGCCTGCCATCTCTTTCTCAGAGAATAGAAGGCGGAAGCCACCACCCTCCGTGAGCTGATAGACGGACAGACGGATGGTATTGGATCCAAGATCCACAATGGCGTATTTCACAACGGATACCTCCGATCTCAATTCGATATCTCTCTTATTATAAATTCTTTCTGTGGAAATGCGCATTATTTTTTTGTAAAAAATTTGAAAAATATTGAAGATAGCGTCGAAGTGGAAAATGATTGCAGAAATGGCCCATTTTAGAGGAATTTATGCTATGATAGTACGCGGAAACTTTGAGAGAACGGAGGGCGTGCGAAGCACATGATTTATACAGATTTAACGCGGAAGGCGATGGAAATTTGCTATCAGGTACATGCGGGCCAGCACGATAAGGCAGGAACGCCCTATGTGTTTCATCCATATCATCTGGCAGAGCAGATGGAAACAGAGCAGACAGTTTGCGCGGCGCTGCTGCATGATGTGCTGGAAGAGAGCGATATGACGGCAGCAGATCTGACGGCAGCGGGGTTCCCGGCAGAAATTGTAGAGGCGGTGGTTCTGCTGACCCATGAGAAGCAGACGCCATATTTGGAATATGTGGCCGCATTGCTGGAAAATCCAATTGCAAGAGCGGTGAAAGAAGCGGATGTGCAGCACAATGCAGATCTGAGCCGACTTCCAGTTGTTACCACACGCGACCGGATGCGAATGGAAAAATATGCAGGTGCAAAAGCGCTGTTTGCAGCCCATCCGGCACAGAAAAAGGTGCTCTAATCCGGGCAAAAGCGGAAATATGGCGAAAAAAGCTCGAATTTTGTCGATAAGTTATTGTGGGGTAAATGGATATTTCACTTGAAAAATCTGGAAATTTATGGTAAATTTGAATCATCCAATCAAGGATGACAAAGACATTGTCAAAAAGGAGAGCTAACCAGAAAGCGAACCAAATATAGGAGAGGAACTACCATGGAGAAACGAGTGACAATTCTACTTGCAGATGGCAATGAAGAATTCTGTGAACACTTTCAATCAGTCGTCCACACGGCCGAGGGGTTTGAGGTCGTAGGCGTCGCGAACGATGGCGCCCGTGCAGTGGAACTGACCACGGCATTGGAGCCGGATGTTTTGGTGATGGATCTGATGCTGGCAAAGATGGATGGTCTGGCGGTACTCAAGGCAGTCAATGGCTTGCAGCACCGGCCGGATGTACTGGTGATTTCCAGCTTTTTAACGGACTATGCGGCAATGCAGGCAGTGAATCTCGGTGTGCGGTATCTGATGCTGAAGCCCTGCGATTTTAATGCAGTTCTGCAGCATTTGGTGGAGCTGCGTGATGCCCCAAAGTCCCGCCCGGAGTTGATGGAGTTTCCTCAAAAACCAGCAGAGGTGAATGTTGAATCGATGGTGACTTCCATCATTCACGAAATCGGCGTGCCGGCACATATCAAGGGCTACCAGTACCTGCGGGAAGCGATTATGATTGCGGTGAACGATATGGAGGTCATCAACGCAATCACGAAGGTTCTCTATCCACAGGTTGCAAAGACTTTTGCCACAACGCCCAGCCGAGTAGAGCGGGCGATCCGGCACGCGATTGAGGTGGCATGGGACCGCGGCGATCTTGAGACGCTGCAGAAGTTCTTTGGTTACACGGTTTCCAATACAAAGGGGAAGCCCACAAATTCTGAATTTATTGCGTTGATTGCGGATAAGCTCCAGCTGCAGATTAAAAATCGAAACAGCCAGATTCAGCAGGGATAACGCTGCGCATAGGATATACGGACCCGGAGGCCCACTTGTCTTTCTGTTTGCAGAGACAGGTGGGCTTCCTGTTTTCAGAATCCGGGCCGATTTTTACAGGCGGGCGCGTTGCGAAAAACGGCGGAATCTGTTATACTAATTCTATCTATAAGCGATGGGAGCGCGACGCTATGCCCGGTGGAATCCATGAAAAGCAAGTCGATGTAGGACCCGGAGAATCGGACCTGTTTGGGATGTGCCGCCCGGCTGCTATTTTGGACTATTTGCAGGTGTTGGCGCTGGAGCAAGCAGCGCTGCTTGGAATTTCCAGAGAGGCGATGATCCGGCAGCATAACTGTGTCTGGCTGCTGGCGCGGGAGTGGTATCAGCTGCGTCGTCCGATCCTGCGAGGAGAGCACCTGACGATTACTACCTGGCCCAGCCGTATGGTCGGCGCTTCCTTTTATCGGGATTTTGACCTGCGGGTTCAGGGAGAGCTGGTGGGCGAGGCAGTTTCCATCTGGGTGCTGGCGGATGTGGAAAGCCGGACCCTTTTGCGGGTCTCGGAATTGCCGAAGCTGGCGGCGGCGCCGCGGCCGGATTGTCTGAAACAGACTGTACCAAAGCGACTCAGTGCACCGCCGGATCTGCAGCCTGCCATGGAGCGGCGAATCCGCTACAGCGATACCGATATCAATGGGCATATGAATAATGCGCGTTATGCAGATGTAGTCTGTGACGCGTTGGAATTTGAAACATTACAGGGGCAATATGCGGATTCCATGCAGATCAATTTTCTGCGGGAATGCCGGGCTGGAGAGACACTGACGATTCTTACCAGCCGCAGCGGGGCAGACGCCTTCGTCCGCGGCAGCGATGCCGCGGGAACTCCACGGTTTGATGCCAAATTGCATCTTTCCGCCGTGCGGCGAGCAGACGAAAATGACCCTTGACTTTTTGAATGGGCAAGAGTAGAATAGCAAAAATATATTCTATTGGAAAAGAGATTTTTGGCGGAAAAGGAGTCGGTTAAAATGATGGTAAATGATAATCCCAGCGAAAAGTTCCTGAAGGAAGGACTGACATTTGACGATGTGCTGCTGATCCCGGCGGCCAGCGATGTGGTTCCCAGTCAGATCGATCTTTCCACGCAACTGACACAGAAGATTAAGCTGAATATTCCGCTGTTGAGCTCTGCGATGGATACTGTTACAGAATACCGGATGGCAATTGCGATGGCGCGTGAGGGCGGCATCGGCATTATTCATAAGAATATGACCATCGACCAGCAGGCAGAACAGGTGGATCAGGTTAAGCGCTCCGAAAACGGCGTTATCACCAACCCGTTTTACCTGTCTCCGGAGAATACGCTGCAGGATGCAGACGATCTGTGCGGTAAATTCCGGATTTCCGGCGTTCCCATTTGTGATGAAAACCGCCGCCTGGTGGGGATTATCACCAACCGGGATATGAAGTTTGAAACCGACCTCACGCGCAAGATCGGCGAGGTGATGACGAAGGATCACCTGATTACAGCCCCGGAAGGCACGACGCTAGAAGAGGCAAAGAAAATCCTGGGTGCAAATAAGGTTGAGAAACTGCCTATCGTTGACCAGGACTTCCGGCTCAAGGGCCTGATTACGATTAAGGATATTGAGAAGGCGGTTGCGTATCCGAACTCCGCCCGTGATGAAAAGGGACGGCTGCTCTGCGGCGCTGCAGTCGGCGCGACGAACGATGTGCTGGAGCGCGCTGAAGCGCTGCTGGCCTCCGGTGCCGATGTATTGGTATTTGACTCTGCGCATGGCCATAGCCACAATATTCTGGCCTGCCTGCGCAAGATCCGCGAGGCATTCCCGGAAGCACAGCTGATTGCGGGCAATGTCGCAACCGGTGCAGGTACGGAGGCGTTGATCGAGGCCGGTGCAGACTGCGTTAAGATTGGTATCGGCCCCGGCTCTATCTGTACAACCCGTGTGGTTGCCGGTATCGGTGTCCCGCAGATTACAGCAGTATATGATGCGGCCTGCGCGGCCAAAAAGCACGGTATTCCGGTAATTGCCGACGGCGGTATTCATTACTCCGGCGACTGCGTTAAGGCGCTGGCTGCAGGTGCGTCTACCATTATGATCGGCTCGCTCTTTGCTGGTTGTGAGGAGAGCCCCGGTGAGACGGAGATTTATCAGGGCCGTCAGTTTAAGGTCTATCGCGGCATGGGATCACTGGCTGCGATGGCACAGGGAAGTAAGGATCGCTATTTCCAGAGTGGCAACACGAAGCTGGTACCGGAAGGCGTGGAAGGCCGGGTCCCGTTCCGCGGCAGTTTGTCCGACAATGTATTCCAGCTGCTGGGCGGTATCCGCTCCGGTATGGGGTACTGCGGCACGCGCACCATTCCGGAACTGCAGGCCCGCGGCCAGTTTATCCGGATTACCAATGCCGGCCTGGTCGAGAGTCATCCCCACGATATCAGCATTACAAAGGAAGCCCCGAACTACACGGTCAAGGGCTGAACCACTGCGTAAGGGCCAGAGTTTTCTGGCCCTTTTTCTATAGGAGGAAGCTATGGAATATCAAGAAGAGATCCGGGCGTATTTTTCGCTGCACCGGGAAGAATTGGTGCGCGATGTGATACGACTGGTGGAGATCCCCAGCGTGAAAAGCGATCCGGCACCGGGAGCGCCCTATGGCACCGGCCCAAAACAGGCGCTGCTGACCGCTATGGAGTTGGCGCGTTCTGCGGGGTTTACCGTGAAAAATTATGATAACCGGGTTTGCACGGCTGATTTTTTCGATGCCCCACGGCGGCTGGAGATTTTGGCACATTTGGATGTGGTTCCGGTCGAGGATAACTGGACGGTTTGTTCGCCCTTTACACCGGCACTGGTTGATGGAAAACTTTATGGCCGCGGTACACAGGATGATAAGGGACCAGCCATCGCGGCGCTGTATGCGATGAAATGTGTACGCGCACTTGGTGTCCCGCTGACCGGGAATGTCCGGCTGGTTTTGGGAACGGATGAAGAGTGCGGGAGTTCGGATATCGACTATTATTACACGCAGGAACCGGAAGCGCCGATGACAATTTCTCCAGATGCAGATTTTCCGCTGATCAATCTGGAAAAAGGGCAGATGCGCTGTGATCTGGCGGTGCAGTTTGAAAAAACGGAACGGCTGCCCAGGGTTACCGCAGTGCAGGTGGGGACAAAAAGCAATGTGGTTCCGGCAGGCGGAAGTGCGATTGTTGTGGGGGTGACTGTGGCGGAGGCTGAGGAATTCTGCCGGACCGCTGCGGTCATGACCGGCGCACAATTCACCGTTTCGGAGGAAGCTGCAGGGC
>CAKTFW010000026.1 GCA_934561175.1 uncultured Oscillospiraceae bacterium
GAGCGGGTGACGAGGCTCGAACTCGCTACCTCCACCTTGGCAAGGTGGCGCTCTACCAGATGAGCTACACCCGCAACGAGCAAAATTGATTATAGCAGAAAGTCTAAAAAAGTCAACCCCTTTTTACAAATTTCTGTGTCATCTCAGTTTGCATTACCGCTCTGCATATTCCGCAGTATTTCCAGTGGATCCACCTCCCGCACCGGTTCCCCGTTGCAGCTCGGATAAGTATTTTTATCCCAATCATAGCCGATCATGTCATTATCCAGACACAGCACACTGCTTCCTCCATGAACCGCCGCCGCTGTATCCAGATGATACCAGACATTGTCCAAAACCACCAGATTCCAGCAATACGATTTTCCATTCTTCAGTCCCCAAATCACCTGACTATCCAGATTGGCGAGCTTGCAGAGTTGTTCAAATGCCAGCACCAGGCTTTCATCGCTATAGGTCGTTCCACAGAGCAAATCATAGAGCAGCGCTTCGTCCGTCTGCGTTTTATCCGCCACAATGCGTCCCAACTCGGTGCAAATTCTGGCAGGCACAGAGACGCGCTCTGTCCGCAACAGCTGCGTCAACACTTCCAGCGCCCCTTTCACAACGCGCTGGCGTTCTTTCCGCTCCTGCATATCAATCCCATAATCCAGCTTAAACTCAATCACGCGCTGTGCACCGTTGTTCGGATAGACAGACGCTGTAATCTGCGGAATGCACACAATTCCTACCGGCGCATTCCGATAGCATTCCAGTGCAAGGGTATAATAATCAATCGGCGTATAGGCCGATACGCGCACCACAAAGGTGTCTTTCGTCTCGGACAGCGCCTCGGTCATAGGGCTGCGCAAGCCACTCATACCACCAAGCCGGATAACTGACGCAACTTCTTCCGCCGTTTTCTTAAAGGTTGTGTAAATATGGATTTCATAATAAGAGGTGATCATCGAGCAATCATGGGTCATATAGTCTACCGCGTAGACGCCCATCGGATCATTCCGGCAGACATCATAAATCGCAGTTTCCAAATCAGCCGGTACATCGCCATCTGCATAATTATAAACCCGGATAATTCCATAGGTATCGTGCTTTTCCACAAAACTGGCAATCGCGTTCTTCAGCCCCATAAAATTATCAACAACCAGCGCATTGTTGCTCTCATCAATATCATACTGCTCATCATGCTGCGTAATCGAGAGATATTCCGTCTGCGGATAGCTGCACCCGGACAGCAGCAGTGCCGTACCCAGGGCCATCATGAAAATAACGAACTTCCGCATCGGAATACCTCCTCTATAACGCATCTTTGGAATAGCGGTCAAATCCGTCTCCCAGAATCTGGTGTGCTTCCTGTAGAATAATAAACGCATTGGGATCAATCTCTGTTACCAGTTCCTTTAATTCCGCCAACTGATGCCGTTTAATCGCACACAGTACCACTTTTTTCGGCGCGCCGGTATAGCCGCCTTCCCCTGTCAGTAAGGTCACCCCGCGCTCCAGCTTAGTGGTCAACGCCTGCGAAATCTGCTCGTAGTGGTCCGAAATCACCAGCGCAACTTTGGAATAGTCAAAACCATAGACCACGCTGTCCAGCACAATGGAGGAAACATAGAGCGTAACCGTGCTGTACAGGACTTTATTGAGATCCCGAAACGCAAAACCCGTCAATGCAATAACAACAATATCAATAATCAGCATTAACCGGCCTGCCGACAGATTCCGAAACTTTAATTTCAACAGCCGCATCAGAATATCACCGCCGCCGGAAGATCCGCCGCGTGCCAGCATCAGTCCGAGACCAAAGCCGGTAATCACACCGCCATAGAGTGCTGCCAGCAGTGGTTCTGTCTGCGGTGTCGGCAGTAATGCGAACACATCAATTAAAAGCGAGCTGCTGATGGTTCCAACTAATGTGCCAAAAAAGAACCGGCGTCCCAGACGACGATAGCCCGCAATGAACAGCGGAATATTGATAACCATAGTCACAACACCGGTCGAAGAAAGCTGTGTCAGCGTACAAAACACCATGGCCAATCCGGAGACGCCGCCGCCGTTAATCCGGTTTGGCTGCAAAAACAGCGCGAATCCAAATGCAAACACCGCACCGCCAATCGCAATCAGAAACCAATCCAGCAGCAGTGCACAGATCCGCTTTTTCATGATGACGCGCCATCCTTTCTCTTAGAGTCCTGTCAGGCTCATCTGTTCCGTGTCCTCATCCTTCAGCAGCATTCCAGCCGCCGGCAGCGCACGGGTTCGGTAACGCGCTGCATTTACAATCGAAGTCTGGCTGAGCAGCGCAGCCCGTTCCAGCACATACTTTTTCTTCAATGTCATCACTGCAACACCCTGGGTCGAACGCGTCGTCTTCGGCGAGAGCATCGCGGTAGAAAACACCAGCGCCCGTCCCTCGGTAGAAAACAGTGCAACCTCGGTATCCTCCTGCAGCGCAAGAATTGCTTTCAGCGGACTTCGATCACTGTAAGCGCCCGTCAATCTGCGACGATTCGACTTTGTATCATAGGCTGTAAGTGCAACCTTTGCAACCTTGCCATTTTCAAAAGCAAAGAGAACATTTCCATGGTAATCGCCTGGTAAGCAGACACCAACAACGCTCTCTCCTTCGTCCATTCCAAATTTGGTAGGCAGATAATCACCCAGTACCGACGCTTTGGCATCGTCAAACTCGCTGCAGCGGGCCTTATAAACCTGGTACCGGTCTGTAAACACCAACAATTCCGCGCGATTCGTCGTCTCCGCCGTCATTGCCAGGCCGTCGCCCTCTTTGAACTTCTGCTCACCGGACATCCGCAGAGACTGCGGTGTAATTTTCTTAAAATACCCCTGCCGTGAGACAAACAGCGTTACAGGGTAATCCGGCTCTGCATTCTCCTCAGGCTCCGCCGCGATCTCGTGCTCATAGACCAGCCCGGTTTTGCGCGCTATGCCGTACTTCTTTTCCACATCCTGCAATTCCTGGATGATGATGGAGTTGATCCGGCTGCTGTGATTCAAGATGTCTTGCAAATCCGCAATTTCCCGCTCCAACGAATCCGTCTCCTGTACGCGTTTCAGGATATATTCCTTGTTGATGTTCCGAAGTTTAATCTCCGCAACATACTCCGCCTGCACCTGGTCAATGCCAAAACCAATCATCAGATTTGGAACAACCTCTGCATCGGTTTCCGTTTCCCGGATAATCCGGATCGCCTTGTCAATATCCAGCAGGATTCGCCCCAGGCCTTTGAGTAAATGCAGTTTTTCCTGTTTTTTCTGCAGATTATAATAGACGCGCCGCCGAATTCCCTCCGAACGCCACGCTGTCCATTCTGCCAAGATTTCCCGTACACCCAACACCTTCGGCATTCCAGCAATCAGGATATTAAAGTTGCATGCAAAGGAATCCATCAGCGGTGTCATACGGTAGAGCTTCTGCATCAATTTATCCGGATCGACACCGCGCTTCAAGTCAATGGCCAATTTCAGTCCGGAGAGATCCGTCTCGTCGCGCATATCTGAAATTTCCCGAATTTTCCCCGCCTTAATCAGATCCGACACCTTATCGATAATCGCCTCGCTGGTGGTCGTATAAGGAATCTCGTAGACTTCAATCAGGTTCTCTGTTTTCAGATAACGATAGCGGGCACGGATCCGGAAAGAACCGCGTCCGGTACGATAAATTTCTGCCATCTCTGCCGGATCATACAAGATTTCTCCGCCGGTCGGAAAATCCGGCGCCGGAAGCGACTCCAGCAGATTGTGTTCCGAATCCTTGATGCAAGCAACTGCCGTTCTGCAAACCTCTGCCAGATTAAAACCGCAGATGTTTGACGCCATGCCAACCGCAATACCGGTATTCGCCGAGACCAATACATTCGGATAGGTCGTTGGCAACAGCGTCGGCTCTTTCATCGTGGCATCGTAGTTGTCCACAAAGTCAACCGTGTCACTGTCAATATCCCGGAACAGTTCCTGACAAATTGGCGCCAGCTTCGCCTCTGTGTAACGGGATGCCGCATAGGCCATATCGCGGGAAAAGACCTTGCCAAAGTTGCCCTTAGAATCTACAAAGGGATGCAGCAGCGCTTCATACCCGCGCGACAGGCGCACCATGGTATCATAAATTGCCGCATCGCCATGGGGATTCAGGCGCATCGTCTGACCCACAATATTGGCAGATTTCGTCCGTCCGCCGTTTAAAAGTCCCATTTTATACATGGTATAGAGCAGCTTGCGATGGGATGGTTTCAGGCCATCAATCTCCGGAATTGCCCGCGAAACAATCACCGACATCGCATAGGGCATGTAGTTGATCTCCAGCGTATCACAAATCGGCTGTTCCACAACCGCTGCGTGCAGCCCTTCTACATTGGGATCCACTTTCCGCCCGGCAGGCGTTGCTTTTCCCCGTTTCTTCTCCATGTTATCCATCCTTTTTGGTGCGGAGCCGCCTGCTCCGCTTTTGTTTCCGCTCAGATCTCATTCAGATCCAGAATCACTGCGCCCTCCGACGGCTGTGTCAAAACCGTTCGGTTGGACACACGCCAAGTGTCCGTGGCCTTGACAGTTATCTCCAATTCATTTCGAAGATGCACCGTCAGGGTACAATCCGCACTATTTCCGCGCTTGTTGAGGTCCAGCACCAAACGCATATCCTCCTGCTGCAGCTTTCCATTCACGCTCCAGCTGCAGTTGCGCACTCCCGTTTGAGTCACCTGCAGCCGAAACACAAACGCTGCGCCATCCAAATCCGTATTCAAAAGCTCAATGTCCAGAATCTCCGCAAGCGTTTTTTCATTCAATTCCAGCGTAGCCGTGTTTCCAGCCGTCTTAAAATTCGCGTCGCCCAACACCTGCACCAGCGCATCCAGATCATTTCTGACTGTTAAATAAAGCCAGAACGGATCCGTCTCATTCACTTGCTCCATCAGAAAGACCAACTCCGCCATAGACAGATCTTGCCCGAATTCCAGAACGGGCATCTGCAGAATTTCCTGCGCATCTGTTCTATACCAGCCGGCCTGTCCACCCAGCAGATTCAAAATTGGGCTCTTCAAATAGAGACTTCCAGTTTCCTGATCATAAATGAGCTCCAGATTGATTTTCTTCAGCAATTTTCCGAAACTGGAATATTCATCATTTCCAGCGTTTTCCATCAAATAATCAATAAAATCTGTGATGTCAATCTGTACATCCAGATTCATCGCTGCATTGCTCACCAAACCGTCAATCTTTGCCGCGGCGCTGTAGTTCTGGTCGCCATTGAGCGTGTCAAATCGGTGCAGTTCCAAATTCAGCGCCAGATTCTGCTCGTAGGTCTTTTCCAGATCTTTCCGGTTCAATAAATCGGTCAACACCAGGTTCATCCAGTGCATCTGATCATCATATTCTGCACACAACGCTGCAGAATCAATCACAACCGCCGTCTGATAGGTGGCATCCCATCCCACATAGCACCCCAGCGCTTCTGACATGAATCGAACCGGCACCATGGTACGCCCATTGCGCAGATAAGAGCTGCAATCCATTTGAATTTCTCTAGTTGTGCCATCCGCTTCCGTTACCGCAATCTTGTCAGAGCCAATAACATGGGTGAGCTTCTGCTGATTCAGCGAAGCTTTCACCGTTCTGGTTGCAAGATCAAAATCGATTGCAGCGCCCAGCGTTTCCAGCAAGTTCCGCATCGGCACCATGATCCGGCCATTGACCCGCTCCGGCATGACATCCGGGAATGCAACACAGGCGCCATCCACCATGACATTCAATTGTCCCGGTACGCCGCCAACTGATTCAATTTCAGAATTCAGGATCCACCCCGACCCCGGATTGGTGTCCAGGTCCGTTTGATTCCAGTCCCAACCAGCGTCCTCATAGCCAGAAACATACCCCTCCCGGTATCCATCCGTCTTTCCGGTTTCATATGTATCCTGGCCGGCATAAGCAGAATCTTTACCGGCATTGTAATCCGCTGTACCATCGCTGTAGCCCCGGTCCCAGCTCTCATAGTAACCGTCCCAGTACGCGTCGCCATACGCCAACGCTGAAACGCCAAAATTCAGGGATAAAATCAGAACAAAAATACACGCTGTGATACGCCGCATTGTTTTCTTCATTGGTTCCACCCTTTCTCTTTTTTGGCAATCTCAGGAGAGATCTGCCAGCTCTAAATACTTGTATCCATTTTCTGCAATATGGTTTTTTCTTCCAGCCAGATTATCGCCCAGCAAAAGATCAAAATACATGCTGGTTCGTGCTGCATCTTCCGGCATGACCTTAATTAAGCGTCGTGTTTCTGGATTCATTGTTGTCAGCCACATCATCTCCGCTTCATTTTCGCCAAGGCCCTTTGACCGTGCGACCGCATATTTTTTCCCTGCCAGTTCCTGCAAAATCTTATTTTTCTCTGCATCCGTGTAGGCAAACCAAGTTTTTTCCTTACAGTTGATCTCATAAAGCGGAGACTCTGCGATATAAACGCACCCTTCCTGAATCAGAGTCGGTACCAAACGGTAGAGCATTGTCAATACCAGGGTTCGAATCTGATAGCCATCCACATCCGCATCGGTACAGATAATCACTTTGTTCCAGCGGAGGGACGCGAAGTCAAATGTTGACAGATCCTTGCTGCGTTTTCCTTCCACCTCTACGCCGCATCCTAATACTTTGATCAAATCCGTAATAATCTCACTCTTGAAAATCCGGTCGTAGTCAGCCTTCAGGCAATTGAGAATCTTGCCGCGAATCGGCATAATCCCCTGAAATTCTGCATCGCGGCTCTGCTTGACAGAGCCCATAGCAGAGTCGCCCTCCACGATATACAGCTCACGCCGGGTGACATCTTTGCTGCGGCAATCGACAAATTTCTGCACCCGGTTGGAAATGTCCAGGTTTCCCGTCAGCTTTTTCTTGATATTGATGCGCGCCTTCTCAGCTGTTTCGCGCGAGCGTTTGTTCACCAGCACCTGATCTGCAATCCGGTCTGCTTCCTGTTTGTTTTCAATCAAGTAGACCTGCAGCCGCTCCCGGAAGAACTCCGTCATCGCGTCCTGAACAAATTTGTTGGTGATTGCCTTCTTTGTCTGGTTCTCATAGGAAGTTCGGGTGGAAAAACAGTTTGTCACCAGCACCAGACAGTCCTGAATATCCTGGAATGTGATTTTGCTCTCATTTTTCGTATATTTTCCGCTCTGCTTCAGGTAAGCATCGATTGCGTAAACAAATGCGTTGCGGGTTGCCTTTTCCGGTGCACCGCCATGCTCCAGCCAAGAAGAATTGTGGTAGTATTCAATCACATTGACACCGGTAGAAAAGCAGACCGCCGCCGAAATTTTCACCTTATATTCCGGCTTGTCCTCCCGATCGCGGCCTTTGCGCTCCGTTTCCCAATACTGCGGCATCGTCATCGCATTCTCTGCAGTCAATTCCGTCACATAGTCCAGAATGCCATGCTCATAGCAGTATTCCGTCTCTGTAAAGCCATGCTCCTGCTCATCCCGGAATAAAAACTTAACGCCTGCATTGACCACTGCCTGCCGCTTAATCGTCTCATGAAACCACTCCACTGGAATTGCAATATCGGTGAAAACCTCCAAATCTGGCAGCCAATGGAACAACGAGCCAGTCTGCTTCCGGTCCGCCGGTGCACTCTCCAGCTTGCCGACAATTTCACCCTTTTCAAAATGGAGTGAATATTTCTTTCCATCACGCCGAATTGTCGCATCGAAATACGCTGCAGAATACTGCGTTGCACAGGCACCCAAGCCATTGAGCCCCAGTGAATACTCATAGTCCCCACCGGCATCATTATCATATTTACCGCCAGCGTACAGCTCGCAAAATACCAGTTCCCAGTTAAAACGCCCCTCTTTTTCATTCCAGTCCACTGGGCAGCCTCGTCCAAAATCCTCTACAGAAACAGAATGATCGCGGTAGCGGGTCACAATAATGCGATCGCCATGGCCCTCCCGCGCCTCATCAATAGCATTGGACAGGATCTCAAACACCGCGTGCTCGCATCCCTCCAAGCCGTCTGAACCAAAGATGACAGCCGGGCGTTTCCGGACGCGGTCAGCCCCCTTTAATGCAGAGATACTGTCATTTCCATAGGTTGTCTTTTTCGTACTCATCGCTTGCCTCACTACATTTTGTTACAGAAATCGCATAAAAACCCAATATATAAAAAGTATAGATTTTTTCCCAGATAAAGTCAAGGAAAAGGCGACCTTTCAGCCGTCCGCTGCGAGGATGAATGTGAAAAATTTGCCTGTCTTCATTCCCCGGCCTTCAGCTTGATTTCGGAATGATTTTTCAGACAAGCCATATAAATGGGAGCAGGAGGGATCATGTATGACATCTCAAACCATCCTGCTGCTTGCGGCGCTTATCTCCATCCTTTTGCTTTTTAAACTGATCACTGCACCGATCCGGCTTGGTTATAAACTGGTCATCAATCTGGCTGCTGGGTATCTTTTGCTGTTCGGATTTAACCTATTCTTCGGATTAACCGGCTTTGTCTTGGATCTCAACCTGATTTCCGCCGCTCTGATCGGTATTCTGGGTCTTCCTGGGCTTGCGCTGATTCTATTTCTCCGCTTTCTGATGCTCTGTTAGTGCTCCGGACGAAATGCCACGCCTTCAATTCCCCACTCCGGCAGCGGCAGCCGCTGCATTGCGCCGAAAATCCGGTTTTTCAGTTCCGGATAGGTTGCGCTCAGGCTATAAATCAGCTCTTTAATTTCCTGCCGTTTCGTATACTTGTCCGCCGGGCAGGTATTATGCACCACTGGAAGCGCCATTCGCTCCGCAAAGTGGATCACCGTTTTTTCGCTCAAATACAGCATTGGCCGGATTTGGGTAATGCCTGTCCGGTCAAGGTAAGTTACCGGCTGGAAGCAGTTGATGCGCCCCTCATAAATCAGCGACATCAAGAAAGTCTCCACTGCATCATCATAATGATGCCCCAGCGCAATTTTCGTAATCCCGCGTTCCAGCAGCGCCTGATTCAGCGCCCCGCGGCGCATTTTGGCGCACATGGAGCAGGGATTTTTTTCTTTCCGGTAGTCGAAAATCACCGTTCCGATCTGTGTTGGGATTTCCGTAAACGGCACTTCCAGCGTCCGGCAAAATTCTGCTACTGCAGAAAAATCCATTCCCGGCAGTCCCATGTTCACCGTCAGCGCTTCCAGTGTAAACGGCTTTGGATAATACTCCCGCAGCCCCGCCAGCAGCCGCAGCAGCGTCAGGGAGTCCTTTCCGCCGGATACGCCCACTGCAATACGATCTCCGGGCTCAATCATATGGTAGTCCTCAATACAGCGGCGCATCAGCCCCATCATTTTTTGCAAAATCAGTCACCTCAATTTTTATTTTGCCTTTCGAGTATTCAAGAGCATTTAAGAGAAAATGAAAGCATTTAAGAGTTCTTTCAACGCTAAATTGATTTTTTGATTTTTTGCTGTTGACACCGAAAAAACCTTGTGGTATAAAAATAAAGTGCGTTTTGGGATATTGTAAGCGCCGCACTATGATTTGTCAAAACTATAATTCAAATAAATGGAGGAACTGTCATGTCCACTACTCTGGCAAAACCTGAGACCGTACAGCGCAAGTGGTATGTTCTCGATGCAGCGGGCAAGCCCCTGGGCCGTACCGCAACTGTCGCAGCCAAACTGCTGCGCGGCAAGCACAAGGTTGACTATACCCCGAATGTCGACTGCGGTGATTTCGTTATCATCGTCAACACCGATAAGGCAATCCTGACCGGCAACAAGGCCGAGGATAAGTACTATCGCCATCACACCGGCTGGATCGGCCACCTGAAGGAAGTTAAGTACCGCATCCTGATGGAAGAGAAGCCCGAATTCGCCATGGAGCTGGCTGTTAAGGGTATGCTGCCGAAGAACTCGATCGGCCGCAACAGCCTGAAGCGTCTGAAGCTCTACAAGGGCGCCGAGCACAACAACGCCGCACAGAAGCCCGAACCCTGGGTTCTGGACTAATCAGGAGGTAAGCGATTATGTACGAGAGCAAGAAACAGTATCAGTACGGCACTGGCCGTCGTAAGTCTTCCGTCGCACGCGTCCGCCTGTATGAAGGCGGCACCGGTTCCATTATTATCAATGGCCGCGATATCGACGAGTATTTTGGCTTGGATACCCTGAAGCTGCTGGTTCGTCAGCCGCTGGTTACCACCAATACCCTGGGCAAGGTTGACATCGTCTGCACTGTTGCTGGCGGTGGTGTCACTGGCCAGGCAGGCGCAATCCGCCATGGCATCGCTCGCGCACTGTTGAGCGTGAATGCCGAATATCGTCCTCTGCTGAAGGCCGCTGGTCTGCTGACCCGCGATCCGCGTATGAAGGAGCGTAAGAAGTACGGTCTGAAGGCCGCTCGTCGTGCGCCCCAGTTCTCCAAGCGCTAAATTTGTTATGAACCCCCCGGAAAACTTCGGTTTTCCGGGGTTTTTCTTTACCTATTGTTCGGATATCTAAATCTGAGGGGTCTGATTTTTAAGGAAATTGACTACAATATGTTGTGGTTTGGCGAAAATTAACCACTATTTTTGAGGTGGGAAAAATAGTATCCGATCCGCTTGTCTTCCCGGAGTGCATCCAGCGTCTTGAGCGAGATCCCCAGGATCTTCGCTGTTTCTTTTCTTGAGAACATTTCCATATATCATCGCTCCTTTTATGAATTCAAGATTTGAGTCAACAAATCCCTTCATAAATAAGGAGAAAACAGGGGGTGGAATATCACCCCCTGTTCTGCTTTTTTAGATTTTATTTTCTTTGCCGCTATCGGCGCTCAGTGAAAATGCCTGCTTTCCGTTGAAGCGTTCTTTGAGCCTGTTCATTTGGAACTCCAGTTCATCATAGATCTGCTGAAGTTCCTCCTCACTGTACTCATAGGACACCTTTGCGGAACAGTTCCCCCAACTTCTCAAAATCATCAATCAGTGTTGCCATGCGCTTCTCAACAACACGGCAAAACCGCTCATGCTTCGTTTCCTTCATGGAAAGCCTCCTCATATTCCTCAATGTACTGCGTTCCATCTTCCTCTATGACGATGGCCGGACGGTAGATGCGATGTCCCTGTTCTATGAGAAACTCCACGATTCCATCTGTTACCTCGCCGATATAATGCATATCCCAGGGGAACTCGTCCTCGGTCTTACCCAGCAGGACCAGGAGACACTGATAAACTGCGTTGTCGATTTCATCCAGCCAATCAAGGTGGCCTGCGGACAGTGACAATTCGCGGTCTGGCTCCTTGTCATTTTCTTCCGTGGGGTCAATCAGCTTATGCTCTTTGAAGGGCGGGAAAACGATAGTGCCTTCGCATCTCTGAGTTTTGCCGTTGATGAAGATTTGACGCCACTGGTCATTCGGCAGCTCGCTGCAGCCAACCAGCAGGAATTTCACCTTCGGAAACTCTCTGGACAGACTCAGCATATCTTCCTCATACTGGTACCAGATGTCGTCATCATCGTGCCAAGCCGCAGTGCCACTATCAATGCTGCAATCGTCTTTTGAGAAGCAGCGGTTTCGTGTTAAAAGCGCGGCATCAATTCGGGCAAACTCTGCCTCTGTAATCGGTAACGCCTCCAGATAATAGTCCGTTCTGTAACCCATTTATTCGCCCTCCTCGTCATTTCTATCGACCGGAAGGGAAAAACTATCGGGAGAACATCGTAATTGCCCGCAGCGGCGCTCGTGAGGCCGCTGCGGCAAGAAAACGCTTCTGTGCTTCCGGCTTCAAATCATCAAAGTACAGTTCAAACATCCTCGTTGTCCTCCTTGGCAAATGCGTCATTGATATCTCCCTGAGAGAAATTCAGTGCCAGCAGCTCGGCTTCAGAGAACCCAAGTTCCGCAAGCCGCTTGATGACCGGGAGTGCCTTGCAGTCCTCGCTGTTCACCTTGTCGTTGATCAAAAGACCCAGTAACTCCAATGCGCGATCTCGCTCAATGAAATACCACTTGCCCTTTTGCTTCAAAAAGAATCCACCAGTTCTGCGGCAGTTACACGAACGGTCGCAGCTGCGTCTGTTGGCGTAAAGCAATTCTCATTCAGTTCAAAATACGGATGATCCGTCTCTGGAGCGTAGGTTTCAAACTTCTTTTCCGGCAAGCCGACCATGCGGGGAACGAAGTATGGGCTATTGTTAATGAGTGCGGTTTATATGGCGTATATGATAAAAAAGCGATTGCCATTGACACAGTATTGAGCGAACACAGCCAGAGCCGGAGATTTTACAAAATTAAGCGTTGCAGCAAAGGCGTTTATGAGCTTTCCATCCTTGATTGTGATGAAGCTCCCACGGAGCATTTCTATCATGATTTCCGGCTGGAGCGTATCACGGCTGACAACATTTCGTGGATAAGAGAGCTGGCATTAACAGCTCTGCTACCTGCATGGTTCTTTGACCCATATTCTGAAGAATATAAGGAATACCATCGCTGAGCAAATCAGTAATCTGTAGATACGATTATGGATAACGCCCTACTCTCATTTTAGCCATCAGGTATCTATATCTATTTGTAGAGTGTGTTTGCTATACTAAGCACCTTGCCAAGATTAAAACCTCATTGTAAAGTAATGCGGAACGACCAACTGGCCGTTCCGCATTTTTCACTTTTCGCATCAAAAGAGTTCCGTCTCATTCAATCTTCTAATGGTATCATCCGCCGCATCTCGCAGAATCGGCTCAACGGTATCTGGGTAATTCATGGCATACCATACCAACTGTGCGCTGTACGCTGCGAGAGTCTGCGTGTGTCCCTCCGGAAACAGGTATCCAGTCTTTTTGCAAACAGATGTAAACCATTCCTCCGCCTCACAGCAACGGAGCATTTTCAACTGCGGTTCCGAAAAGCCTTTACGAGCAGGTATTCCCATTCGAACACAAGTCATGAAATCGGTAGACTCTTCCTGTGTCGCACCTCGCTGAACAAGATACCGATACACATCTTCACGGCAGGTAATGACTTGTTCCGCTGTAATAGTTCCATCGAGCAGCATCGGCTTCTGGCAGTTCTCCCAGATGTCTGTACCGTGGCTGAGGCCGTGAACCCTAATCAGAGAATGTAAATCGTGGAGATTTAATGATTCAGCCATATCCGCAAAGCAACGCGCTGGTCCAATCCCTGCGATTATGCAGGCCAACTCAACAGCGTTCAATGTCATCTTGCTGTGGCAAGTCCGGATTGCTTGATAAATAGCGGGATCTTTCAGTGGAACGGCATCACGGCACACGCTGGTTGCTTCCTGACAGGCTTCAACTACATAAGGCAGTTTGGCTGCAATCAATCTAAAGCGAGGTGTACCTGTCTCGAAGCTATCCAATCCCAACGAGGAAAGCGGCCTTTCAAATTTTGCCGGCAAACCATCCATGTCGGGGAGTATATAAAACTTCTGCATTCCTACATCACGCTGTTTCTCATTACCAGAAGTAAGAACCTTGCTGAAAAAAACTCCATCCTTTTCTAAGATAGAGCGTTCCTCCTTGGGGCAGCTACTCAGATAGTTCTGCATGATGTCTTCCAGGAACTTCGTCTCATAAGTAGAACGATTACCGCCATCACCAAAAGCCAAGTAGGAAGCACATGCTTTGCCTAAATGTTCTACCGCCATGGAATACGCATCTCCAGAAAGACGAATCTCAATATTACACAATTGGTCTTTTCCATAGCATCCGGGAATATTGAGCAAATCACAGCCGGTTGGCGAAAGTGTTTGGGGTAGCGGATCAAAATCTGTGATATCCAGCAAATACAGCAAAAGAAAACTGTTCCAAAATGCAGAAAGCATGATGGGATGTTCCTCTTTAGGGAGAGCCAAGCGGATCTCTTGCAGAATATGAATGATTCCCGCAGCGCCTGCACGGTCAATGTCATCCAGTTCCTGCACCATCCTCTCCTGAATGGCCGGTGTTACATCGGGGCCATACTTCTTCACAAGCGCAGCCTGCACATCCTGCCGCAGCTTCGCCATCCTTTCCTGATGGAATTTCTCCTGTCCCCGCTGCATGAGATCTACCATTGTGGGCATGGGTTCAATTTGATCAAATATCCATTGCTGGTTGTCGGTTAGGGCCTTCTCTACGATCTCCCGCTCACCCGGCAGGATATACAACTCCCGGAAGTCCTCCGTCAGCTCTTCCGGTTTCTTCCACGAAACTGCTTCCTCAGATTTACCCCAATACTGTGTGATGGCTCGATGGGCATGATAATAAGCATTTTCAGCACCGGCAAAGGTAGCACACTGTACTGCGCAGGTGGGCACTCCGCATTCGTGAGAAAGGCGGCACAGTCGCGCACTTACATCGTAGGGTTCCAACGGAAGCTCTATATAGTCATATGTCAGAGCCACATTCTTGAGGACAATATCACCTCTGCGTAGCTGGATTGCTCGAACGAGCTGTCCATCACGGGCGCTGGCTCCAAGCAGCAGACCGTCCCGGCGCGCCTCCAACTGTTGGCGTGTTACATAGCGCCCTTGAGAAAGATCCATATCGTCCATCAGACGCAGTAGTGCAAAAATGTTCTCCCGCCCGGTTCGATTCTTCGCTAACAGCGTCACAGCATAGCGATCCTCACGATCCAGACAATCCACCGTCATGCCATAAATCAGGGATATGCCTCTCTTTTTGGCTTCGCGTTCTGCAATCAAATAACCCTGTACCGTGTTGCGGTCGGTGATAGCAACTGCTTTGCAGTTATTCTGGGCACATGTGTATACTACATCCTCTGCACCAAGAAAAGAGAGAATATCGGAATATCTTGTATCAGTATGGTATTCAATCCAATTCATTATCATTTGGCTCCTGTTCCAGAATTTGATTGAGTCGCCACTGCAATTCCGCCCGATCCCAGCCGTAGCTCTTAGCCTGCTGATACCACTGGTCAATGCAGGAGAGAATCTTATCAGCAGTTGCTTTTTTGCCTTCTGTCTGCCGTTGTTCGGCACGCCGATTGCGCTGTCCCCAGCGGCAGCGCAACAGATGGATCTGCTGCCGTTGCCATTCGTCGTAGGGTTGCGCATCTTCTCCGTTCAGGACGGCATTCAGCACTTCAATCTGCTCCTGCATAAACCGCAGCAGCCGCCCACGATATTGGGGTTCGATCTGTCCGGCACAACTCATCAGGCTGCTGAAGCCCTCCAGCACCGAAACAGCAATTTCCATGTCGGGCAATTGTTCGGCCTGCCGCTGGGGATCAAAGCGAAGCACCTCGTCCACATTCTCAAGAAGGCGGCTTTTACGCTGCATCAATTCCTTGCACTGCTCCTCCGGACGACTTTCCTGCGGAGTCCCCAGAAACACTCTGGGATGTTCACTCTCAGGAGCGAAGGAGAATACCTGCCGCCCCTGGCAGGTTCGGCTAAACATGGGCCGGTCGCAGTACTTGAGAATTTCACTCTCTTCCTGTGTATCCAGAATCTCCTCGCCCACACCGAATAGGCGGGCCAGCTCCATTTTTCTTGCCGGTGGGATTGCCTTTCCACAGCTTTCCCAGGCTGAGAACATCTGGCGAGAAACGCCCAGTTCCTTGGCGGCCATGCTTTGAGAATAATTGCATCGGCTTCTGATATGGTAAAGGGCAGTTTTCATCGTAGCTCCTCATTTCTGGATGCGCGCTCATCCTGTTGCTATGGTATCCGTGGTTGACAAGGCGCGTCAAGACGCAACCTGAAAAATTTATTCCTCTGTTTCTTCTGTTCGCAATTCTCGCTTGTATTTATAATATGTGTTCCGCGCTATGCCAGCAAGCCGCATGACATCCGCATCGGAAAGCGTCCCGTTAAAGTCGATGGAGTGTTTCAGAATAGTCGCTTTGGCCTCAATACTCTTTTTCGTCACGACCTTAGCTTCTGGCCGGCGTCCGGGGATCTTGCCATTTAACCGCGCTGTTTCAATTCCTTCCCGCGTGCGCTGGTGCAGGTCTTCCACTTCCTTCTCTGACTGTTCAAAGGCAAGACGGATCTGCTCTTTGGCTAGCTCCATAAGATACTTGTTGACGCCTTCCAGGATCAGATCAACCGTGCTGCCAGTAAGCGCAATATTATTTTCCAAAGCTTTTTTATAGGTAGCTGTGTTGATGTGCGGCTCTTTTAGAAAGACGAGGCTCACCCCACGATTATATAGATCCTCATAGGCGGCAAAGCCGTCTTCTGCATTACCGCTCATTCTGGAAACACTATCAAATATGATCTCATCACCAGCCGTTACTCGCTTGACTAACTTCGGCCACTCTTTTCGATCCATCCGTGTTCGGGTGAAGACCTCTTCCACAATGACGGCATCTGGGTAAGCCGCTTTAATGTTTCGAATCTGACGGTTAATGCTTTGCTTTGGTTTTGAAATTCGGCAATATCCGTATCGCATAGTATAACCTCCGATATCAGTATAAACCTTCGTTTATTTTGGTATTCTTATTCTACGCTACCACAGGTGCGAAAACAATAGATTTTGATACTTAATCTAATGAGGTTTATTTTAATACTGATTCCGTGTGCCTAATAAAGACATACCCATCGGCTCCGATGAATTTCGGAGCCGATGGGCCGTTGCTTATTAGGCGCTGCAATTAGAAATGTTTATGTCAATCCTCATACCAATAGTCCCAAGCTTCATCCTCATCATCGAACCAGTCCCGGTTTTCTTCGTACAGGTCTTCCGGATTGTCATACACATCACGGATGCTGGAGTCACTTCCGCTATTGGTGGTACCGCCAGAATTGAACTTGTGGATGATCTGCGGGCCGAGCTTCACAAGAAGCTGATCACCGTTCCAGTAAGTATCACCGCCGTACTTCACAGCGCTTATCACAACACCATTTTTGCATTCGACCTTAAAGACCATATCTCCGTTCTGCTTGCTGTACCAGGCGTAGACCTGCTTTGTATCGTAAAAATACTTGCCATCAGCGCCCTTTACCCACTCTCCGCTATTCTGGTCATTGTACGCCGCTTTTCCTAACTGGCGGGTAGAATTCACCTCACGCTCAGCCATACCAATATAGGGAATACCACTGGCTTTTAGTGCGGCGATTCTGTCTTCCTCTGCCTTCTTTGCTGCGGCCTGAGCCGCTTCTCTTTCAGCCTTTGCCTGTTCCTCTCTGGTTTCTGCGTCCGTAATCATATCTAAAAGATCTGCTCTGAACGCAACAATATCTTCTGAAAAAGGGCCATCGTATTCCGCAGGAATCTGTTCCAAAGAGGATAATACAGTTTTTAGATGATGCGAGGTATCGGAATTATCAACATCAGTCTGCGCCCGTGCATAGCACAGCAGTTCCACAATGCAAGGGTATTCCGGCGGAATCTGCTGGAGATATTCCACTGCCTGCGCAAAGCGAGCATTCTGCAAATAGTCAAGTGCTGCTTGATAGAGCAAATCATAATACTGCTTATAGATGCTCTCATACTGTGGCTGCATCTGTGCATTCAATGCTTCATCACTGTCGGCCAACAGTGATTCCAGCCCATCAAGTGCAGTTTTGAGGTCTTCTTTCGTTCCGCTCTCTGCCATGAGACACAGATCTGCATAGCGGCCAAGCGATTTCTGATTCCGATAGAAAAAGGGAACGCGGCTTAATTCAATTACAGCACTTTGGAAGTTATTTTCTGCGAGACTCCGTTCTGCCTGCTGGTAATGAGCAACGATAGATCTGCAAAAAATCACACCAGCTATGATGCACGCAAAAAGCGTAATACTACAGCAGATGAGTTTCCGCGAGAACTTGCGTTTAGGAATGGTAGCAGGAATGATTTCTGGTTCATCCGGAACGCCCTTTTTGTGACCTTTTCCTGCCTCGACTTTTCCCAGAAACTGCACCATTTCCCCGCCCATATTGGGTGATGTTGACGCTGATGCAGGCGGAATTTTTAGTGCCGTTGCCGCCTTTGGCGTAGAAGCCAGCACGGGTTCTTTCTTCTGTGTCGATTTTGGAGATAGTTCCGAAGGTGATTCTGCCTTAGATGGTAATACCTGCTTCTCTGCTTCTGCTGGTGCTTCCACCACACGGATAATAGCCTTTGTTTGCTCCGGAGGCCAAGGCGCGACCATGCGCGTACAGTCCATAACGGCTTTGACCTGCCCATGCCGCAGCACATCGTCTTTCCCAAACGGAAGCTCGACCCAATCTCCGACCTTGAGCGGCAAGCCGCCGGTCAGATACGCATACGGGCGGCGCGTTCCCTGAACCTGAACAGAGCAATAATGGTATACTGTGCCGTCATCAGGCTTCGTGTCTATGACGGGCTTTGCGGTCGCATGAGATCGCGGCTTTGCCGTTTTGGAAGACGGTGTTGTGGCGAACACACGACTGAGCCGCTTCTTCCAGTTTTCTTCAAGACATGGATTTTTCAGTGCAAGCGCAAGGCAATGCTGCCCCAGTTTCTCTTGTCCGCAGTCACGACAGGCATTCAGAACATCATACTGTAATCTGCCAATGGATGCACTCTCGAAAAGCTGCGACGCGAACCGCTCATCATCCAGTGCGGTCAAAAGCAGCAGCACTTGATCATGGCTCGGAGAATCCAGCCAATCCCAGTCCGGGAGAAGTTTTTCGGCAGTTTTAGCGTCGGTTTTCAGAGACGGCTCCGCAATGTCCAAAAGCCGCCGCCACATCTGGATGCCCTTTGCCGTGTTACTTGCGAACACATCATTCAGAATGTCGTTCCACGACAATTCACCGAAATGTTCGGCGGTTTCATGCGGGACTTCTTCCGGATATTCGACCAGTAATATCTCGCGGCAAATGTCCTCGTAATCCGGAAACTTGCCCTGCGCCAAGAGCCGCTTCGCTCGTTCCACATCAGGATGGAGCAGCACCTTGTTCTGCCAGTGGGTGTTATAGGCTTCTTCCAGCGTATTCCGGTAGTCCTGCGCTTCACCCATTTCCTCATCCTTTTTCCCGCCAAAGTAGGCATAGGCAGAGGACAACTCGGAGAAAAGCTCAAACAAGCCGTCCGGATCGACGCGGTTATAGTAGTCTTCCACCGGGCGCGTCGAGAGCAGTTCCGTCCAGAATGTGCCGCAGTCCGTTTCGGAAAGGGCTGCTTCTTCACGGAACAGAACGCCACATTTTGCATCACGCATGATCTCTTCTGCGTTTTCGCCCAGATTTAGGTCAGTGGTCGTAGTCAGAAAAGTCCGCAGTTCCTCCGCCTTTTTCTCGTCAGGCAAAGCTCCCGCGTTCTGGATTCCGGTGGAAATGTTGTGCAGCAGCA
>CAKTFW010000027.1 GCA_934561175.1 uncultured Oscillospiraceae bacterium
GGATTTGACACAGCAGGAAGTTGCAGAATATCTGAACATGCATCGAAGCGTCTATCGCCGCTATGAATCTGGTGAGCGGGAAATCCCTGTATGGGCTGTGATTAAGCTCTCGGATTATTATAAAACAACGACCGATTATATTTTCGGACTGACGGATGAACGCTGATGCGGAAATTACTACTATTTTCGATAGGATTTGCGCTTGCTGCTGCGCTTTATGTCTATCTTGCGGTGCCGCTGGTTTTGTGGGCGGTGTTGATTGGCGTGGCACTGATTTGTCTTGTAACAGCGCTGTTTAAAAGACAGGAATTGCGCAGAATTGCGATTATGTCGTTTGGCATTGCGGTGGGATTGCTGTGGTGCGGCGGTTATAATGCAGTGATCGAGAAACCGGCAATGCAGGCCGTTGGGGAAGCGGTTGAGATTTCTGCGGAAATCTGCGGGTATCCGACGGAAACACGCTATGGTGCAGTTGTTTCGGCGTTGACAGATTGGAACGGACATCCGATCAAGACAAAATACTATCTTCCAGAAGCGGCGATGCAGCTGCAGCCGGGAGATCGACTGCAGGCGACGGCGAGGCTGTCATCTGCAGCACGCGAGATTGGCAATCTCTATAACCGCTCCAGTGGATATGTCCTTACCGCTTCGGTAAAAGCCTTTGCATACACACGCCCGGAGAAAATACCAATTTGGCTGCGGCCTGTATGCTGGAATCGAGCAATTCAGGAGCGGATCAGTCAGATTTTTCCGCAGAAGAGCAGCGGATTGGTTACAGCGCTGCTGACGGGCTCCCGGACACAACTGACCGTCCGAGATGTGACGGCGATGAAGCGTGTCGGTGTCTATCACATGGTTGCGGTTTCGGGGATGCATGTTTCTGTGCTGCTCAGCGCGGTACTGGTTTTGATACGCCGCCACAGAAGAATGGCGGCGCTGATTGGACTGCCGGTGACAGTGCTGTTCCTTGCCTTTATTGGCGGGACGCCCGGCGTGGTGCGTGCAGGCGTTTTGCAGAGTTTCCTGCTTTTGGCGCCAATCTGCAGGCGAGAGGCAGATCCGCCAACATCGTTGGGCGCAGCGCTGCTGCTTTTGTTAGCAGTGAATCCATGGGCAATTGCCAATGTGGGGCTGCAGCTCTCTTTTGCATCCGTGTCGGGCATTTTTCTGTTCTCAGATCGGATACGCCGTAAAACTGATTGGCTGCTGCGAAAAATTCCGCTGTGGACTGTCAGGGGCGTTGTGCGTATTGGAACCGATACGATTGCAGCGACACTGGGAGCGACTGCCTTTACCCTGCCGCTGTCTGCGCTGTATTTCGGAAGCATCAGCCTGATTGCGCCGATTGGAAACTTGTTGGTTCTGCCTGTTGTCACAGTATGCTTTGTACTGGCAATGGCGGCGGTTTTGCTGAGTTATCTCTGGCTCCCATTGGGCACGATTCTTGCAGAAATTAATACTGGATTGGTATCCTATATTCTCGGCACCGTTCGCCGGTTGTCGATGGTGCCCTTTGCTGCTGTGTACACCAGTTCGATTCTGGTGATTGCATGGCTTGTTTTTGCGTATAGTGTCGTACTGCTCTGCCTGGCGAGTGGTAAAACCCGGCATCCGTTGATTCCAGTTGGCGCATTGGCGTTGTCCCTATCGCTAGTGCTGCTTCTGAATCATCTGGATAACGCAGCAGTGAATTCCAGGTTTTTATTTTCTGCACTGGATGTAGGTCAGGGGCAGAGTATCGCTGTTGTGAGCGGCGGTCAGAGCGCACTGATTGATTGTGGAGGTTCGGAGGACAATCAGGCGGCCGAGACAGCGGCTGCCTATTTGCAGCGTATGGGCTGCCGTAAGCTGGATTATTTGATTTTGACGCATTACGACCGGGACCATGCGGGCGGTGCAGCGCAGCTGCTTTACACGGTGCCGACGGACAAGCTGTTGTTGCCGCAGGCTACAAAGACACAGGAACTCGCAGCGGAAATTTTGAATGCAGCAGCGGAGATGGAAACACAAGTTGTCTATGTGACAGCAGACCAGACGGTTGCGTTAGGAAATGGAAGCCTGGAGATTTATGCACCGGTGTCTGCTGGGGAAGATAATGAATCAGGGATTTCGGTGCTGGCGTCGTCGGCGTCCTTTTCCGGCCTTGTAACAGGCGATATGAGTGCGGCGACAGAGCGGAGGCTGTTGCGGCAGCACGCAATTCCGATGGTGGATGTCCTGGTGGCAGGACATCACGGCTCCAATTCTGCAACTTGTGAAACGCTCCTGCAGAAAGTAAAACCGGAGATGATCTGGATTTCGGTTGGAGAAAACAATTATGGTTTGCCCGGTACAGCGGCACTGGAGCGAATGCAGGCGAGCGGCGCAGAGATTTTTCGCACAGATCTCGACGGAACTTTGATAACGGGGCGGTGAAATCATGGCACGGCAAAAGACAGAAAATACGGAATATGACGCGCTGAAGGCAGCGCTACGGCAGAATGCGCCGGAAAATTTTTACATCTTTTATGGTGAGGAGCCCTACCTGCGGGATTATTATTTGGAGATGCTCAGAAAGAAAACGGTTAGTGGTCCGGCGGAAACTTTTAATTTTCATCGCCTGGATGGAAAAGATCTGGATCTCAACGCCCTAGCAGGTGCACTGGAAGCGTTGCCGATGATGTCGGAACATACGCTGACGGTAGTGGAAGAGTATGACCTTTTTCGGGCACCGGAATCAGAGCGTAGCCAGTTGCTTGCAATGCTTTCTGATCTACCGGAAACGACAATTGTGGTGTTTCTATATGATACGGTGGCCTATAAACCGGATGGCCGACAGAAGAAGCTGACTGCGTTGATCAAGGAAAAGGCGCATGTTGTAGAATTTCGAAAGCAGACACAGCGTGCTTTGACGGACTGGATTGCCAAGCACTTTCGGGCAGCGGGCAAGGAAATTTCTCCGGAAGATGCAGCTTATCTGGTGTTTCAGACGGGTGGCGCTATGACGACGCTCTCGTCAGAGATTGAAAAGCTCTCGGCTTATGTTTCAGGGAATCGCGTTACCCGCACAGATATCAATATGGTAGTTGAACCGGTTTTGGATGCGGTGGCATTTCAAATTTCGGATGCAATTGGCGCTGGAGATTATGACAGAGCGTTGGAGCGGCTCCATACAGTGCTGCTGATGCAGCAGGAGCCGGTGGTTATTTTGGGCGCGATTGGCACACAGCTGCGGCGATTGCATATGGCAAAAGTCCTTCAAGAGCAGGGAAAGAGCACGGACTATTTGGTGCAGCTTGCGGGCGTTAGCGACTATGCGGCACGGCTTGCTATGAAGGCGGCGCGAGATGTACCGATGCGCTGGTGCGTGCTGGCGGTGGACCGTTGTGCAGAGACGGACTACCGTTTGAAATCCTCTTATGACGAGCCGGAGCGATTGTTGGAACTGTTATTGGTAGAATTGGCGGAGGCGAGACGGCATGGTTAAAATTAAACAGGCGATTGTCGTAGAGGGACGCTATGATCAAAATGCACTCCGGCAGATTGTAGATGCACCCATTTTTACCACGGCGGGGTTTGGCGTGATGAAAGACCGGGAGTTATTGGCACTGCTGCGTCAGATTGCAGAGAAACGGGGCCTGATTATTCTGACGGATCCGGACGGTGCGGGATTTGTAATCCGTAATTATTTGCGCGGAGCATTGCCGAAAGAGAAGGTGCTGCATGCCTATGTGCCGGATGTGACCGGAAAGGAACGGCGGAAACGAAAACCGGGGAAAGAGGGAAAGCTCGGCGTAGAGGGCATGACACCGGAAGTACTGCTCCGAGCCCTGGAGCAAGCTGGGGCGGAGATGGATGGAACGGAAATGTGTCGTTCACAACAGATGACGAAGACAGATTTCTATGAGCTGAGACTATCCGGGTGGCCGGACAGTGCTGCACGGCGGCAAACGCTGAAGCAGAAGCTAGGGCTTCCACAGCATTTGAGTACGAATGCACTACTGGAAGCGGTGAATTTGCTTTATACCAGAGAGGAACTGGAAAAATTGCTATGATTGAGATTACAGTAAAAGAGGTCGTTAAAGCCTTTGACCAGGAAACCAATGTGCTCGATGGCGTGAGCTTTGAAATCAATTCCGGAGAACGGGTTGGACTTTTGGGGAAGAATGGTGCAGGAAAGACGACAATCTTTAAAATTTTGACCGGAGAGCTGACGATTGACAGCGGAGAGGTTGCAATTGCAAGCGGCAGGAAAATCGGACTGATCTCACAAATTCCACATTATCCGGAGGGATGGACGGTAGAACAGGTCCTGCATAGTGCCTTTGCGGAGCTGGATCAGATTCGGGAAAAAATGAGTGCCCTGGAAAAGGCAATGGCATCGGGTGCAACCGATGCGGAACTGCATCAGTACGATCAACTGCTCAACCGCTATACGGTGGGCGGCGGCTATGAAACCGACCATGAGACGGACAAAATCTGTAATGGCCTGGACATTTCGCATGCGATGCGTGAGACGGTATTTGACCGGCTTTCCGGTGGTGAGAAGACGCGCGTAAATCTGGCGCGGCTGCTGCTGGAAAAAACGGACATCCTGCTGCTGGATGAGCCGACAAACCATCTGGATATGAAGAGCGTAGAGTGGCTGGAGGCCTATTTACACAAGTTCAAGGGAACGGTGCTGACAATCTCCCATGACCGATATTTTCTGGACCAGGTTGTGGATCGGATCATTGAGCTGGTGGATGGAAAAGCGGCGTTTTATAATGGAAACTATTCCTTTTTCGTACAGGAAAAGCAGGCGCGTTTGGAACTGCAGATGCGCCAGTATGAGAAGGAACAAGCCAAGATTGAGCAACTGGAAAAAGCAGCGGAAAAATTGAGCATGTGGGCCTTTAAGGGAATGGATAAAACTTACCGCCGTGTGGCTTCGATGGAAAAGCGAATTGAACGGATGCACACGGTAGAAAAACCAAAGACTGAAAAAGTACTGCAGGCCCGATTTGAATCCCGTGACTTTTTTGGAGATCTGGTACTGGAGGTGAAGGGACTCTCCAAATGCTTCCAGGACAGAACACTCTTTTCTGATGTTGCACTGACTGTGAGCGGTGGAGAACGCATTGCACTGTTGGGCGACAACGGAACCGGAAAATCGACTTTTTTGAAAATTTTATTGGGGGAAGAACAGCCGACCTCCGGCCGAATTAAGTTTGGCCCTTCTGTGCGGATTGGCTATTTGCCGCAGATTTTATGCTTTGATCACCCGGAACGGACACTGCTGGATACAATGCTTTATGAAACGAAATGCTCAGTACAGGCAGCACGGGACCGCCTGGGGAGCTTCCTGTTTCAGGGCGAGGATGTATTTAAGCAGGTTTCGGCCTTGTCTGGCGGCGAACAGATGCGGTTAAAGCTCTGTATTTTGATGGAGCAGAAAATCAATCTGTTGATTCTGGATGAGCCGACAAACCATCTGGATATTCCGGCGCGGGAATGGATTGAATCCGCTGTAGAGGAATACGAGGGAGTATTGCTTTTCGTTTCACATGACCGCTATTTTGTCGACCGGTTTGCAACGCGTATTTGGGAACTGGCAGATGGAAAGATTCAGGATTATCCGGTTAATTACCAAAAATTCCGTGCGATGCGGGAGCGAGAGGCAATGCAGCGTCCTACTGCACCGGTGGCTGTCCCCAAACCCAAAAAAGAGAAGCCGAAAGGCGGCAGCCGGGATCTGGAAAAGCAGGTTGCACGGCTAGAGCGGGAAATTGAGAAGCAGGAACAAGCGGTAGCAGCCTTTGATCCGCAAATTACGGCGGCATCGATGGACTATCAGGAGCTTTCACGGCTGATGGAGGAAAAAAATGCAGCGGAGGCTGCTTTATCTGTACTCTATGCACAGTGGGAGCAGGCATCGGCAGCACTGGAGGAGGTCACAGGATGTTAGCAGTTGGCGCTTGCTTGTGTATTCTTGGGATTGCGTTGATACTAGCGCCGTTTGGCTTTTCTATGACGGGACTTTGCATAATCGCTTTTGGCGTGCTTTGCGGTGCTTTATGGCTGCTGCACCGCCGCGGCGCAGCAGCTAAATGGCGCAATGGCCTGCTGGCCTTTGCAGCAGGCGGAACAATCTTGCTGGAGACGGCAATGGCTGCGATTATGGGAATCGGTATGGCGGATTTAAACACCGTACAGCGGGCAGATTATGCGGTCGTGCTGGGAGCGCAGGTGCGGGGAATGGAGCCGTCCCCGGTGTTGGTGTCCCGCCTGAATTGCGCGTTGCGATACTTAGCGGAGAACCCCGATGGTAAGGTTGTAGTTTCCGGGGCACAGGGCCCAGATGAGGGAATCTCGGAAGCCGAGGCGATGCGGAACTACTTGCAGAAGCATGGAATTGCACCGTCAAGGATTCTTATGGAAGATCAAGCACACAATACACTGGAAAATCTGCGTTTTAGCCGTATCGTGATGGAAGCAGATGGTGGGGATGCAACCAATTTTGTCCTGATTACCAGTGAGTATCACATGGCTCGCGCAAAATTTCTGGCCACTGCTTTGGAGTGCGATGTCAAGGGAATGTCTGCGCTGACTTCGCAATGGATTTTTGAAATTAACTATACCCTGCGCGAAGTATTTGCATTTGTAAAAGCGGGGATTAACTTGTGCTTCGGGAATTGAGATGGCTTTCGCGCATTTCTGAATTCCAATAAGGAGGAGGAATGGACGAAACTTTCCGATACCCGCAGCCTTGAATGTTGACTTTGCTGAATGGAATCTTTATAATATACAGAAGATAATTGAGGCTCTAGAGAGAAGGAGGGCGTCTGAGTGAGCGAATGTACCCATGATTGTTCTACTTGTGGTGAAAGCTGCAGTGACCGCACGGCTGAGAGCCTGATTGCACAGGCAAATGCGGGTTCGCGTGTGAAGAAAGTGATTGCTGTGGTGAGCGGCAAGGGCGGTGTTGGCAAGAGTACGGTGACTTCAATGCTGGCAGTGGAGATGAAGCGAAGAGGTTATCAGGTTGGAATTCTGGACGCAGATATTACCGGCCCCTCAATTCCGAAGGCGTTCCATGTTCAGGAGCATCCGGAAGTCCAGGAGAACACTCTTTATCCGGTGGTAAGTAAAGGCGGCGTAAAAATTATGTCCGTTAATCTGCTGCTGGAGCATGAGTCAGATCCGGTTTTGTGGCGAGGACCGATTTTAGGCGGTGCGGTACAGCAGTTCTGGACCGATGTCGCTTGGGGCGATGTGGATTACCTGTTTGTTGACATGCCGCCTGGAACGGGCGATGTGCCGCTGACTGTGTTCCAGTCTCTGCCGGTTGACTGTGCTGTTGTGGTAACCTCGCCTCAGGAGTTGGTATCCATGATTGTTGGCAAGGCAGTCAAAATGTTAGGTGCAATGGATATTCCGGTCATTGGTTTAGTGGAGAATTACAGCTATCTTGCCTGTCCGGATTGTGGGAAGAAAATTGCGGTTTTTGGCAAGAGCCATCTGGATGAAGCGGCAAAAGAATATCAGCTGCCGATCTTGGCTCGGTTGCCGATTGACCCTGCAATTGCGGCAGCAGCAGATGAAGGTAATATTGAATCTGTCGATACTGCGGCGATTGCGGCTGTCGCAGCGGCGCTGTAAAGCAGTATAGCAAAAAGCTCTGGAACTGGTTACAGTTCCAGAGCTTTTTGCTATACCCTTGAAAATGCTTGAGAGGATAGCTATAATAGAAATAAATTGATTGATGTTTATGGGCTGCTATAAAGGCAGCTTTTCAAAAGCTTTTGTGTTAGCAATAACTAACTAAAAATCCAGTGATCTCAAGCATTACAATGGAGGGAACGCAATGTCGTTTTTAGATAATACTCGAAAGCCGGTTGGAACCGGTGGAAAATTGGTTGTTTCTCTGATGAATCTCTGCCATCAGCCGGTGTCAAGATGGGGACTCCGATTTTTGAATCCGCCAGCCGATGCAAAAGTACTCGACTGCGGTTGTGGTGGCGGTGCCAATATTCGAAAGCTTCTCAAGCGATGCCCCAATGGAATTGTGAAAGGAATTGACTATTCCGCCGTCAGTGTAGAAAAAACGAAGAAAGTAAATGCGGAGGCAATTGCAAATGGCCGCTGCGTTGTGATGCAGGGAAATGTCAGTCATATGCTTTTTGCAGCATCGTGGTTTGATTTAGTCACAGCGTTTGAGACGATTTACTTTTGGCCAGACCTTTTGCAGAGCTTCCGTGAGGTTTATCGCGTATTAAAGCCGGGAGGAACTTTTTTCATCTGTAATGACTGCAGTGGTGACAGTGCAAGAGATGAAAAATGGACAAAAAGAATTGATGGTATGCGTGTCTACCGAGATATGGAATTGAAAGCGTTTTTACAGCAGGCTGGATTTCAAAATATTCAGATTCATAAGAATCGATCTGGCCGACTTTGTATTATAGCACAAAAATAAGTGCAGCAATTTATGCGGTATGCGGTATTGCTGAAGAAGAGAAAATAAAACAAAGAAAACGCCCCGATGCAAGCATCGGGGCGTTTAGTCACAGAAATTACTCTGCCTTTGCAGTAGCGCCAGCTTCCTTCAGCTTGGCAATCAGAGCATCGGCATCTTCCTGGTTCATGTTCTCCTTCAGGGTCTTCGGAGCGGAATCAACCAGTTCCTTAGCTTCCTTCAGGCCCAGGCCGGTAGCCTCACGGACAACCTTGATAACAGCAATCTTGTTTGCGCCGACTTCGGTCAGGACAACATTGAACTCGGTCTTGACATCGGCAGCAGCAGCGCCAGCATCAGCAGCCGGAGCAGCAACAGCGGCAGCAGCGGCGGAAACGCCGAACTCCTCTTCCAGAGCATGAACCAGTTCGGACAGCTCCAGAACGGTCATGGACTTCACTTCTTCGATCATAGCAGCAATCTTTTCGCTAGCCATTATAGTTACCTCCAATATTTTTAGTAAGTTGTTGAATTAAGCCTCAGGAGCAGCTTCTTCAGCAGCAGCCTCGGCGGGAGCACCGCCATTCTTCTCGACGATCTGGTTCAGAACCACAGCCAAGGAAGAGATGGGGGCCAGGAAAGTACCAAGAACCTGAGCAACCAGAGCATTCTTGGAGGGCAGCTTACCGAACTGCATCAGCTGATCGGCAGTCAGAACAGAACCCTCGACAATACCACCCTTGATGGTCAGAATGTCATTGTTGGCCTTGGCGAAGTCACAGATGATCTTTGCCGGAGCAATCGGATCCCCCGTGGTGGTTGCCATGGAAGTTGTGCCGTTCAGAATCTCATCGAACTCAGTATAGCCGACCTTGTTGGCGGCGAAACGAGTCAGGGTATTCTTGACAACTGCGTAGTCAACCTCAGCTTCACGGAACTTGTTGCGGAGTTCGTTGTCCTTGGTAACCGTGATGCCCTTGTAATCGACAAAAACAGCAGCGGTAGCGTTTTGCAGCTTTTCAGCCAGAGCGTCGACCACAGCCTTTTTGCTTTCCAAAACCTTTGCGTTGGGCATGAAAATTCACCTCCGAATAAAAAAGTGTCCTCGCGCCGAAAGACGGGAGGACACTGAAACGGACAAATCCATTTGGTGGCTCACCTCGGCAGGAAAGGGAAAACCCGTTGCGGCAAATGCCTCCTGCGGTCTCTGGCAGCGCATATTGAGGATATATTAACAGATCAGAATTGATTTGTCAATATCTTAAAGCAATTAGTTAAACTTGCTGGTAGCAACCTTGACGCCAGGACCCATGGTGGAGGCGACAACGCAGCTCTTAATATACTGACCCTTTGCAGCCGCCGGCTTTGCTTTGACAACAGCGTTCAGCAGTGCATTGAAGTTCTCTGCAAGCTTTTCGGTACCGAAGGAAGCCTTGCCAATCGGGCAATGAATGATATTGGTCTTGTCAAGACGGTACTCGATTTTACCAGCCTTGATTTCGTTGACAGCCTTGGTGACATCCGGGGTCACAGTGCCAGCCTTGGGGGAGGGCATCAGGCCCTTCGGACCCAGAACCTTACCCAGACGGCCAACAACACCCATCATGTCAGGGGTTGCAACAACGACATCGTAGTCGAACCAGTTTTCTTTGGTGATCTTCTCAACCAGCTCCATACCACCGACAAAGTCTGCGCCGGCAGCTTTGGCTTCCTCAGCCTTTGCGTCCTTGGCGAAGACCAGAACCTTGGCGGACTTGCCAGTGCCGTTCGGCAGGACAATAGCACCGCGGACCTGTTGGTCAGCGTGGCGGGAGTCGACACCCAAACGGATGTGAATCTCGACGGTCTCATCAAACTTGGCCTTGGCGGACTTGCAGACCAGATCCATGGCCTCATTCACATCGTACTGGACGCTGCGGTCAATCAGCTTTGCGCTGTCAATATACTTCTTACCGGACATGTTTTCTACCTCCTAAGCTCAGTCTACAACCGTGATGCCCATGCTGCGGCAAGTGCCAGCAACCTGCGTCATCGCGGATTCGAGAGTTGCACAGTTCAGATCCGGCATTTTTTTCTCCGCGATCTCCTGAATCTGTGCCTTGGTGATGGTAGCAACCTTATCCTTGTTCGGAACACCGGAACCCTTCTGAATGTTCAGTGCCTTCAGAATCAGTGTCGGGGTGGGCGGGGTTTTGGTGATAAAGGTGAAGCTGCGGTCAGCGTAAACCGTGATGACAACCGGAATCTTGAAACCGGCCTGATCCTTGGTACGCTCGTTGAATTCCTTAATAAACTGGGCAATGTTAACACCATGCTGACCCAGAGCCGGGCCAACGGGGGGAGAAGCAGTTGCCTTTGCTGCATCAATCTGCAGCTTGATATAACCTGTTACTTTCTGTGCCATAATAAGCACCTCCTGAATAAAGTGGTAAATTGGCGGGATGCAGAACATCCCTCCCACGTTCAAACCGAAACGGTTTAGGAAACGGAAGATACGGGCTCAACCTGGTCAAGCTCCAGCTCAACCGGGGTTTCACGCCCGAACATGGACACGACAACGCGGACCTTGTTTTTGTCCACATCCATCGCTTCCACTGTGCCGATGAAGGAAGCAAGCGGGCCGTCGCAGACCTTGACGCTGTCTCCGACTCCGTAGTTCACCACAACCTCGCGCGTTTCAACGCCGAGCTGGGCAACTTCGTCCTCAGTCAGGGGAGTCGGCTTGTTCGCGGAACCGACAAAGCCGGTGACACCGCGCACATTCTTAATCACATACCAGCTTTCGTCGGTCATGATCATTTTTACAAGGACATAACCGGGGAATACTTTGCGATCGTAAGTCTTGGGGCCTTTGTCCGTCACTTCCGTGACGGTCTCCATCGGAATGGAAACTTCATAAATCAGATGTTCCAGATGTCTGGTTTCAACATTCTTTTCAATGGTGGCCTTCACCGTATTCTCGTAGCCAGAATAGGTGTGAACCACATACCATCTTGCTTCGTCTGTCATGGTGCATTACCCTTTGACGAGGGAAATAATACCCTGGACGAAAAGACCGGCAACAGCATCGAAGATCCAGATGCAGGCACCGATAATGAGGCAGCAGACCAGGACAACGATAACATTGTTGATGATCTGGCTCTTGGTCGGCCAAACAACTTTCTTCAGCTCGCTGCGCATTTCACGGAAGAAACGCTTGACTCTGGAGAAGAAACCTTCTTTTTTGTTGGCTTCTGCCATTGTTTTCACCCTTTCTGCATTGGATGGATTCCAAATGCTTATTTCGTCTCGTTGTGAACGGTGTGCTTCCGGCAGAACGGACAGTATTTCTTCATCTCAAGACGATCAGGGTCATTCTTCTTGTTCTTCATGGTGTTATAGTTCCGCTGTTTGCATTCGCTGCATCTGAGTGTAACCTTGACGCGCATTGTTCGGCACCTCCTTAATAAATTCGGACGACTTGTCCGTGCCTCCCTGTATCACCAGGCGCTTTCCGGGCACAGTGCACCCGGCAGACCGAGCTGAAAAAGGCATAAAAAAAGAAAACCCTTTTTCACAGGTAATGTTATTCTATCATAGGAACGCTGGCAGGTCAACAGATATTTGCAAAATTTTTCTTCCGTTGTTATAATGCTTGGCAGAGGTGAATAGCATGAAAATTATGGCCATTGATTATGGAGATGCCCGAACTGGGATTGCAATTTCGGACGCACTGGGATTGCTGGCAGGATTTACCACAGTGATTCATGAATGGAACCGGGAAAAAGCAGCGGATGCCGTTGCGGCATTGGTTGCACCACACGGTGTGACGGAAATTGTGATGGGATTTCCGAAAAATATGGATGGCACAGAAGGACCGCGCGCAGCGCTCTATCGTGCTTTTGCTATGGCACTGCAGGAACGGACGGGTATGGAAGTTGTACTCTGGGACGAGCGGCGTACCTCAATTGATGCACACCAGATCTTGTCAGCTAATGGTAAAAAAATGGCAAAGCACCGCAAGAATGTGGATGCAGTAGCGGCCAGCTTGATCCTGGAAAGCTATCTGGATTTTAAGCGGAATCAGTTGCATTGACTTTAGACTTTATCAAAAACGACCTGCGGAGAATTTACTCCGCAGGTCGTTTTGGCTTCCAGAGCAGTTCAGAGAGACCGGTCAGAAGTAAAAATGCACCGAAAAGACGGCGTAGCAGGGTGATTTCTACCGTAACGGCAATCCAGGCTGCCAATGCGGCGAAGAGCGTACCGGTCAGAATTGCGGGCCAAATGGATTTCCAGGCGACAACATGCCGTTTGCTGTGAAAGAGCAGCGCAGAAAGTGCGGTTGGGAGAAAGTAAAGCAGGTTGATTCCTTGTGCCAATCGCTGATCCATGCTGAGGGCTACAGTCATCCAAACCATTAGAAGGCTTCCGCCGCCAACGCCAAAGCCGGAAAAGATACCACAGACAAGACCAGCGGCTGCAGCGCTAAAGATTAAAGACATATCAGTTGCCAGCCTCCGTATAGAATCACAAGTCCCAATAATCGGTGGAGCCATTTTGTAGGGACTTTGGGATAGAGTAGCCCGCCGAGAATTCCACCGGCCAGTCCGCCAGCGAGATACGGCCATGCAGAATGGAAATCCAAAACGCCATGCTGCAAGTAAATAAAAAGAGAGACAATACAGAGTGGCAACATGACACAGATGGCGGTGGGGAAGACTTTACGCTCTTCCATATGACACCATCGGGTGAGAAGCGGAACTAAAATCATGCCGCCGCCCGCGCCAAACAGGCCGTTGGCGAATCCTGCGGCAGCACCGGAGCACATCAGCTTCCAACTGGGCACTTTTTGCAAGAAAATCCCTCCCCTGTCCAGTATTGACAAGAGAGGGATTTTTATTCTGCATCCGATGCGATCAGGGAGCGAAGAACAAATCCGGCGAGCATGAGACCTGCGCAGGATGGAACCCAGGAGACAGATGCGGGAGTTGGATTCCGACCGGGAGGCGGCGCTTCCAACGCCTGCGGCACAACAGGGACTTCTGGACTCCAAAGCGTCATATGGTGGACAATTCCACGGGCGCGCAGTTCTTTGCGCATAATTCTGGCCAGCGGGCAGACCTGTGTCTTAGAAATATCGGTGATCTGAAACAGTTCCGGATGGAGTTTATTACCAGTTCCCATTGCGCTGACGATTGGAATGCTGCGTTGGTGTGCATTCTGAATCAGACTGAGCTTGCAGGTGACAATATCAATTGCATCAATAATATAATGATAGTGTTGGGTAAAAAATTGTGCCTTATTCTCCTCCGTGTAGCGCAAGGGAAGCGCCGTAACTTGACAGTTCGGATTGATATCCAGAATGCGGGCGGCCATGACTTCTGCCTTGTTTTGACCGATGGTAGAGTGTAGGGCAATCAATTGCCGATTGAGATTGGTTAGGCTGACTGTGTCGTGATCGATCAATGTCAATGCACCGATACCGGCTCTGGCTAACGCTTCGGCGCAAAAGCTTCCGACGCCGCCGATGCCAAATACAGCGACATGGGAATGCTGCAGCTGTATCAATGCGTCGTGCCCAATCAACATTTCTTCTCGGAGAAAGGGATGCTCCATATCGTTTGTCTCCTTCGTCTGGGGGATTGTTAAATCATAGATTCCGCGACAGAAAAAGTCAATCTTTCAATTGAAAAATCCCGGACACCAATTGATGTCCGGGATTTTTGATTACATGGATGTGAAGTCGGATACAGAATCAATCCTTGTTGACAAACTTCATATTAAAACTGCTTGTTGTCAGGGTATAACCGGCAGTTGCTTCGTCGGTCCAGTCAGTGAATGCCTGGTTAACGAGTGCATTGTTTGCCAGATAGTGCTGGTAGGTGTCACCGGTGCCGACATAGTACATGATGTGATAGCCATAGGTGGTCTCTACAATGCCGGTATCGCCGGGCTTCCGGATGGGATCGAAGCACCAGTCATCAAAGCCTTCCACGGTTTGACCTTTGTAGATGTTTTCGTACAGGCCGCCGTTGGTGTTGGAGCCAGTATCTGCAGAGTTCGCATTTGCAAGCTCGCCGAAAGCTTCTGCCGTCTGATCGCCGGCCAGATAGGTATCCAGGATCGTCTGTGCACGCGCCAGTGCATCGGCCTTGGCCTGCTCCTGACGGGCTGCGGTTTCTGCCTCGTCTTCATCTGCGGTTGCAGTGACTTCTTCAGGTGCAATCAGAATATGACGGACATTGACCAGATTGTAGTCATTGTTCTCACGAGAGAGAAAGTAGACAACGCAAGCATAATTGTTAAAGGTAACGGTTGTGGTGTCGCCTGCCTGACGATTTTCGTCAAAGAGCCAGGTTGCGCACTCATCGCCGCCAAGATAGGTGCACCAGCTGTAGGTGTAGCGAGACTGCAGCGTGTCGCTGTCGATTGAGCTGTTAGCGATCGCTTCTGCGGTTGCCTGATCTTCTGTTTGCTCAAAATCTGCCATATAGGCCTGGCGGAGGAATTCGTCTTCGCTGTCGATTTTGGAGGCCATCTCATTGGCTTTGGCCTCTGCGTCGACCAATGCCGCAGCCTGTTCTTCCTCGGTCGGCGTCTGGCTGTCATCCGTTTTGCCGGTGCCGTCAAACATATAGATGCGGAAGTTTACCATGTCATAATCGAGCTGATGTTCGTTATAGTAGGCTTCCTTTTCTTCATCGGTGTAAGTGTAGCCGCTCCGAATCTGTGCGGCATAGGCACTTGCAATGTGCTGCACATGCAGATACTCGGCATAATTATCTGTATTGCAGCCCTTGCCATAGTTGGCGGCAAGCAACGCGTTTGCGGAGCTATAGCCGCGTGTTGTTGCAGAGGTCTCCATGGTGTCGATAAAGCTGGTGATATAATTCTCCGTGTCTTCATCCAGTGTGAAACCGGCATCCATTGCCGCATCGTAGACAGCATAGGCCTCGGTGATGGCATCGTTGGTGTACGACATAAAGTATTCTTCCCAGGTCTGGCCGGTGGACTGGTCATAGATCTGCTCGCTGTACGGCTTGGTGGTATCTACCATAGAAGACCAGTTGCTGCCGTAGTTGTTCTGAATGGTGGAAATACTATCCTTATAAAAATAGTTATACATGGCAGGGGTCAGCTTATGGTCGCCAATTGTGGCGGCTGTGGTGTGTTTTTCCATAAAGCCGGTGTTCAGGAACATCAGCAGAACGAAAACCAGCACGAATACAACTGCACAGACGATGCCAAGAACAGTCTTCCAGATTGTTTTCTTCGGCTTGCTGCTGGCAGTTCTGGTCAGCTCGCCAGATTCGTACTGCTCCTGGCGTTTTTTCTTTTCACGGGATGCGCTCATTCGGTTCAATCCTCTCTACGAAAAAAGTTGCAAAATATACTTGGTTATTATACCCGATCATGTGCTTTGTTGCAAGCGCTGTGTAAAAATTCAAAAATGAAAAATGATCTGAACAATATATCGCAGTGCTATAGATTAAAAAGAAAAGCTGACCAGCTTCCTGGTCAGCTTCAAAATTCAACCCCCGCTTCGGCCGTTCGAGCCCAGTTATAACCTGCACAAATTGGCAGGTGGGTTGCCTCCTTGTACTTTCATTGCTTCCAACATCCAGCGGTCGCCCGCCGGGAGGCCTGCAATCCAACTACAAGAGTACAGCATCCCGATAACATGATGTGGGTTTAAAAGAGCCCGGTCTCGTACCAAGCAGGGAAGAATTTAAGACTCTTCTTCGTCTTCGTAGCAGTTTTCAATAAATTCCCGGTAAACTTCTTCCAGCTCTGTCTCATCGTCGATGGTGCAGAGAATTTCTTCTCCGTCTTCTTCCACGGCTTTCAAAAAGCTGACTTCCAGATCGGCGTCATCAGATTCCGGATCATCAGCCGGGATCAGTGCAAGATAAGAACAGCCGTTGTATTCCAGCCGGGAGAGAACTTCCAGTTCGTATTCCTTGCCGTCCTCATCGGTGATTGTAATGAAATCGTCGCCATAATTCTGGCTCATACAGCAGGCCTCCCTCTGATCTTCTGCTCTTATTCTATGCGGGAGCGGGAAGAAAATCAAGTGGAATTTTACGGCGGCTAAACTTTACAAAAATAGTCAAGCTTCCTGTGTTTAAGTGCAGAAGTCTTCCAATGCAGCGCACAGTGCTGTGCGGCTGGAAACGGTTATCCCCTGCTGAAACTGGGGCTGATCGATTTGACGCAGCAGTGCAGTCGGCATTTTGGTCTGCTGAACTTGAGCACCGGTAGATGCATCAAAAGCGGCAAGATATCCGTCGTTGTCACGCAGGATATAGCTATCGGCAGCCAGTGCCGCCGTTGGTAGTACTGCCAACAGCCAAAGCAGCAGCGGTGTCATGCGGAGAACTTGTTTCATCTGATTCACCTCGACCCTAGTATGCCGCGGTATGAAAAAAGTATGAATTTTTTTGAAAACGCCGGGATACAGCGGGAAAGAATTGACAGATATGCTATAATAAATCGATAGATCATCGGATGAAGATTTTTCGGGACAAATGCCGGGAGCATATTGTCCCGCGGGTACACACGGGGGTGTTTTAATGGAGAAAATACAGCAGAAAAAGAGCCGTGCACGGCGGATCGCCGGTGGCTTTTTCAAAACGATTGGAACGCTGTTGCTGGTGGGCTTTCTGTCAGCGCTGGTTTTTGTCTGCATTTTTGCTGTTTATGTAAAGACCGACCTGACTTCCAAGCTGGACCTTTCCATGGAAGGTTTCTCTCTGGACCAGACTTCAACGATTTATTATTATGACCGTGCAAGCGGGGACTATCAGGAACTGCAGCAGCTGTACGGCACGGAAAATCGCATTTGGGCGGATTATGATGAGATCCCAAAGGACTTAATTTTTGCCTGTGTTGCAATTGAAGACAAGCGCTTTTTTGAACATAAGGGCGTGGACTGGCTGCGGACGCTGAAGGCGTCCGGCAATATGTTTTTGGGCGGCAGGACGACCTATGGCGCATCGACGCTGACGCAGCAGCTGATCAAAAACCTGACAGAAGAGGACGAGGTTACCGTGCGTCGGAAAATTGTCGAAATTTTCCGTGCATTGGAATTTGAGAAAAAGTATTCCAAAGAGACGATTTTGGAATGGTACCTAAATAAAATCTATCTGGGTGAGGGGTGCTATGGCGTCAAGACAGCGGCGAAGGTTTACTTCGGAAAGGAACTGAAGGATCTGACAACTGCGGAGTGTGCCAGCCTGATTGGAATTACGAATAATCCTTCACTTTATGATCCTTATATTAATGAGGAAAATAACCGCGAGCGTGAGCTTACCATTCTCTGGGAGATGTACCAGCAGGGGTACATTCAATCCGAAGAGGAATATGAAGCTGCAAAGGCCCAGAAGCTTGTGTTTACCAATGGCAGCAGTGACGAAGAGGAAGTAACCGACAGCGAGTATTACAGCT
>CAKTFW010000028.1 GCA_934561175.1 uncultured Oscillospiraceae bacterium
GCCGGACGCACTGGTTGGAACACAGTATTATCAGTATGGAGAAAATAAGGCTGAGCAGGCAGCGCGGCGCTACTGGGAAGAGATTAAAAAACGGTAAGCTGCCGACTGTCTGGACGGCCATATTGCCAGCTGGACAGGTGCCCTTCCGTTTCAAAGTAAAAAATTGGCTGACGGGGCAGAAGCTGGCGCTCAAGTTTTTTAACGACGGCCAATTTAATCTTCTGCTTTTCCGGCAGGATGGATTTAATGTACACAGAAACAGCATCTCCTGGATGCAGACCCTCTTTGGGTTCGGAGAGACCAGATAGATTGGGTGCTAATTCAATGAACAATCCGTAATCCATCTGGCTGCGGATCACACCAGTCACGGTTTGACCGGGACGGAAGCGTGCAGCGTTTTGCAGCCAGGTTCCGAGCAACTCTTTGTGGGTCAATGTAATACGGCCAGTTTCTGGATCAATGGCGCGGATAGCGGCAAAAATCTGCTGTCCCTCTTCAAAACGGTCGCGGCTGTGTTGAATTCGGGAGACTGAGATATTTTCAATGCCGAGCAGGCCGATCAGACCGCAGCCAATATCGCAGAAGGCACCAAAGCGGGCGGGATTGGTCACGACGGCAGGGAGAATATCTCCGGGCGTTAAATGCAGCAGATAGTCTGTGTATGCTTGCTGTTGCGCAGCACTGCGGGAGAGCAGTACGGGTCGGGCAGCAGCATCCTGCACCAGAAAACAGACGGGCTGGCCGACGCGGGAGAGCAGTGCAATTTCGCGTACAGCACCGGATGCGATACCAAGCGCGGCTTGATCGTGCGGAATGATTCCGGTGGTAAAGCCGAGATCAACAATGAGATTATGATGTTCATCGCACATGGTTACGATCGCTTCGCAGATGTGCCGTTCCTGTGCGGCGCGTTCCAGAAATTCTGGTGTAAAGCGTTGAGTTCCAGTGCGTAGCAGCAATCCTTCCGGCAAATAGTGTGGCATATGGCGGGCCTCCTTCAGGTCAATCATCATAACATAGTATATGCAGCGGATTGACCAGACGGCGCGCAAAATTGAAATCAGGATAAAATCGTCCCGCCACAGCGAAAAATAATGGCGCGTGCCTGCGCCAACTGCGGTGGCTCAGCTGAGAGCGTGAGCAGAGTCCGCTTCGGCTCGGAAGGGGATGGCTGAAACAGCGAAAGGGCATGCTGTCCCGGCAAAACGGCCTCCGGCGTTCGTACGCCGTGAATGTCATAGGGATAGGGGGCAAAACGCGCGGATGCATCGGATGCAGTGGTGCGTCGGGCAGGAATGCCGTGCTGACGCAGGAGATTTACGGCTCGATCAGCCGCAAAACAGCTTTCAAAAGCAGCAGAAATTGTCAAAGACATTGAGAATCACTCCTGGGAATAGCGTTTCCGCAAGCTGGAGAGATTATTCAAATGAGGTGACGAAAATGGATATCCGGCTGGGTGATATTCTGGTGATGAAAAAAGCGCATCCCTGTGGACAGCGGCAATGGAAGGTGCTGCGCACAGGCATGGATTTTCGCCTGAAATGCCTGGGGTGCGGACACGAAGTCCTACTACCGCGCGTTAAGGCGGAGAAAAATATTAAATCAGTTCTGCGGGAACCGGAGCAGGCTGAGAAGAACTAAATGATTCCATGGAGGGAAAATAAATGCGCTATGAAGGCGATATTTACCGTCCGCCCGGCGAAGGACGCAGTTTCCTGCTGCAGGTGACGGTTGGATGCAGTCATAATACCTGTACTTTCTGTACGATGTATAAGCGAAAGCGGTTCCATATGCGAAAAGTGGAGGATATTCTGAAGGACATTGCAGAGATTTCTGCAATGTATAATCAGTTTGAGAAGATTTTCCTCTGCGATGGCGATGCACTGATTATGCCGACACAGCAGCTGCTGACGATCTTGGAGGCGCTCCGGGCAGCTTTCCCGGTGGCGCGGTTGATTTCCTGTTATGCCGGCCCGCAGAGTATTTTGTTAAAAACTCCGGAGGAGCTGAAGGTGCTGCGCGAGGCTGGACTTGCACGCTTTTATCTGGGCGTGGAATCCGGCTCTGACAGAGTTCTTGCACATGTGAAAAAAGGCGTCGATGCAGACACCATGCTACGGGCCGGGTTGCGTGTCAAAGAAGCAGGAATTGATCTGTGGACGATGATTATTATCGGCTTGGGTGGCCGCGAAGGTTCGGAAGAGCATATTGCGAAAACCGTGGAGCTGATTAACAAAATGCAGCCCAATCATTTGTCGGCGCTGAATTTGATGACAGTTCCGGGAACAGAGCTATACAATGAGGTTGTTCGCGGTGAGTTTCGGGAGATTTCCGCTGTACAGAGCCTGCAGGAGACAAGAGCTCTGGTCGCGGGAATCGAAGCGGAACATCTCCATTTTACCTCAGATCACGCATCAAACTATTTGCCGCTTAAGGGAACGCTGAGCAAAGAGCGGGACAGAATGCTGAAGTTGCTTGATGGCGCTTTGGCAGGAACGGTGGATGTACGAAGTGAATATCAGCGGGGCCTGTAAAATCACCCCGATAAGAGGTCGCAATTCCAGCCGGAATTGCGACCTCATTTTTATGCTGGATCGCCTATACTTTGTCCAGAGAAAAGGAGGGACGGTATGGTGGCAGAACAGATTTTTACGATGCAGCTTTTGACGAATCTTCTGATGCTGCGCGGCAGCGCACGGATCAGCGGCGTACATGCCAGCTTCTGGCGTGCAGTGGGTGCAGCGGTGTTGGGCGCTGTTTATGCGGTGGCGCAGCCGCAATTATCGCTGCTGCGGCAACCGGGCGTGCTGGTTGTTATCCTGACCATGATGCTATGGCTGGCGTTTGGAAGCTGCAGAAGCGCATTACGACAGGTGCTGTGGTACTTTGTCATCAGTTTGGCGATTTGCGGTGCTGTCGTGGGGATTAGCAGGCTATTTGGACGGGAAACCGTGATTGCACGAGGGGTGTTTCTTTATCCGAAAAACTTCCGTGCCATGGTGTTAATGGCAGGACTCGCCTATCTGGTTTATTATCTGGCCGGAGGACGACCGCAGCGAATCATTTGCCCGGTGACTTTCCAATTGGGGGAGAGACGCGTTACACTACAGGCGCTGCAGGACAGTGGAAATCTGCTGCAGGACCCGATGACAGGACGACAGGTGATTGTAGCCGATTGGCGCATTGCACAGCGTATTTTGCCGGAGCGTGTACAGAGTTTACTGTCACAAGCGGCTTTTTCCACACCAGCGCAGCTACTGCAGGAGTTGCGGGAGCGGGTTCCAAAGCTGCCAGTGTTTTTGATTCCATATCACGCAGTTGGGGTGCAGAGCGGGATGCTACTGGCTGTGCGCTGTGATGCGGTAATCGTGGATGGATATCCACAGGGAGAACGACTGGTGGCTTTTTCACCGACCAGTTTAGATGAGAGCGGAGCATATTGTGCGTTAACGGGAGGAAATGTAACATGATGGATGCCTTTTCCAACTTTTTGATTCGGCTTGGACTGACGGGGAATGGGAGAATTTTTTATATTGGTGGAAGCGATATGCTGCCGCCGCCACTGCAGCAAGTGGAGGAGCAGACGCTGCTGCAGCGGTTGGCGACTGGCGATGAACAGGCTAAACAGATGCTGATTGAACACAATCTCAGACTGGTGGTGTATATAGCGCGTCGGTTCGAAAATACCGGGATCAATCTGGAGGATCTTATTTCTATTGGCACAATTGGCCTGATTAAAGCGGTTGGCACTTTCAAGACGGATAAAAATATCAAGCTTGCAACCTATTCTTCCAGATGTATTGAGAATGAGATTCTGATGTATATCCGAAAAATTTCCGGTCAGAAATCGGAGATCTCATTGGACGAACCGATCAACACAGACTGGGATGGAAATGAGCTGCGGCTGTCTGATGTGTTGGGGACGGATGGTGACACCGTGATGCGGCCAATGGAGGAAAGCGCGGAGCATGAGATGCTGCGTGCGGCGCTGGAAAAGCTTACAGAGCGGGAGCGAAACATTGTGGTGCTGCGCTATGGCCTGCAAGGGAAAAAAGAGAAAACACAAAAAGAGGTGGCGGACATGATGGGAATCTCGCAATCTTATATTTCCAGATTGGAAAAGCGGATTATGCTGCGGCTGCGGCGGGAGATTGCACGGCAAAGCGCGTGCCCGTAAAATTGGAGATTATTCCAAAAGTTGCTGTGATTTTGCACAATGCGGCTTGAAAATCAGAAGGCAATATTGTATAATACAATTAACTATATAAGTAGTTGACCAAAGGAGGATACAAATGAAAATTACAGCCGTTAATACTTATTATGTTCGTCCGAGATGGGCGTTTGTTGAAATTGAAACAGACGAGGGCATTACCGGTTGGGGCGAACCGGTTCTGGAAGGTCATGTCGGTACAGTAATTGCCTGCGTAAAAGAGATGAGCGATTATCTGATCGGCAAGGATCCGCACAATATTGAGGATCTGTGGACAACGATGTACCGTTGCGGTTTTTACCGTGGCGGCGGCGTGCTGATGAGTGCGATTTCCGGCATCGACCAGGCCCTGTGGGATATTAAGGGTAAGGCACTGGGCGTCCCGGTGTATCAATTGATGGGTGGAAAGTGCCGCGATAAGATGCGTGTTTACAGTTGGATCGGCGGCGACCGTCCGACCGATGTTGGCTCTGCTGCCCTGGAAAAGAAAAATGCGGGATTTACCGGCATCAAGATGAATGCCACGGAAGAATTGCAGATTGTTGACAGCTATGACAAGATTGATGCGGTCTGTGAGCGCGTTGCAGCAATCCGTGAGAGCTGCGGTAAATACTTCCGTATTGCAGTCGATTTCCACGGTCGTGTGCATAAGCCGATGGCAAAGATTCTGGCGAAAGAGCTAGATCAGTTTGACCTGATGTTTATTGAGGAACCGGTCCTGTGTGAGCACATGGATGAATTTAAGGAGATTGCACGGCACTGCAATATTCCGATTGCGACCGGCGAGCGTCTGTTTACCCGTTATGATTTCAAGCGGCTGCTGCAGGCTGGCGGCGTGGATATTATTCAGCCGGATCTGTCTCATGCAGGCGGTATTACGGAAGTGAAGAAGATTGCCTCTATGGCAGAGGCGTATGATGTGGCACTGGCGCCGCATTGCCCGCTGGGACCGGTTGCGTTGGCTTCCTGCCTGCAGGTGGATGCAACTTGTTATAACGCGTTTATTCAGGAACAGAGCATTGGCATTCACTATAACAAAGATCGTTCGGTTCTGGATTATGTGGTTAACAAGGAAGACTTTGCATTTATCGACGGTTTTGTTAACTTGCCGAAGCTGCCTGGCCTTGGTGCTGTCGTGGATAAGAATATTATTGTGGAAGAGAACAAACATCCGCATAACTGGAAAAACCCTGTGTGGCATCATCCGGATGGCTCGGTTGCTGAGTGGTAATAATCGTATTAAAAAACTCGTGGATATTCAATGAGTGTTTGTAAAAACATAAAAATCCTCCGTATGGTTTGACTCATACGGAGGATTTTTATGTTTTATTTTCATAGCGTTTCTTTATTGGACGGCGATGAATTCAGACGGATTCTGCAATTCGTCCGCATGCTTTTTCGTTGCGATTTCAGTGGTGATGTGGTATCATGTCACCGTATGTTCAAAATTGTCGCAGGGAGGGAGAAACATGCGGAAATGGCTTGATCGCTTGCTGCTGCTCGGCGTATTCTGTGTTCTGGCAGCAGGGCTGGTGCGGACGGTGTTTTTTCCAAAGCTGATGAATTACTATGAGAACCGCTATGCGAATCAGATTCCAAGTGTAACGACAGCGGGAGTTCTGGATGGTTCTTTTCAGTCTGGCGTTGAAGCTGCGCTGGCTGATCAGGTGCCGATGGCGCAGCGCATGAAAAAGCTCTATAACATGGCCAATACCAACCTGCTGAAAGCGGTGATGGATGGCGTGATGGAACGAAATCCGAACCGTTACTTTAGCTTTGAGGGAATGCAAATTTTCGGGACGGATTACATTACTTATCCTACGCGGAGCCTGGCCGCGATGACGGACGCGCTGGATCGAAAGGCGGAGAACTTGAACCAGCAGTTTAAGGCGCATCCGGAGCTGGAATTCTATGTGTACTATATTGAAAAGGATACCGACATCAACTTTGAGACAGAGGAAAAAGTCGGTGCTGCGGAATATCTTTTCGATCAATTAGTGCTGCCGCAGGAAAATATGGGTGTCTTTTCCATTAGTAACTTTACGGAATTTCAGAAGTACTTCTACAAAACAGATCACCACTGGAATTGGGATGGCTCCTATCTGGGCTATACGCAGATTCTGGCGTTATTGGGTGGCGATGAGCCGCTGAAACCGGCAGGGGCCGCGCAGTGTATCAGCCATAGTTTTTCTGGCGCAAAAGCGACGACCTCTGGCGCCGGAACTGCGTTCCAGGAAGATTTTTTTGCTTACCCATATGTTTTCCCACCGATGACCATCACAATTGACGGCGCGCCGGCAGAGAATTATGGACATCAATCGCAATTCCTGGCAGGGGAGCCTGGATATTTAACCTACGGTACCTTTTACGGAAGTGATGAGGCGGAGGTTGTGTTTGATACCGGGAAGACAGCGTGTGAGAATTTGCTTGTGATCGGTGATTCCTTTGATAACGCAATTCTAAAACTGCTGGCATCGTCTTTCCATCAGACATATTCGGTGGACCTGCGTTATTATGCGACGAAGTTGGGCAAGCCATTTGAACTTGCGGAATATGCAGCTGCTCATCAGATTGACAAGGTGTTATTGGTCGGAAACATTGATTACTTTACGATGGATGAATTCCGACTGGAGGGCTGAGCATGGTATTCAGTGGACTTCCGTTTTTATATCTCTTTTTGCCGCTTGTCGTAGGGCTGTATTTCATCTGTAAGGATCGACGCTGGCGCAATGGCTTGTTGCTGGTATTCTCGTTGATTTTTTACAGCTGGGGTGAACCGCGCTACCTTCCGCTGATGCTGCTGGCTTCGCTCATTGCCTATATAGGCGGGCTACTGTTGGCGCGCTTTCCAAGAGCCGGGCGCGCGCGGAGATGCTGCTTTTGGGTTACGGTGTGTTTGTTAGTTGGGAACCTGCTCATTTTCAAGTATCTCAATTTCTTCTGTGCAAACCTGCGTGCATTGGGGCTGAAAATCTCCGTGCCGGAGATTGCGCTGCCCATTGGCATCAGTTTTTATACCTTTCAGATTCTCTCTTATGTGATTGACCTCTACCGCGGAAAAATTGCAGTGCAGCGTAATTTCTTTTATCTGACGCTTTATGTCAGCTTTTTTCCGCAGTTGATTGCCGGCCCCATTGTGCGGTACGAAACGGTAGAGCAGGAAATCCGGGAACGGCAGGAAAGCTGGGAAGATGTTGTTGCAGGTCTGAAGCGATTCTTGATCGGTTTAGGAAAGAAGGTCCTGTTGGCCAACAATGTGGCCACAGTTGCCAACATTATTTACGCTGGTGATCCAACGATCTACGGCACGCTGGCTTATTGGCTGGCAGCATTGGCCTATACGCTGCAGATTTACTTTGATTTTTCCGGATACAGCGATATGGCCATTGGCTTGGGAAGAATGTTTGGGTTTCATTTCCTTGAAAACTTCAACTACCCCTATTTGTCACGCTCGGTGACGGAATTTTGGCGAAGGTGGCATATTTCGCTTTCGACCTGGTTCCGGGATTATATCTATATCCCACTGGGCGGCAACCGGACAACGAAAGGAAAGTGGGTTCGCAATATCCTGATTGTCTGGGCACTGACTGGATTTTGGCATGGCGCGCAGTGGAATTTTCTCTGTTGGGGCCTGTATTATGCATTGCTGCTGCTTTTCGAAAAATGGGCGAATCCGGTGTTGGAGCGCCTGCCGAATGGAATCCGATGGCTATATGCCTTTTTCCTGATCAATATCGGCTGGGTGATTTTTAATTTGACGGATTTTTCTACGCTGCGCGCTGCGTTAAAGATGATGTTTGTCTACCAGCCGACCGACTGGGTTGGTGTGTTGGCAGCAGATTCTTCAATTTTGACAGGAGCGATCTGGATACCGGTAGCATTTGTGTTGTCATTTCCGCTCTTCAAGCGATTTTTTGCACACCATGGAGTGCTTGGTACGGTGGTGGAAAACAGTCTGTATTTTTGCATCCTGATGCTTTGCATTATGATGATTCTCAGCGCGTCTTATAATCCATTTATTTATTTCCGGTTCTAAAGTAAAAGCGCCAGGATCCTGTGGATCCTGGCGCTTTGATCATTTGTGAGATAGGCGCATCAATAACTTCCCAAGCTCCGAGACGAGAATTACGGAGAATCCTGTCACCATGATTTTGAGCCAGATGGTCAACGGAAGTGGAACCGTGTTGAACAGATTTCCGCCGAACTGTGTAATGAGAATCTGCAGTCCGACTGTTAACGCAAAAGTCAACAGCATAGGGCGATTTTTGAAAAGATTACGGAATGCGCTGGCTTTGGTTAATTCGCGACTGTTGAAGGCATTAAAGAGCTGAAAGACGATGAATAGCGAGAAGAGAATGGTCGAATTCTGTTCTGGTGTACCGCCTAGAAAGTTGAACCAGTGCTGCAGCATAAAGATCACAGAGATATACAGACCAATTGCCGCAATGCGGAAAAACATGCCCCTGGTAACAATGCTGGCATCGCGTTTTGTGGGTTGGCGCTCCATCAGGTTATCCCGGATGGGTTCCAATCCAAGTGTCAGCGCGGGAGGGCCGTCCATAATCAGGTTGAGCCACAGAAGCTCTAATGCCGTGAAGGGAGCAGGAAAACCGGCCAGAATTGAGACGAGTACTACAATGACGGAAGAGAGGTTGACAGTCAGCTGAAACTGGATGAACCGCTGGAAGTTTTCGTAGATGCCGCGGCCCCATTGAACTGCTTTGACGATCGTGGAGAAGCTGTCATCCAGCAGGACAATATCGCTGGCTTCTTTGGAGACCTCGGTCCCGGTAATGCCCATGGCAATGCCGACATCTGCATTTTTGATTGCGGGTGCGTCATTGATGCCGTCTCCGGTGACAGCGACGACATTGCCGGTAGATTTCAACGCGTTGACGACGCGCATTTTTACGCCAGGCGTGCTGCGGGCAATGACGCGAATGCTGGGCAGCGCTTTGATAAGCTGGGCATCGTCCATGGCATCAATTTGGCTGGCTTCCACGGCTAGATGATTTTCGTCCAGCAGGTCCAGCTCGGCTGCAATGGCGGTAGCAGTGACAATATTGTCTCCAGTCAGCATTTTCAGTTCAATCCCTGCGTGACGGCACTTCTCAACGGCGGAGAAGACATCGGCACGCAACGGATCTGTGATCGAAACAAAACCATCAAAGATCATATCCGATTCGATTGTTGCCCGTTCCGCATCATAGTCGGCAAGTGCAGGAAAACGCTTATGCGCAAATCCGATGACGCGGCCGGATTTTTCCTGAAAGCACATGATCTGCTGTTCTATTGACTGCTGCACAGCGGGATCCAGTTTGCACATGGCGATAATTTTTTCAGGGCTGCCCTTTGTATAGGCGATTACCTGTTCACCATCGGCCACGATGGTGGTCATGTTCTTCGTTTCAGAGCTGAATGAGAAAACATGGAGCACCTGTGCCGCACTGCGAACGGTTTGATAATCTGTACCGGCGGTATGCGCCGCGGTTAACAACGCACACTCTGTGGGATTTCCGATAAATTTCGGCTGCGGGCCGTCAAAGTAGACATTGGCAGTTCCGTTAATACAGAAATTGTTTAGCAGTATGGGTGACTGCAAGGTATCAGGCTTGCACAGGACGCCATCTGCGTAGATATCCGTCACAGTCATGCGGTTCTCTGTTAGGGTTCCTGTTTTATCAGAACAGATTACATTGATGCAGCCGATTGTTTCGCAGGCAACCATTTTTTTGACCAGTGCATTTTGCCGGGACATTTTGATAATGTTGAGCGCCAGCGCAATGGCGACCGTGGTGGGGAGTCCTTCCGGTACGGAGGCGACAATCAAAACGATGCTGGTGATAAAAGCTTCGGAGATATTTGTGAGCGAAGCGGTCCCCTTGAGAAGGAAAGTGACAAGCTGAATAATAAAGACAACGGCGGCTGCAGAAGCGCCAATGACCGCAATCCGCTTACCCAATACGGCGAGCTTTTCCTGCAGCGGTGTGGTGGATTTATCGGTGGAAGCCAGCTCACGGGCGATTTTACCGAACTCTGTGTGGTCGCCGACGCCGGTGATGACAAGACGGCCGCTGCCGCCGGTCACAAAGCAGCCGGAATAGAGAAGATTCTTGCGTTCGGCTACCGGCGTTTTTTCACTGGGATACACAACATCGGCATCCTTACGGACGGCAACACTTTCGCCGGTCAGAGCAGATTCGTCTGCCATCAGATTTTTGGCTTCCAGCAGGCGGCCGTCAGCGGGGAGCTTGTCACCGGTTTCCACCAGCAGAATGTCGCCGACTACGAGCTCCTTTTGTGGAATCAGCTGAATCTCGCCGCCACGCAATACTTTGACCGGCATGTCCTCGCCAAGCTTATTCAGCGCTTCAAAAGCCTTTGCGCTGCGGCCCTCCATCAAGACTGCGATCAGTGAAGAGAGGAGAATGGCGACAAAAATGCCGATACATTCAAGAAAATCTGCCTTGCTGCCGGTTGCAAAGCGGATCAAATTGACAGCCAGTGTGATAATTGCTGCAGCGATCAGCATGATGGTCATCGGTTCTTTCATGCTTTCCAGAATGCGGAAGGGGAGCGAGGCGGGCTTTTCCTGTGTGAAGGTGTTGCTGCCATGGGCGGCGCGGCTTTCAGCCACCTGAGTGTCAGATAGGCCAACGGCTGGGTCGACACCCAGGCGCTGCAGGGTTTCGGTGGGGTGTTCCATGAATGGAATCATGGGAATGCCTCCTTTACGATTTTTCCAATAAAAAAGCCCAAGTATAACTTGCGTTATACTTGGGCGAAATTCCGGTTTTACCCATGTATAGCGCGGCGGTTATACATGAGTCTCGTTATTTAAGACAAGCCAAATCGCAAATGCGATCGAGATTGTTGACTTGCCACATACTTGCGTATGCCAACTACTCCCCCACGGGGTTTTTAATTGTAGGTATTATTATACATTGGGAAATCCGTTTGTCAAGTTGTAATTCTATATTTTTGTGGTTATTGCTGTACGGATATCAATTATGGTGTTTCAGGTGCTGTAGCGCAGAGGGTACCGCCGCCCAGTACGAGATCGCCGTGATAGAGCACGGCAGCTTGCCCTGGTGTAATGGCTCGCTGGGGCATATCGAACAGAATCTGGATTTGGCCGGAAGGAAGCGGCGTGACGGTTGCGGGCTGTTCCGGCTGGCGATAGCGAATTTTTACGGTGCAGCGGAAGGGAGCGTCCGGTGTTTCGCCTGAAATCCAGTTGACATCATCAGCGAATGCTGTGCGGGAGAAGAGTGCGGAATTAGGGCTGAGCGTTACGGTATTATGTGCTGCATCAATTCCGCAGACATACATTGGTTCCGGGAAAGACAGACCGAGCCCCTTTCGTTGCCCAATTGTGTAATGGATAATGCCGCGGTGTGTGCCGAGCACCTTGCCTGTCAGATCCAAAAACGGGCCGGATGTGCTGCTGCAGCCGCGGTGGCGCTCAATCACGGCGGCATAATTGCCGCCCGGCACGAAGCAGATATCCTGACTGTCAGGCTTATCGGCATTTAAGAAACCGTTGGATCTGGCGACTTGCCGTGCGTCCGATTTTTTCATCGTGCCAAGGGGAAGCAGCAGATGTGCAAGAATGTCTTGTGTCAGATTGTAGAGAACATAACTCTGATCCTTTTGATCGTCCAGCGCTTTTTTCAAGAGAAACTTGCCATTTTGCTTTTCAATACGGGCGTAGTGTCCGGTCGCAAGATAGTCGCAGCCTAAAAGGGCGGCGCGTGCAAGCAGCGCATCAAATTTCAGATAGCGGTTGCAGGCGATGCAGGGATTTGGCGTACAGCCGGCTTCGTAGCTGCAGATGAATGGCTCAATTACATCTTGCTGAAAACGGTCTTTCATATTGAAGACATAATAGGGCATCTTGAGCCGGCAGGCTGCGCTGCGCGCATCTTCCACATCTTCCAGGGTACAGCAGCTGCGGCGCTGCGGCTGATCGGTGTCTTCAGATTCATACAGCTTCATGGTACAGCCGATGCAGGAATAGCCTGCCGCTTGCAGCAGCGCCGCTGTGGCGCTGGAATCTACGCCGCCGCTCATGGCGACCAGCACTTTTTGTGTTGTGGACATGGTGGGATCCTTTCTGTAAAAATCCTATTTTTTAAATAGGAAAAATACAACATAAGCTTCCCACACGCTGCTTTGCGTGTGGGAAGCGGAGTGAGAATACTATTATTGTAACATGGGAACTGCAGAATCACAAGTGGTCATAGTTACTGCTGGTCAGAAAGAAGCCGCAGCACGGTGAAAACGACAGCCTGTTCATCCACTGGTTTTGAGATATGCGCGTTCATGCCGGCATCCAGACTCTGTTGAATGTCATCCTGGAAAGAATTGGCTGACATAGCCGCGATCGGAATGGTTTTTCATCTGGCCGATCCAGGGGGCGAATGGTGCGCGTGGCTTCCAGACCGTTCATAACAGGCATCATAATGTCCATCAGGATGAGATCAAATGTGCCGGGGTCAGAGGCGGAAAAGCAATCCACAGCGCCTTTACCATTCCATGCTTTTGTAATTTTGGCACCGTATTCTGCAAGCAACAGTTCGGCAATTTCCATATTCGGCGCATTATCTTCAACCAATAAGAGGTGATATCCAGAGAGTACAGCATCCGAGAATTGCTGCGGTTTTTGTGCGACATTCTGCGCAGTGGAATCAATTTGGAAAGTCAACTGTACACGGAAGGTGGTACCAATCCCTTTTTGAGAGTGACAGGTGATGCTGCCGCCCATTGCATCGACCAGCTTTTTCACAATGGCAAGGCCGAGACCGGTGCCTTCATAGGTGGTGCGTGCGGAGATTGATTCCTGTACAAATGGCTCGAACATGCGCTGCTGAAATTCGTTGCTCATGCCGATGCTGTTATCCTCACAGATAAATTCATAGGTTACAGCCTGATCGGTCTGAGACAGCATCCGGCTGCTGAGCCGAACATAACCGCCGAATTTTCCGTATTTCACGGCATTTCCGACCAGATTGACCAGAATTTGGCTCACATGGCGCGGATTGCCAACAAGATTGGCAATGGGAATTTCTTCGTGGGGCTGATACTGGATCTGCTTGGACGCCGCCTGCGGCAGAATAATGGCATTGACACTCTGGAACAGCGTGGCCAGATTGAAAGGCTTTTCTTCCAGGATAATCTCACTGTTTTCCAGCTTGCTCATATCCAATATGCTGTTTACCAGATCCAGCAGCGTATGCAGCGTGGTAGAGGCCATTTCCCAGCAATGGGCCTGCATGGCGGCATCACCGGGATGGCTGGCGGCACGCTCAATATAGCCTTTGATGCCGTTAAGCGGCGTGCGAATATCATGACTGATCCGACGGAGAAACTCGGTTTTGGCATTGTTGGCTACTTTGGCTTGATGGGCTTCCTTCAGAATCTGTGCCTGATAGTCATTTTCGCGCGCTTTTTCCTTGTCAATATCCTGAAGCAGTGCCAACACATGAACTGGGGTGCCGTGATTGTCATAATCCACAGCTGTAGCGGTTACACGGCACCATCGAATCTGGTCGCCGCGAATCGCCTGATAGTCGGTATAAAAACTTTTTCGAACATCAGAAATATTTTGCTTGCTCAAGGTTTCCCGGATAAATGCGGTTGACATACGCGAATCGACATCGTGTTGAAAGGCGGGGACGACCATGGTGTCCAGAAATGCCTGTTTCAGTTCGGTGTATGGAACTACATTTCCGGCTATAACAGCATCGTACAAATCGTCCCCTGCGAGGGCATTGCTGTGAAACTCGTTGTCAACAATACCGTGTATCAGCGACCTGTCTTCCTCATGGCATTGACCGCCACCGGCCAGCTCCGCCCCGTGAATGAACGCCTGGAATTCATGGATGTTATTTACGGTGATGACTACCGGGGCGTTGTTCCTTTCGTAGCGTACATTCCCCAAAAGCGGAATCGGTAAGCATTTGAAGGGAGTCAACCATGAAGAACCACAAAAGAATACCGTTTCTGCTATTGACTCTGGCGCTGCTGTGTATGTCGCTGACTGTATCTGCATTTGCTGCGGAAGCCCCTGTATTTCTCGATGTAACAGAAGAATCGCCCTGGTATGAGAGCGTTACATACGCTGCCGAGCAGGGTATCACATCCGGTACTGGGAATGGGTATTTCTCGCCTGACCTTGCCATGACCGTCCGACAGTGGACGGTCATGGTATGCCGTGCAGTGGATAAGCAGCCTAACGAGCAGTATGATGCCGGCTTCGGCACAGCAGAACTGCGCCTCGTATTCGATGAAGGCTGGCTTTATATGCATGTCATGACGGAACCTGATGTTCGAATGTGCCGTGGCGCATTATACGAAAGTGCCTTCCGCGTGTTCGGTATTCCCATCTACAGCTATGAGCTGTATGAAAACAGGACAACGATGGGTACTGCGGAAAACTGCGTGCGGATTGCCAAAGAACTGGGTATTTGCGCCGAGGAAGCTATGGCAAATGACATCATGACGCGGGGCGAAACGATCCAGTTGCTTTACCTCCTCGGCACTCAGGAGTATCAGGTGTCTGATCCTCCAATTATGAGCGAGTTGGATATTCGGAATCCTGACGGCATGGACATCAATAAGTTCCTGCTGGAGCTGGAGGAGATCCCTCAAGAGATCCGGGACAAGTATCAGGCATCCGGTTGGAAGTACATCATCGACTGCGAAGCAATTGCCCAATATGCTCAGGAACTGAATGTAAACTGCATTGGTGTTTGCGATTACGGCAAGAAAGCCATCTGCGTTTCTGAAAGCAGTGCCACAATCCACGAATTCGGGCACTTCCTCCACAGCACCATTGGATTTCCTGCATCTTTCGACGCCATATACGAAAAGAAGTCTCAAAATGCACTTATTCTACTTCGAGAGTATTCGCTGACGAACAGCAAGGAGTATTTTGCCGACTGCTTCAGATATTGGGTATGGTATCAGGATCATGCCGAGCGCCTTGCTTTGCTCCAAGAATCAGCCCCGGAAACCTATGCTTTCTTCTATAACTTCGCTGAAAGCGGTTGGAGTAAAACCGGCTAACAGCATGTCCATTCAATCAAATACTTTCCCCTAATAGCAAGAAGGGCATGGGGTGACTTCGCTCAAAGTTTCCCTATGCCCTTCTTTGAGGATAGAACATAATCACATTTTAAGGAGGAATCTATGTATGCCATGGGTTATTACAAACGATAAATTCTTCGTTCGCAGCGACAGGCGGGGATGTGCAACCCCCGTCGTGGATAAGCGTCGCGCAAAGGTGTTCGTTGAGCGCTTCAATGCAGACGAATTCCTGCGCAGCCTGCCAAAGGCGATGAAAAATCTCGGATACTATGTAGCCCCTGAAGATGCGGGAGCTGAAATGCGGTCCATCGCCGCGCAACATCCTGAAGTGCTTTCTGCGCCCAGACGAGATCCGGACCTGATTGAACCGGGTTACTATCTGGAAGCCATCAGAGCATTCCGTGGATTCATTCAGGACATTCAAAAGGCACGACCGAAACTGGAGGAACAGCAGATCCACGCCGAAATGGAGATAGAGGATCTTCTGCACGCGGCAGAGTTCTATGATTTGGCCTGCGATCAGGGCTTTGATATCTACCAGCGCCTCCGTGAAGCACGGATACGGCGTCGTAATTGCAAAAACGCCGTCGCTTGGATTGACTTCGTTTTAGATGCCAATCCCGATGAGTTTCTGCGCCACGATCCATCACCGCGTATCAGCGGAACGCAACACCGGCAGTATCGCCCCAGAGCGCTGCCTGAGTTGTTCGAGGAACTGAGCAGTCTTTCATAAAAAAGTATCTCCAATGCGATACTGCATTGGAGATACTTTCGATTACAGGCATATTGTCATATAGGGCGGGATACAAAGGATATTATCTTTCTCAATGAGATTGCGCGGGTGAATAATATAGCATCTGCCAATCCTGCTCTTGTATTTTTCCTTGAAGCGCTTTAGAGATTCAAAGGAATACTTAGCGCTGGACTTTACTTCGATGGGATACATCTTGTACTTCGTCTTACTATTATTGGCAATAATAAAATCGATCTCAATGTCATTTCTGCGCTTTTCCGCATTGTACTGGGTATAGAAGAACAGGCGGTGTCCATTAGAAACCAACATCTGTGCAATCACATTCTCGTAAAGCATTCCCTCATTCAGTCCGAGCTTTCCTGCAAAGATCTGCTTGTAAACCTCGTCCTCCAGAAGTTCGTTTTCGTCAAATGCATGGCTGACAAGCAATCCAGTATCACCTAAATAGCATTTGATGTAGGTATCCGACTCTGTGAGAGACAGGCCAACATTCGGATCACTGACGCGCCTACACTCGTTTGCAATCATGGAGTCCGACAGCCAGAAGAAGGTTTCTTCATATTGATCTGCCATAGAGCCTTCTACGATTTTGTTGAAGACAACTCGTTTTTCATGTCTGGACAGCAAACCGGGAATCTGGTCGAAAATAGCCAAAACCTTGGAGCGATATTGTGCTTTGATTTTCATGATGTCATTGCGGTAAAGCTCCAGAATATCCCGCTTTTCAGCATCCGATTTTCCAAAGTCTTTTTGACCTTCAAGAAAAGCAACAATGCTCATGGGCATACCGCCCACCAGCAGGTATTGCTTGAACAAAAGCATGGCCTTATTGTGCATACTTCGCTCCAGAGGGACTCTCTTCTCGAAACAATCTCTGATATATGGGATCAGCGGCGCTTCGTTAAGTGCCCAGCAGAATTCCTCAAAATCCAGCGGGTACATCTTGAGATGCCGTTCTTCTGAAGGAATCACAATATCCTTTACATTTTCTTTGATTGAGATCAAAGAACCGGTTTCAAGGAAATCATACCGACCATCTGCCACCAAATACTTGATCGCTTCGCGTGCTTTTGGGAAAAGCTGAACCTCATCAAAGATAATCGCACTTTCGCGCGGGTAGAGCTGTACGCCGTATTGAACGGACAGCAGCATATAGAATGTGTCGAGATCATTCAAATGCAGTTGAAAATAGCTCTTGACATTTTCAGGGGCCTTTGCAAAGTCAATGAGGATATAGCTTTTATATTCGTTTTTGGCGAATTCCTCGACTACGGTGGATTTTCCAATTCGACGAGCACCTTCCACCAACAGAGCTTTCTGCCCGTTAGCCTCCTGTTTCCATGCGAGAAACTTGTTATAAATCTTTCGTTTGAAAAGCATGTGCATCACCTCACAGATAGAATAGCACATCTCCCGATAATCCGCAAGTTTAATATAGCAACATTTTC
>CAKTFW010000029.1 GCA_934561175.1 uncultured Oscillospiraceae bacterium
CATCCTAGCACATTCATTTTTGAATCTCAATACCTGTTTTTAATTTTTTACACTTTTTACGAAACTTTCATACTGCATTCATGCAAAAATCACGGATTTCACAATGAAAATTTTTTGTTGGGCAAAATCCTTCAAAGCGCTGTTGGTTTCAAGCTTTTTTGCAGGAATTCTGCCATGAATCCCCAAACCTTTTTTCGCATTCTACATGCTTACTTTGCTGCAAATTTTTGCAAAATCATCTGGATGATTTTCTTCATTTTTCAAAATTATGACTGGAATCTGTAGACGGATTTGCAACAGTACTGCTTTGTTCTTGCGAATTTTCGAATGCAATACTAAGTTGTTCAGAGCAGGAATTCGCTCATTTATGCATTTAGCATTTAACAAATGCCCAAGAATCAACGAAGCATTTGCGGGTTGAAAAGGAAGATCAGCAGCGTAAGTGCGCGCTGACTTATAAAATAAGTCGGAGCAAGCTTTGTATCGCTTGCTCCGACTTGGTGCGGGTAGTGGGACTTGAACCCACACGCCTTGCGGCACAGGAACCTAAATCCTGCGTGTCTGCCAATTCCGCCATACCCGCAGATGTCAAATTTTTATTCATGATGGAAGAACTGAGATAAAACGCATTGCTGAATCCGCATATAAAAGCAGGGATCTCAATTCTTTTATGCTATGCTACCATAATTTGCGATTTGTTGTCAATTCCTATTCCATATTTTGTATATGCACAGAAAAAATATGCGGCAAAGTGCCCATTTTGCTTGACAGATTTTGTACATACCGATACAATTATTCGTGAGGATTTGTATGGATATCGTTCAATTTTGGGGATTGAACGAAACCGTTACCAATTTTCATTGATTGATTTAGACTATGATCCCAAATGAATAACAAGGAGGTGTGTTCGAGAAATTATGGACATTATGGAAGTTGTCAGAAGAATTGTCCTGCCGATTATCGGCTTTATTGTCGGTGCAGTCGTCTTCTTCATTGTAGGCATCGCTTACCGCAAGAAAGTTGCAGAGCGAGAGATTGTCAGTGCCGAGGAAGAGGCAAAGCGCATTATTAACGATTCCATCAAAAGTGCCGAAAATAAAAAGCGTGAAATGATGCTGGAGGCAAAAGAAGAAATCCATAAATCTCGCACAGAATACGAAAAAGAGATCAAGGAACGCCGTTCCGATCTGCAAAAGCAGGAACACCGTCTGCAGCAGAAAGAGGAATCTCTGGATCGCAAAATGGAAAATTATGAACAGCGTGAAGAAGATCTCAACCGGAAACACGCAGATTTGGCTGCAACACAGGAAGAGGTTGCAACCATTAAAAAGAGTCAACTGGAACTTTTGGAGAAGATTTCCGGCCTGACCCAGGAGGATGCAAAAAGCTACCTGCTGAAGAATGTGGAATCTGAAATCCGCCACGAAACCGCAATGAAAATCAAAGAGATTCAGACGGAGATGAAAGAAGAAGCCGATCAGTACGCAAAACGAATCATCTCAACCGCAATTCAACGCTGTGCCGCCGATCATGCTGCTGAGGCCACTGTCAGTGTGGTTCCCCTGCCCAATGACGAAATGAAAGGCCGCATTATTGGCCGTGAAGGCCGTAATGTCCGGACACTCGAAACGATTACCGGTGTCGATCTGATCATCGACGATACGCCGGAAGCCATTACCGTATCTTCCTTTGACCCAATCCGCCGTGAAATCGCGCGGGTTGCGCTGGAAAAGCTGATTGTTGACGGGCGCATCCACCCCACCCGTATTGAAGACTGCGTAGAAAAAGCGCGCCGCGAAGTGGATCTGGTTATCAAACAGGAAGGTGAACGCGCAACCTTTGAGACCGGTGTGCATGGTCTGCACCCAGAACTGGTCAAGTTGCTGGGTCGTCAGAAATTCCGCACCAGTTATGGGCAGAATGTGTTGAACCACTCGATCGAGGTTGCACACATTGCAGGTCTGCTGGCTTCGGAACTCGGCGTCGATGTGGCGACAGCGAAACGCGCAGGTCTGCTGCATGATCTCGGTAAATCAGTTGACCATGAAATGGAAGGTTCGCATGTCGCACTTGGTGTAGAGCTGGCCAAAAAGTATAAGGAAAATGACATCGTGATCAACGCCATTGAGGCGCACCATGGCGATGTAGAGCCAAAATCTATTATTGCCTGTCTGGTTCAGGCCGCCGATGCGATTTCCGCTGCCCGTCCTGGTGCCCGCCGTGAAAATGTAGAGAACTACATCAAGCGGTTGGAAAAGTTGGAAGAGTTGACCGGCAGTTACCCCGGTGTTGAAAAGGCCTATGCCATTCAGGCTGGCCGCGAAGTCCGTATCATGGTAAAGCCCGAAGAAGTTTCTGAGGATAACATGATTCTGCTCGCACACGATCTGGCGAAGAAAATTGAAAATGAACTGGAATATCCTGGCCAGATCAAACTGAATGTGATTCGCGAGACCAAAGCCGTTGACTACGCAAAATAAGATATTTCCCCAAGCCCCTGCCGGTTTTTATCGGCAGGGGTTTCTTGTCTTTTTTTCACCAATCCGATATAATTTATAATGCAATCAAATTGGAGGGAACATTTATGGAATTGAATTTACTCGCGATCGGCGATGTCGTTGCAAACACCGGCCTTGATACTTTGCACCAGCATCTTCGCCGTCTTCGCACACAATATTCGATTGATTTTTGCGTTGTCAACGGTGAAAACGCCGCAAACGGCATTGGCTTAACGCCGCGGCAGGCGGAAGAAATTTTCGACGCCGGCTGCGATGTAATCACGCTCGGTAATCACGCTTTTTCCAAACGCGAAATCATTCCTTACCTGGAAGACTCCCCTTACCTGCTTCGCCCTGCAAATCTTGCGCCGCAGGCACCGGGGCGAGGCTATGGCATTTATGATACAAAAGCCGGCCCCGTGGCCATTGTCAATCTCATCGGCCGCTGCAACATGGATTACACGCCGGATAATCCATTTCTTGCCGTGGAGCGTCTCTTGAAAGAATTGGGAACCTCAATGATCTTTGTGGATTTCCACGCAGAGGCAACTTCCGAAAAACTGGCCATGGGGTACTACCTGGATGGAAAAATCAGCGCGCTCTGGGGTACACACACCCATGTGCCGACCGCAGATCTCTCCGTTCTTCCAGGTGGTACCGGATATGTGACGGATCTCGGTATGACCGGGCCGGCGCACTCCGTTATCGGCATCCGTCCAAATCTTTCGATTGCCAAATTTCGTGGCGACCTTACCGGCCGTTACGAAACAGCGCTTGGTCCCGGTAAACTGGAAGGCGCTGTTTTTACGATTGATAGCCAAAGCGGGCACTGCCTGTCTGCTGAAAGGATTTTGATTCATGATTAAATTTCTCCACGCAGCAGATTTCCACCTGGACTCACCGTTTTCCGGTCTTTCTCCCGAACAAGCTGCCAGCCGCCGTGCAGAACAGCGGGTAATGCTTACAGCGTTGGTGAACTGCTGTAATGAAAACGACTGTCAAATTCTGCTGCTCTCAGGGGATCTTTTCGACAGTACGCAAGTATATCAGGATACCATCGATGCACTTTTGCAGGCTTTTTCTGCCTGCCGGGCAGAGATCTTCATTGCACCGGGAAATCATGATTTTTATGCAGCAGGAAGTCCCTATGCTGCGGTGCATTGGCCAGAAAATGTCCATATCTTTCAAAGCAGTCAGATTTCCTCCATTCTGCTTCCCAACTTAAATTGCCGCGTTTACGGTGCAGCATTTACCAGTCCCTCCAGTACCGGACTGTTGACAGATTTTATTGCTCCCGCAGAGGATACCGTTAAATTCATGGTGCTGCATGGCGATGTTCAATCACCGGACGGCCCCTATAATCCAATTACAACAGAAGAAATTGCAAAATCAGGACTTGATTATCTGGCACTCGGCCATGTTCACACCCGCAGCGATTTGCGCTGTGCCGGAAAGACGCACTACGCCTGGCCCGGCTGCCCGCTGGGACGCGGCTTTGACGAAACGGGCGAAAAAGGCGTTTTGATCGGCACTGTTTCTGCAAACGAGTGCTCTCTGACCTTTCATTCTTTGTCCGGGCGGCGCTACCAGATTCTGCGCTGCAACGCCGGAGCAGATCCGCTCGCTTCCATCCGTTCCGCATTGCCAGCAGAGACAAAAAACGATATTTATCGTATTATTCTGACTGGCGAATCAGAGCCCATCAATCTACGGGAGCTGACCAATCTCCTTGCACCGCAATTCTATAGTGTCTCGATTCAGGATCAAACAGCCTTTCCTGTGTCGCTTTGGGCATCTGCCGGGGAAAATACATTGCGCGGGCTCTATTTACAACTGTTGAAAGCACAGCTTCAATCCACGCCCCAAGAACGCAAAAAAATTGAACAGGCCGCCCGTCTTGGGCTTGCTGCGCTGGACGGACGGGAGGTGTCTCCACTGTGAAAATCCGAAAAATGGTTGCAACCTTTGGCTGCCTCGACCATGCAGAACGCACTTTTTCAGATGGCTTGAATATTATCAGCCTGCCAAATGAATCTGGAAAATCCACCTGGTGTGCCTTCCTGCTCGCTATGTTTTATGGGATTGACACGACAGAGCGCTCCAAAAACGGAAGCATTCCCGCAAAAATCAAATATCTGCCCTGGAATGGCGCACCTATGGAAGGCCGTATTGAACTTCTGTGGAACGAGCGGGAAATTACGCTGGAACGGACAACGATCAGCAAAATACCAATGGGCAACTTTCGCGCCTACGATACCAATTCCGGCGCGTCGATTTCTACGCTGACTGCCGACAACTGCGGCGAAATTTTATTGGGTGTCGAGCAGTCTGTCTTTCTTCGCAGCGCAATGATTCGTCAGCGAGACCTTGCACTGTCCGCAGACCCATCTCTGGAAGCAAGACTGCATGCGCTTGTTACAACTGGCGAAGAGCGTGTCACCTATGCCGATGCGCAAAGTCGTCTGCGCACTGTAAAAAATCGATGTATGGCAAACCGGTCCACCGGGTTAATTCCGCAAACGAGTACAGCGCTTGCGCAGATACAAGCGCTGCAGGCACAAATTGCCACTCTGCAGCAGACGCATTTTTCTCTGCTGTCTGAAAAAATACAGACGCAGGAATCGCTGTCCATTCTGCAGGAAACTGCCAACAAGCAGGCTGCAATCTCTCAAACAAAAAAATCCGCCCAACTGCAGCAGGCAGAAGCAGAATTGGAAGCTGCCGCGGAGAATTTTCAAAATCTACAGCGGGATGCGGCTTCCCTTCCAAACGAATCCACGCTGCATACCATGCAGGAAACCCTAAGTGAGGCCGCAGGTGCTGCACTGCAGATTCCGCCTTTGCCCGCCGCGCCTACACGGCCCTCCTTACCAGAAGCCCTGCAAAGCTTGGACAATGTCGATGTCCGCGCCTGTATTGACCATGACCGCGCAGTCCTGGAACAGCTGGCGCCCGTCCCACAGCCCCACCACGCCTTCCTGTTTCTGATCCCGATTCTTACTGTTGGCAGCCTGCTGCTGTTCACCAAGGCACTGCTGTTTGGAATCGTACCTCTGGCTGCTGCGTTGGTTCTGGCAGTTTTACAGCTGCGGCAAAAGTACCGTAATGATGCTGCCAGACAGGTGTGCATGGTGGAACAGAATCAACTGCTTTCCAAATATGGTGCCACAAGTCCGGAAGATTTTTGGAAAATTGCGGATACCTGTCTGCAGCAGATTGCCATTTACGATCAGAAGCTTGCGCTTTACCGGGAAACTGTTTCCAGAATCAAAGCCCAACAGGAAGCTTCTGACCGGCAGCTGGAAGCTGTGATGGAGCAAATTCGCTGTGTCATTCCACAGGTAGATACCCCACAGGCGGCTCGCACCAGATTAGCGCAGGCTGTTAAATTGCAGCACGCGGCCGATCATGCTGCTTTTGTGCTGGACACAGCCCGGAAGCAGTTGAATGCTGTACGCGCAATATCTGCCGAAAGCGCTGCTGTTGCATCTCCAGAAACTGCAGCACAGCTTCAAAGTGTCACCCAACATTTACAACAAGTTGAGCAGGAATTAGCGCGCAATGAAGGCCAAACTGCTGGCCTTGGCGATCCACTTTTGTTGGCTGCCAAAGCGGAATCGCTGCAGACGCGTCTTGCCACACTGCAGGAACAATATGCCGCGGCAACACTTGCGCTGGACACCCTGATTCAGGCAGAACAAATTCTTCAATCCCGCTTCGCCCCTCAGATCAGCCGCGCGGCATCCTCTTTTATGTCGCACATGACGAACGGGCGTTATGATGCGGTGCAGCTTGACCGGGATCTCTCCATTCTGGCCCATCAATCCGACTCTGTAACCAGCCGCCCGCTCGCCGCGTTTTCCGGTGGAACTGCAGATCAGCTCTATCTTGCTGTGCGGTTGGCACTCTGTGAAACCACACTTCCCACAGACACTCCGCTAATTCTGGACGATGCGCTGGCATATTTTGATGATCAGCGAATGACGGAAGCACTTTCCCTGCTGCAAATGCAATCTGAAACGCGTCAGATTTTACTCTTCACCTGCCATAGCCGGGAACAGTTATAAAAAGCATCCCTCCAAAATATGGAGGGATGCTTTTTTACGAAATTGTAAACAATGTATGGATTGGATTGACGCCAAAATAAAATCCTGTTATATTGTTCGGTATCGAACGATATAACAGGAGGTAACGCCTATGCCCGTCAGTCGAAAAGTCGGCTTTGCACTGATGCAGCTGAATAAGCAGTTTCGTCGTTGTGTCGATCAGGCCGTTTCAGATTTGGACGCCACCGGCGTCCAGGGAATGATTCTTCAATATGTCCATATGAAATCGATGCATGGCACCCCGGTTTATCAGCGGGATTTGGAGCATACTTTCATGCTGAGCCGCTCTACTGTATCTGAAACCTTGAATCTGCTTGAGCGCAATGGGCTGCTGCAGCGAAAACCAGTGGCGCACGACGCTCGACTGAAGGTTCTGGTTCTCACCGAACAGGCTGAACTTGCCATTGCGCAAATTACAAGCCGTATCGACACACTGGACACTGAAATGGTACAGGAATTCACAGAAGAAGAACTCCAAATGTTCTGGCAGCTGTGCGATAAACTGGAAACTGCAATGCTTCACTGCGAGTCCAGAAGAAAGGAAGGATCCAATCCATGATAAAAAAACTCGCGTCTTCTATACGCGAATACAAAAAGGCCGCATTGCTTGCGCCGCTATTTGTCATCTTCGAAGTACTGATGGAAGTTTTAATTCCGCTGGTCATGGCTGAACTGATTGACCACGGAATTGAAGCCGGTAATTTTCCATATGTGGTGAAAATCGGAATTATCCTGATTCTCATGGCACTTGCCGCACTCTGCTTTGGCATTTTGTCCGGTCGGAACGCCGCTGTTGCTTCCGCCGGTTTTGCCAAGAATCTGCGTCAGAATCTCTACTACCATATCCAGGATTTTTCATTCACCAATATTGACCGTTTTTCGACTTCCAGTCTTGTCACACGCCTGACTACAGATGTTACGAATGTGCAGAGCGCCTTTATGATGATTATCCGAATCGCAGTGCGCAGTCCGGCAATGCTGATCTTCGCACTGTGCATGGTAATCCGCATCAGTCCAAAGCTCTCGTTAATTTTCTTTGCAGCAATTCCTATTCTTGCCATTGGCTTGCTGCTGATTATGACCAGAGCTTATCCCATGTTCAAAAAAATGTTCCGGGCTTATGACATGCTCAACCGTGTCGTACAGGAAAATCTGCGTGGTATCCGGGTAGTCAAATCCTTTGTCCGGGAAGATCACGAACGGGAAAAGTTTGATGATGTCTCAGAACAGATCTATCAGTTGAACTCCCGTGCAGAGCGTATCTTAGCGTTCAATATGCCGCTTATGATGTTTGTGGTCTACGGCGGCATGCTTCTGCTTTCCTGGTTTGGTGGAAAATCGGTCGTATTCGGATCGATTACGCTCGGCGATCTCAACAGTCTGTTTACCTATACCATGCAGATTCTGATGAGTCTAATGATGCTCTCCATGGTATTTGTCATGATCGTCATGTCCCGCGCCTCTGCCGAACGAATCAGCGAGGTTTTGGACGAACAGAGTAATATTGTTGACCACGAAAATCCAGTTTATACAGTGCCAAATGGCGCAATCAGCTTTGATCATGTCAATTTCAGCTACGACCGTGCACCGGATAAATATTGCCTGAAGGACATCTGTCTGGACATTCCCAGCGGTGCAACTGTAGGCATTCTCGGCGGCACCGGTTCTGCAAAATCAACACTTGTCCAGTTGATCCCCCGCTTGTACGATGTCACGAAAGGTTCAATCCGGATTGGCGGCATCGATGTCCGAGACTACGACCTGACTGCGCTGCGTAATGAAGTTGCGATGGTGCTGCAAAAGAATGAGCTGTTCTCCGGAACCATTCGGGAAAATTTGCGTTGGGGCGATGAAAACGCTACAGATGAGGAGCTGATCCACGCTTGTCGGCTGGCACAGGCAGACGGATTCATTCAGGAATTCCCGGATGGCTATGACACTTATATTGAGCAGGGTGGTTCCAATGTATCCGGCGGTCAAAAGCAACGGCTCTGCATTGCAAGAGCACTTTTGAAGCATCCTAAGATTCTGATTTTGGATGACTCTACTTCAGCGGTCGACACCGCGACCGATGCCAAAATCCGTCAGGCATTCCGCGATGAAATCCCGGATACAACAAAACTGATTATTGCACAGCGAATCAGCTCGGTTCAGGACGCTGACCTGATTGTCGTCATGGATAATGGCGCAATCAGTGCTGTTGGCGATCATGAATCGCTGATGCAGTCGAGTCAAATTTACCGCGAGGTCTACGAATCCCAGCAGAAAGGAGGCGACGATCACAATGCCTAATCCCATGGGACGCAATCAAATGCATGGTGGCCAGAGAAGTGCCAATCCCAAAGCTACCGCCAAGCGACTTTTCCAACTGATCTGGAAACCGTACAAGGTACAGATGATTCTGGTGTTTCTGATGATTCTGATCAGTGCCGTCGCCACCGCCGCTTCCGGCCTGTTTCTGAAAGATTTGATCGATGTCTATATTTCGCCTCTGGTCGGCAGTGAGCACCCTGTTTTTACCAAGCTTGCTGTTGCGCTGGCGTGTATGGCCTGTATTTATCTGAGCGGTATTATTGCATCTTATCTGCAGACTCGCCTGATGGTACGCGTTTCACAGGGTGTCCTGCGAGATGTCCGGCACAAAATGTTTTCGCATATGCAGTCTCTGCCGATTCAGTATTTTGACACCCATACGCATGGCGATCTGATGAGTCACTATACCAACGACACCGACACATTGCGTCAGATGATTTCTCAGAGTATCCCACAGCTTGTCAGTGCCTGCACAACCCTGTTGGTGGTCTTTTTCTCCATGCTGTCCATCAGCATCTGGATGACCTTGATTATCCTTGCCTTTGTGATTTTGATTTTGCAGGTCATCAAGCGGATCGGCGGAAAAAGCGCCAAATACTTCGGCGCGCAGCAGCGTTCACTTGGTACGGTAAACGGTTATATCGAAGAGATGATCAACGGCCAAAAGGTCGTCAAGGTCTTTTGCCATGAGGAAAAAGCCAAGGAGGCATTCGATAAAGTCAACACCGAGCTCTGTGAAAATGCAGCCAACGCAAATACCTATGGCAATATTCTGATGCCGGTAATGGTGAATCTGGGCCACCTGCAATATGTCATTCTGGCAATTGCAGGCGCGGCACTGGCACTCTCCGGTGCTGTAAATCCAACCTTGCTCGGCATAAAGGCACTGACGCTTGGCTCCATTGTTTCATTCTTGAATCTCAGCAAAAATTTCAACCAGCCAATCAGCCAGATTTCGCAGCAGTTCAACTTCGTCGTCATGGCGTTGGCCGGTGCAGAACGGATTTTCGCCCTTATGGATGAAAAGCCGGAGCAGGATGATGGCACTGTCACACTGGTGAACACAACGGTTACCGAGGATGGAACGCTCTGTGAAACAAACAAAGTAACCCATCATTGGGCGTGGAAGGTACCGAAGGAAGATGGCACCTTTCAGTACACACCTCTGCAGGGTGATGTTCGCTTCTTCGATGTCGACTTTGGCTATACGGAAGATAAACCAATTCTGCATGATATTACGCTCTATGCAAAGCCTGGGCAGAAATTGGCCTTTGTTGGTGCCACCGGTGCTGGAAAAACCACCATTACCAACCTGATCAACCGCTTCTACGATATCGATGATGGTAAAATCCGTTATGATGGTATTAACATCAACAGGATTCACAAACCAGATCTGCGGCGCTCGCTCGGTATCGTACTGCAGGATGTCAATCTGTTTACCGGAACCGTGATGGAGAACATCCGTTATGGCAAGCTGGATGCCACCGATGAAGCGTGTATCGCCGCCGCAAAGCTCGCCAATGCACATGACTTTATTATGATGCTGCCGGACGGATACAACACCATGCTCTCCGGCGACGGTGCAGGCCTTAGCCAAGGTCAGCGGCAACTGCTTTCCATCGCCCGCGCGGCTGTCTCTGATCCGCCGGTTATGATTTTGGACGAAGCCACTTCTTCAATTGATACCCGTACAGAGTCCATTGTACAGAAAGGTATGGATCAGCTGATGGATGGCCGTACTGTGTTTGTCATTGCCCACAGGTTGTCCACCGTACAGAATTCCAATGCGATTATTGTGCTGGAGCATGGCCGTATTATTGAGCGCGGCAATCATGAGGATCTGATTGCGCAGCATGGAAAATACTATCAGCTTTATACCGGCGCATTTGAACTGGAATAAAAGATTGGAGCGTTTGTTATGGAAAATCTAAAAAACTTTTTTCCGCTGAATGCCCGTGTCCAGCAGGGCAACGCCACTTCCCTGCTCACAACAATTATTCTTTACATTGTAATTTCCGCGGTCATTGGCGTATTTCTTGGATTGATTAACTGGCTGCCGTTGATCGGATGGATCTTCCGGATTTTTGGCAGTCTCGTCGGTCTTTACAGTCTTATTGGAATCATTCTGGCGATCGTCACTTATACACAGAAATAACACAAGCAGGCCGCTGAGGAATTCCCCAGCGGCCTGCTTCATCCTTATTTTGTTTCATCAGCAGAGCGGAAGTAAGGCTTCCTCCGGCAGGGAGAGCAGAATTCTCTCTGTCTCCCCAACTTGCTCCTTTGGAAACTCCAAAACCATCTGCGCATTGCTGCCCTCTGGATGGACTACTACGGTCACTGTGTTCGGCTGCTCAATGCGCCTTGTAATACAGCAGGAAATGACATTTTCCCCCGGCATGTTTACCAGTCTCGCCTTCTGCGTACGGATCCCCAGGTAATAGGCATCCTCTGGAACGCTGGAAAGACGCAGGACCGTGTTCCACGCTGTGGCCAGAACATGGGTTTCATCCAATCGCAAAATCGGTGTCAAATTCTGATATCCCGCAATCCGACAGGTTGCAACCGTCTGCGGCTGTTCAAAAACTGCATGGACATCATAGCTCCTGGAAAGAATTCCACTTTGTAAAACAGAAATTTTTCGGCACAGGCGATAAACCGCTCCTCGTGTTGCAGCCAACAGCAGAAAACTTCCACTGTAGAGCTGCAGCACATCTAATACAACAAGTTCCTGCTGCCACCGCAGACTGTCATCTAGCGCCAGATCCCGCTCGTCCAAGCACAGCAGGTCTGGCTCTCTGGCCAACGCCAGCGCCGCAGAAAATCGAAATTGCTGCGCCGGACTGAGTTCGTCAGGATGGAGCGCTGCAATCGGCGTAAGCTGCATTCGCTCCATGACCTCCAAAGCCCACCGGGTATTAGACGGATTGCAGGCTGCAAAGTGCCGCTCAATGGACCATTTCCGCTTGCCGTGTAATATTTGTGTGGGATCAAGATACTGAACCTCCCGCTTCCGGCGCGGCAATATCGTGTGGCATACCGAATCATACCAGATACAGCCATTCGCCCGAATAATACCGCGACTTGGGCGCCGGATTCCGGTCAAGCACTGCAAGAGCGTACGCCGCTCCAATGCGGAACCACCATAAATCGCCATAGGCTCGTCCCCAATTGTCAACGCAATGTCCAGTGCAAGTTCCCCACGACCATAACAAAAATCAGCCGATAATGACATGCAGCGCCTCATAAAACCACCCGGCCGCGGATGCAAGCATCCAGTCTGGTTTTGGAATTGCCCGCTGTACTCCGTGCAGCTGCAGAAAAATTTGCAGCTGATAAAACACCATAAACCAGTTCATTTTAATTCCTCCTTTGTACCGTGTGGTTATACATATGGTGCCGGAATTGTCGATATGCGGTATTTGCCTGAATTGACAATTTCTTTTTTTCAATCGCATATCATCCAAAATCAGCGCCGGTAGAAATGTGTGTTTCTTGACTTCTCCCAGTGTGCGCCATATAATAAAAATATTCTAGTCGAACGGAGCGATTTCATGAAACGAGTTCTGAAAATCATCCTGCCGCTTTTGCTTGCCGTATTGATTCTTGGCGGTTCCGGATGGTTTTTCCTATATTATCGCGCAGATTTAACTGCTGAACATTATGCAGCGCGCGGCGCCAAGGCTTATGCCGCGCAGCGATATGAGCGGGCAGTGGATGATTATGCAACTGCATTCCGTATGGATCCCGGTAATGTACAATATGCGCTCTGCCTGGCGGACGCCTATCGTGCAGTCGGAAACTATACAAAGGTTGAATACACACTGGTACGCGCCATCTCGGAAAATCCAGATAGTGTCGATCTTTATACCGATCTTTCCCGCGCTTATGTTGAACAGGACAAGTTGCTTGACGCCTCCAAAATGCTCAGCAATATTGCGGATGACACCGTTCGCGCCGCATTGGACGAGCGGCGGCCGGAAGCGCCGGTGATTCAGCCGGAGAGCGGCTATTATAATCAGCATATTGAAGTATCGCTTTCTTACGCCTCCGGCACAGCTTATCTGTCGATTGGCGACGAATTCCCGGCAATTGCAGCAGGTGCTTATCAGGCTCCTGTTGCGCTGCCGGATGGCGAATCCACTGTTACTGCAGTTGTTGTTTCTGACGACGGCCTGGTCAGTACGATCTCGCAGGCTGGTTATACCATTGGCGGAATTATTGAACCGGTTACCTTTGCAGATCCTGCGATTGAGTCCTTTGCGCGACAAACGCTGGAGAAAGACGCAGATGAAGTCATTTATACCAATGAACTGTGGACCATTACCGAAATGACGCTACCAGAACAGACAACAACCATTACGGATCTTTCCCTGTTTCTGGGGCTTGAAAAACTGTCGGCGGAAAATTTCTCGTCTTTCGACTGGTCTGGAATCGGTTCATTAACCGCACTGCGCACACTGGATCTCGCCGGCTGCCACATCTCTTCAGATGCGTTAACCGCAATTGGTACCCTGCCCGTTCTGCAGAGTCTGGATCTGCGAAACTGCACTATTTCCACATTTTCCCCATTATCCGATTTGACTACGCTGCAGACCTTACGCCTTTCTGGAAACAGCATTGGAAGTCTTACTGGATTAGAACAGCTAACCAAGCTTGAAGAGCTTCTCCTCGATGGTAACGCCCTGACCGCTGTTACCAGTCTCAGCAAGCTGACAAACCTGAAAACACTGGATGTGTCGGATAACCCCATTCTGTCCCTTAATCCACTCGCATCCTGCACAAAACTGGAGTCTCTCAGCGCAGATGACTGCGCACTGACAGATTTGGAGGTTGTAGAGAACTTCCCCGCACTGACCACACTTTCTGCTACCGGAAATCAGATCTCCAGCACTGCGCCATTTGCAGCTTGTACAAAGCTCACGAATTTGAACCTGTCTGACAATGCTCTGTCAAGCCTTTCCGGATTGGAAAACCTGACTGCGCTCGGCACACTGATGGTTGATAACAATTCTCTTACTTCTCTCCCAACTTTCTCTGCAGACTGTACCTTGCATGACTTCAGCGCAAGTCACAATCAGCTTACCAGTCTCTCTGGGCTGTCCAAGCTTCTGTATTTGAACAATGTTAATGTGGATTACAATTCCATCTCATCGCTTGACGCGCTGAAGAACTGCATGAATCTTGTAAAAATCAATGCTTTCGCAAATCCCATCTCCAATGTCTCTGTACTGACGAATTCCGGTGTCATCGTCAACTATGACCCGACCTACAATGGATAACAATGAAAAAATGGGCGGTGTACCAATTGGTACACCGCCCATTTTCTCATTCCAGTATTTCAAGCAACAGATGCAGCGCTTTTTCTGCTGCTTGCATCCGGATCTGTTCCCGATTTCCCTGCAAGTGCAGTGCACGGCAAACCGTCTGGTCAACGCCAGACACTGCAATGTAAACCAGCCCAACCGGATTTTCCCGCTCGTCACGGTTTGGCCCTGCAACACCAGTTGTGGAAATTGCAAAATCTGTTTTGATCTGCGCTCTGACTCCTTCTGCCATTGCGCAGGCCACCGGTTCTGAAACTGCGCCAAATGATTCCAGTAGCGTTCGTGAGACGCCAAGCAATTCATGCTTGACTGCATTACAATAAGAGATTACGCCGCCGGGATAGACTGCAGAACTTCCGGAAATATCCGTCAGCATTTTCCCTAATAAGCCGCCGGTACAGGATTCTGCCGTTGCAACTGTTTTGCCCCGATCCTTTAATCGTGAAACTACGAAACCAGCAATCGCTTTATCCATAATACTTAATCGTCACTTTTTCCGTATTTTCAATCGCGCGAGCAATCAGGCCTTCAATGTCCATCTTTGCTTCCGCTGCAAGGATTGCATCCAAATGGGGCTTTGTCTTCGGGTGCTTCGGCGTAAAGACCGTGCAGCAATCCTCATAGGGCAAAATAGAAGTCTCCATCGTGCCGATTTTCCGGGCAACAGTTACAATCTCTTCCTTATCCATACCAATGAGCGGACGGAAAACCGGAATCTCGCAGACGGCATCTGTCGTGGCGATTGCTTCCATCGTCTGGCTGGCCACCTGCCCCAAGCTTTCACCGGTTACCAGGCAGCGACACCCATGATCCACGCCAATTCTCTGTGCAATCCGCATCATAAAGCGACGCATAATCAATGTAAAGTATTCCTCCGGACACTGATCGCGGATCGCTTCCTGAATTTCCGTAAATCCAACCACATCCACAGTCATGCGTCCACAGTAGCGGCACATCAGCCGCGCCAGCTCCAGAACTTTATCCTTTGCCTGTAAAGAGGTATATGGATAAGAGAAAAAGTGAATACATTCAATTTCCATGCCGCGTTTCGCCAACATATAACCCGCAACAGGACTGTCAATTCCACCGGACAGCAGGACGGCCGCTTTACTGCCTACGCCGGTCGGCAATCCGCCTGCACCGGGCTGTGCCGGTCCATGCACATATGCAGCACGCTCCCGCACCTCAACATACACCACATAATCCGGATTGTGGACATCCACGGTGATATTGGTAAATTCGTCGGCCAGCCGGCCGCCAATTTCCTGGGAAATCTGGATGGAGTTCAGCAAGAATCGCTTATCAGACCGCTTTGACTCCACCTTAAAGCTCCGCGCCATTGAGAGTTCATCGCCAAGGTACTCCAGGCATGCCTGATAAATGGAATCCAAAGTTTTTTCACAGGCGCGGCAACGGCACATACTCACCACGCCGAATACGGTGCCGCAGGCATCCCATGCACTATCCAAGTCGCAGTTGTCATCTTTCGGTTCTACATAAATGGTGGACTGCATCAAAGAAACAGAAAAATCACCAAATCCACGCAACCGTCGTGACAGGTTGCCGGTCAATTTCTGCTCAAAGCTGCGACGATTTTGTCCCTTCAAAACAATCTCACCTAGTTTTAATAAAAACAGTTCGTTCAATCTCGGTTCCTCCAACTCAATTTTTCCCCAATTCCGTACTGCGGTACTGAATTGCTTCTGCCAGGTGTTCCGGGGCAATCTGTTCCGCACCTGCCAGATCCGCAATCGTCCGCGCTACACGCAAAATCCGGTCATAACTGCGCGCCGTCAGATTCAACCGCGCAAAAGCCTGTTGCATCAGCAGCGCGCAGCGTTCATCCAGGCGGCAGCTCTCCTGCAGCTCCTTTGGCCCCATGTGGGCGTTACACTGTACCACACCACCTGCAAATCGCTCCGTCTGGCGCTGCCGTGCTGCATCCACCCGTTTTTTAATTTCTGCCGAAGCCTCAGCGGGCGCTTTTGCACGCAAATCTTCAAATGGTACGGCCGGAACTTCTACAATCAGGTCAATCCGATCCAGCAGCGGCCCGGAAACGCGGTTTTGATAGCGCCGTACCGCTTCCGGCGAACAGGTGCATCGTCCGGAAGGATGCCCATACCAACCGCATTTGCACGGATTCATCGCGCAAACCAGCATCATCTGACTTGGATAGGAAACCGTTCCACTGACACGGGAAATCGTAACGACACCATCCTCCAACGGTTGCCGAAGGACTTCCAATGCGTCAGTCCGAAACTCCGGCAACTCGTCCAGAAACAGCACACCTTTATGTGCCAGAGAAATCTCTCCCGGCTTTGGATTCGCACCGCCGCCTGCCAATGCCGCTGCAGAAACGGTATGATGCGGGCTGCGGAACGGCCGTTCGGTCACCAATGGCTCGGATGGTGTCAATATCCCAGCAATGGAATGGAGCTGTGTGACTTCCAGCGACTCTTCTCTGCTCATCTCCGGTAAAATCGATGGCAGTCGCTTGGCCAGCATACTCTTGCCGGAACCCGGCGGCCCGATCAGTAATACATTGTGTGAGCCTGCCGCTGCAATCTCCAGCGCACGCTTCACATCGCGCTGTCCCTTTACCTCAGAAAAGTCCGGTGCAGGATGCTGCAGACGGCTCGGAATCCAGGGAACGGCAGGTGAAATCGTTTCTGCTCCGCTCAAATGTGCTGCAAGCTGTGCCACATCATGAACTGGGATCACCGTCAATCCATCAGCCAGCGTCGCTTCCGCGGCGTTTTCCTCCGGCAAATAGAGCGTTTCAATTCCCGCCTTTTTTGCATGAAGTGCCATGGGCAGCACGCCGTTAATGGGCCGCAGCGTTCCGGTCAGACTCAATTCTCCAAGAAACGCACTACGCGTCTTCGGAAGCTTTACTGCGCCGACGGCGGCCAGAATTCCGACCAGAATCGGTAAATCATAGAGCGTTCCTGATTTTTTAGTGCCGGCAGGCGCCAGATTCACGGTTATACGACTAACCGGGAAAGTATGACCACTGTTCTTGATCGCTGCACGCACGCGTTCACGCGCCTCTTTTACCGCTGCATCCGGAAGGCCAACAATTTCAAATCCAGGCAATCCATTTGAGATAAAACACTCCACCTCTACCAGATAACCGGATATTCCATTCAGGCCGAGAGATTCCAAATGGCAGATCACACGCTCACCTCCCCATTGTTGAAAATCGTTCAAAATGCCTATATAATAATCG
>CAKTFW010000030.1 GCA_934561175.1 uncultured Oscillospiraceae bacterium
CGGTTAAACTGCTGCAGGACGCCAATATTGCAGCATATTCGCTTGTGATTACAGGCTGTAAGAATCCTTTCACTGTGGATCTGAATGGTAAAACGCTCAGTACTGCCATTGATGCCGCCGAGACACCGGGGAATCTTGTCTTTTATCTGAAGCAAAGTGCACCGCTTACGCTGATCAACTCCGCGGCTACGCAGGCGACAATTAAAAGCCAGCGGGCGTTCCATATTGAGAACAGTGGCAGTGTAATCATTGGAAAACCGGATGGCAGTGCCAACGATATCAAATTTGAGCTGAGCACGATGCTTGCCACTGGCAACAGCAACAACACAGGCAGTATCACCATTTACGGTGGTACCTTCGAATGCCCCGTTAATGTCAGCAAAACGAAAGATCAGGGCGTGTCCAGTGTGACATTTTACGGTGGAAGCTTCCGGAAAATTGCAGTTTTTGAATCTGCAACGCTGGCAGGAACATTGGCACAGGGCTATGCGTTTAAACAAAATGATACCTGGGTGAATCATCTCAGCGGAAATACACTGACGGATGTCACAGTTCAGAAAGCACCGTTCAAGCAATTCCATGTCGCCGCAGACAAGCAGACAGCGGCCTACGGCGAGAAAATCACGATTACTGCATCGGCTGATCTGTGGGGCGAGGAGAAGTCTGTTGCCTATCAATGGTATCTGGACGGTACAGCGGTGCCGGATGCAACCGAAAGCACCTACACGGTCTCGAACTTGTCGGTCGCAGACCACATGGTCCGCTGCGAGGCTGTTTGCGAAGGGTATGTTGTCAGCGATGCAGCTGCATTGACAATCAACCGTGCGGCAGGTCCTGCAGCACTGGCAGAATTCACGCTGGAGTTCGCATTGAACGATGATGGCAAGACTTTTACGGCGACAATCCCGGCAGTGGAAGGCGCGGAGTACAGTTTTGACAGAGAGAATTATTCTGAAGTCAATATAAAGACAGACTGCCAACCCAACACGGCATATACAGGCTATATACGCATTGCGCAAACGGCAACGCATGAGGCGGGTGCAGTGACCAGCCATCAGCAGACTTCACCTAAGCTGACGGTGGCTATGCCGGTCTTCACGCCGGATGGCGGCAGATTTTCCGGTGCGCAGAATGTGGAAATTGCCTGCGCAACAGAGAATGCGGTGATTTATTATACCATCGACGGAAGCGAGCCGACGACTGCAAGCACTGTCTACAAGACACCACTGCGCCTGACGGGCACAACCACGGTCAAGGCAATTGCAGTCAAGGAGGATATGAACGACAGTGCTGTAGTAACAGCGGCTTTTACACGGCGTTCCGGCAGCTCTACAGGTGTGAAAACGGACTATGCGATTACGGTGAAGAAGACCGCAAACGGCAGCGCTGCAGCATCTGTGAAGCAAGCGGCGGCGGGAGACACGGTGACCATCACGGTTGTTCCGGACAAGGGGTATACACTGGAGACGCTGCAGGCAGTGGACGCAAAGGACAAAGCACTGAAGCTCACCAGCAAGGGCAATGGAAAATATATCTTTACCATGCCGGAATCGAAGGTCGTGGTGACGGCCACATTCCAGGAAGATAATACAATGCTGAACTTCTTTGTGGATGTACCGTCTGACGATTACTATTATGATGCAGTTCTGTGGGCGGTGGAAAATAAGATCACCGATGGTGTAGATGCAGTGCACTTCCTGCCGAAGGGACTTTGCACCCGCGCGCAGATCGTCACCTTCCTGTGGCGGGCAGCGGGTTCGCCAGTTGTGAATTATGCCATGAATTTGACGGATGTCCCGGAAGACGCTTACTATGCGGAGGCAGTCCGGTGGGCACTGAGTCAGGGAATTACGACGGGAATCGGCAAAAAACAGTTTGATCCGGATGCAGTCTGCACGCGCGGTCAGGCGATGGCATTCCTGTACCGTTATGAAAAGCAGCAGGGCGGCGGAATGCAGGGCGCGTGGATGTTCCGGAATCCCTTTGTTGATGTGAATCTGGACAGCTATTATGGAGAGGCGGTTATGTGGGGCGTTGCCAATGGTATTACCAATGGCACCAGCGCGGATCATTTCAGCCCGGCCAGCGGCTGTACAAGAGCACAGATTGTAACTTTCCTATATCATTATCTGAAAAAGTAAAGATAGATCAAGGCAAGGCGGCAGCAAGCATTTCAGCTTGCTGCCGCCTTGTCAAATGGAGAGCACTGGTTCCATACGGCGGAGCAGATGCGCTTTTTGAATGCGTAGCTTGAAAAAGAAAAGCAGACTGGAAAAGTTCCTGACTTTCCAGAAGAAATGTGCTAAAATAAAAACATCGTATCAATGATAGGAGGAATCTGATATGGAAAAAGTGTATGCGTTTTTGAAATCTGCTGGAACTTACTATCTGGCAACGGTAGAGGGCGATCAGCCCCGTGTCCGCCCCTTTGGAACAGCGCATATTTTTGAGGATAAACTGTATATCCAGACAGGCAAAAACAAACCGGTGTCCAAACAAATTGCGGCGAATCCAAAATGTGAAATCTGCGCATTTCAGGATGGCGTTTGGCTGCGTGTAGCAGCTGAATTGGTCGAGGATGACCGTGTAGAAGCCAAGAAGGCAATGCTGGATGATTACACGGAGCTGCGGGGCATGTATGATGAGCATGATCCGAACACGCAGGTGCTGTATCTGAAGAATGCGGTTGCGACTTTCAGCTCGTTTACTGCAGCACCGGAGGTTCACAAATTCTAAAGCTGTGCACAGTACAGTCAATCTTTCAGAAAAAGGCCCTCTGAACTTGGTTCAGAGGGCCTTTTAAGTCTCGTGTTATCCATGTACATCAATCTTCAAATTGCGCAGTATTTCCTGCTGCTCGGACAGCGCCTGCAGAATGGTCTGGTGAATTCTCTTTGCTTCCAGAGGCTTTGTCAGATGCGCGTTCATGCCGGAGGCCAGGCTGGTTTGAATATCATCGAGGAAGGCGTTGGCACTCATTGCGATGATCGAGACGGTCTTGGCATCCGGCCGTGGAAGCGCCCGGATTTTTCGGGTCGCATCCAGACCGTTCAGAATGGGCATCATGATATCCATAAAAATAAAGTCGAATTGGAAAGGTGCGGAGTCCGCAAAGAGTTGTACGGCCTCTTGGCCGTTCCTGGCGCAGGTAATCGTCAACCCCTCGTCCTCCAGAAGCATTTTTGCAATATCAATATTCAGCGCGTTGTCATCTACCAGCAGTGCCCGTTTTCCGGCAGCGCTGCTGGACAGCTCCGCGTTGGGCTTATGCGATGCGGTGTGCTGCGTAAAATCAAGCGCAAACGGAATCGAGACAGTAAAGGTTGTACCGACCTGCTCCGTACTCTCAAAGTGGATCGTGCCGTGCATCTGCTCCGTCAGCGCTTTTACAATGGGGAGACCAAGCCCGGAGCTGGAAAAAGTAGTGATAGAGTTCTTGCCCTCCTGTGAAAATGGTTCGAACAGATGCGGCTGAAATTCCCTGCTGATGCCGCAGCCGGTATCCGCACAGGTAAAATGAAAAAGTGCGTGGGTGGAATCCAATGGCGTCTCTACACAACGCATGGTTACTGTACCGCCAAGACGGTTGTACTTGATTGCATTTGTAGTGAGATTCATGAGAATGCGATTGAGATGTACGGGACTGCCGATCAGACGGGTATGCTGTACCCGAATTTCGGAAATACATTTCACATCGCAGTCGTTGGCCTGCATCTCGACAATCGGCAAATTCTGCGTAAAGAGTTCCGTGAGATCAAAGGGGGTGGAATCCAGTTCGATTTTCCCGGATTCGACTTTCCCCATATCCAGAATATTGTTGATAATCGAGAGCAGATATTCCAGCGAAGAGAGCGCTTTGCGCTGGTATTCCCACAGCTTTTCCTTATCGTCTTTTGCACGGTTTGCCATTTCGATTAGGCCGAGCACGCTGTTGACCGGCGTGCGGATGTCATGACTTATGCGGCGGAGAAAATTGGTCTTGGCTTCATTGGCGCGGTGCGCCTCGGCGGCAGCCGCTTTCAGACTTTCCTGATACTGCAGCTCCTTGTGCTTTTGCTCAGTGATCTGGCGTGCGGACATCAAAAGATGGGTGGCCTCGCCGGTTTGGCTGCGCTTTTTTACAATCAGTGTGACGAGATACCATGTGTGCTCCTGACTTTCCATCTCAAGGGCAATGAATTCCTGACTCTGTAAGCGTGCGGCAGCAGTGGAGAAATCCAGAAATTCCCGCACCGTATCCAATTGTTCTGGAACGGCAACCTCACGCAGAACAAAATCCTGAAATTCCTGCAGCGGTCCAGTCAGCCCCTGATATTTCTGCGTTTTGCTGCTGCTGGAAACAACCAGATAGCTGCATGCCTGCAGATCAAGGACAATCAGCTCCTGATAAACAGAGCCCAGTGCCTTGATGATCTCATACCGCTCCCTGGCGGCTTCCACGGAGCGATGCAGCTCCAGCTCGCCTTTTTCCTTCTCGGAAATGAAATGCCTGATGTCAGAAATGATGCAGTGAAGAAAGGTTTCGCCGGCGACTGTGACCTTGACAGTTGTGTCGGAGATCCAGAGATAACCATTTTTACTCAGCAGCCGGTAGATGACATCCTCATAGGGACGGTTCAGACGATCGGTCAGAACACGGTCAATATAGTCGCGCGTCGTCTGCAAATCGTCCGGGCAGATGAGGTTGGCGAACTGGTTGTGAAACCGGGTGCGGATTTCTTCCTTTGTCCAGCCAAGCATATTCAAAAAGCGCTCGCCAAGATAGAGGAATGGAAAGCCGTCGCCAGTGCTGCAGCGGATATAGCCGCCGGGGAGATTCTGGAAGAGGTAGTCAGATACTGCGCTCTTGGTTTCCAGTTCTTTTTGCCGCTGCAAAAAACTGCTCATATCCGTACACAGGCTGATGATGGCGAGCCGCCCATCCTCTGTGCTGACGACCTTCCCCTGAGCGACGGCCCAGAACCAGCTGCCGTCTTTCCGGGGCATCCGGTAGGTTGTCTCATAGGTCATGCCCTCATAATAATGGCCGCCGAGATCTTTCAAAACCTGCGGCAGATCATCAGGGTGGATGGTGTTGGAGACCTGTCCGTGGATGGCTTGCGCGAGCGCATCAACGCTCTCATAACCGAGCAGAGCTACCATGCCTTCGCTGGCGCAATAGAGCGGAAATCCCGATTCGCAGTATCCACCGATTACACCGGACTTATCCTGATGTGCAAATTCAGAAGTCAGCCGCTGTACTTCTTCCTGCGACAGGCGTTTGTTCATCCCAAAGTCTCCCATCCAAGTTAATTGTCCCTACGGAAACAGCAGTGATTGTAATCGTAAAACTTCACAATTTTATTATACACAGTGCGGCGGCTGCTTGCAAGTAGAGAACTTGCGAAAAGCCTGATCGACACAGCAGAAGTGCCATTCCTGCATTACACGATGCGGGAGTATTTCATCTGAATTTGTTGTAAAATCGAGGGAATAGACGAAGGAAATCACAAATTCCGCGGAATTCGGCCTGTTTTCGACATATCACCTTGCAATACCGGAAATTTAGGTATATCATTACTTTATTGACTGATTGCCGGACTTTTACCTGACCGGAGACTTGAAGAAGAAATGAGAACTGCCATGACGATTGAAATGTGCTATGAAGAAATGGGCGGAAATTGTCAAGAGGTCTGTATGCGCATTCCAAGTGACACACTGATTATAAAATTTGTCGGCTCATTTTTAGACGATCCGAGTTTTGCCACACTGCGTTGTGCAATGGATGCTGGAAATCTGGAAGAGGCGTTCCGGGCTGCACATACGCTGAAGGGCGTATGCGCGAACCTGAGCTTCAGTAAGCTGCAGCATTCTGCCAGCCAGCTGACAGAAGTCCTGCGCGCCGCGCAGGACGCTATTCCGGAACAGGCATATGCGCTGATGGAGGCCGTGTGCCGGGACTACCAGGACACCACGGATGTCATTCGTAAATTCCAGGCGGAGGCATGAACCGGCCAAAAAAGGGAAAGTAACAGCGGAGAAAAAGCGCGGCAGCGCGCAGGGGAAGAAATAGAAGGGCACGCATATGGCTGTAAAAAAACAAATCCTGATTGTAGAGGATAATCTGCTGAATCGCGAGATGCTGAAGGCGATTTTGGAGGATCAGTACGCCATACTGGAGGCGGAAAACGGTCTGCAGGGGCTGGAGCTGCTGCAGCGCCGCAAGGATGACATTGCGTTGATCCTGCTGGATGTCATGATGCCGGTGATGGATGGCTATACAATGCTGAACAAAATCCACGCGGATCCGGAGTTATCGTTGATTCCGGTGATTGTAACGACCCAAAGCGACAGCGAGACAGGTGAAATCGCGGCGCTGGAACGGGGTGCAACGGACTTTGTACCAAAGCCGTACCGCCCCAAAGTGATCCTGCAGCGTATTGCCAACCTGATCAGTCTGCGTGAGAACGCTGCAATTGTAAATCAGTTCCAGTATGACCGCTTGACCGGCCTATACAGTAAGGAATTTTTTTATAAAAGAGCACGGGAGCAGATGTGTAAATATCCAGATCGCAGCTTTACCATGATTTGCTCCAATATTGAAAATTTCAAATTGTTTAACGATGTGTTCGGTGTTTCAGCAGGTGACCGCCTGCTGAAAGAAAGTGCAGATTTGTTCCGAAAGCTGAGAACTGGCGAAGAGGTCTGCGGACGCTTTGGCGCGGACCGCTTTTTGCTGTTGCGAATGCAGGAACAGCGGACGGAGGATTATGAATTCCTGGTTGAGGCTGAGCAGGAAATGCTGTCCAATATGAAAAACACTGAAATCCGGTGGGGCATTTATGAAGTGACGGATCCCACGGTTTCCGTAGAAAAAATGTGTGACCGGGCGTTGCTGGCTGCAGACAGTATTAAGGGGCAGTATAATCGCCATTTTGCAATTTATGATGATGCGCTGCGCAGTAAGCTGCTGCGGGAGCAGGTCATTACCGAATCAATGGAGACTGCGTTGAAGGAGAAGCAGTTCTCGGTCTATCTGCAGCCGAAGTTCAAGGTGAAAAACGACTGCCTTGCTGGTGCGGAAGCACTGATCCGGTGGGAGCATCCGCAGTTGGGTTTCCTTTCACCGGGAGAATTTATTCCGCTGTTTGAGAAGAATGGGTTTATCACGAAGCTGGATTACTATGTGTGGGAACAGGTCTGCATTCTGCTGCACCAGTGGGAGGAGAAGGGTTATCCCGCCATCCCGGTGTCTGTGAATGTATCCAGAGCAGATATCTATCAACTGAATCTGACCGATACGATGCTGGATTTGATCCACAGGTACAAGGTGGACCCGACGAATCTGCATCTGGAGATTACAGAGAGCGCCTATACGGAGGATCCGGAGCAGATTATCAGCACAGTGGATCAGCTGCGTGAGCTTGGCTTCATCATTGAGATGGATGACTTCGGCAGCGGATACTCTTCTCTGAATATGCTCAACCAGATGAAGCTGGATGTGCTGAAACTGGACATGAAATTTATCCAGAGCGAAACGGCCAAACCGTTGGAGCAGGGGATTATCCGTTTTATCGTCGAGCTGGCACGCTGGATGAACCTGAGCGTTGTGGCAGAGGGCGTGGAGACCAGGGAACAGCTCGACCGCCTGCGTGATATTGGCTGCGACTATGTGCAGGGCTATTTCTTTGCCAAACCGATGCCGGCGGTGAAATTTGAAACATTTCTGGCATCCAAGCCTGTGGAAGCCTAGAAAAATGAAAATCAGAAACAGTCCACGGCCAGGAGTCTGCTGGTTGTGGATGAAGACAGAAACTACAGGGAGCTGGTGCGCAGCACTTTTGCAGAGCAGTATCAGGTGCTGGAGGCATCCTGCGTGGAGGACACGCTGACGCATATTGCAGCACATGCGCAGGATGGAAACTCTGCTGTGATTCTCAGCATGACGCTGCCGGAACAGGGAGCCGCACAGATTCTGCAAACGGTGCGCCAGAACTCTAAGCTGTGGAGAGTTCCGGTATTGGCGACCCTACCGCAGGATCCGACGCTGGAAGCGCAGGCGTTGGCGCTGGATGCGGACGACTTCATCGGCAAGCCGCACACGCGCCGCGGGCTGCAGAAGCGGATTTCTCAACTGATGAGTCTGGCGGAACATTACGCGCGAGAAAAGATGCTGCAGGATGAAGCCTGCTGCGACTATCTGACCGGGCTGTTGAATCGGCGTGGGCTTCAGGCTGCGATTGACACGCTGCGGCAGGAGGATTTGCCGCTGGCATTGTTCCTGTTTGACCTGGATAATCTGAAAAAGGTGAACGACCAGTTTGGACATGAAAAAGGCGACGAGCTGTTGATAGCCTTTGGAAAGCTGTTGCGCAGCAAGACCCGCGAGGGCGATATTCTGTGCCGCTACGGCGGAGATGAATTTGTTGTGATTTTGCGGCGTCTGGAGGACCGGGAGGCTGTGCTTCGGAAAAGTATGGAGATCTGCAGCAGCATTCAGGAATGCCACATTGTTGATGGCTTTTGCGCGAGCTGCTCCGGCGGCGCGGTTGTATGCGGAAGCGGAGAACGGCCGTCTGCGGAGCTGATCCGGAAAGCGGACAGGGCGCTGTATGGCGTAAAACAGGTGCACAAGGGCACCTGCTATCTTTTGGAATCTTAAATATTCGGAATCAGGAAGCAGCTGCTGCATTCTACTGTGATGCAGCAGCTGTTGGTTTCATGGGCTGAACAAGAGACGCAGGCGCGGGGCTGTCGCCTGTAATTGGGTATGGCTGGTTGTAAAACAGGGATGCGTTTATGGATATTAAAACACTGGAAAAGAAACTTGCAATCCTGGAGTGTGCAATTGCATCCTGTGCCGCTGCATATTTCAGAATCAATTTGACAAAAAATTTGGTGCCGGGGGCGATTTGCCAGGTTGTTGATGGAAAGGAATACCATCTCAATGAACAGATGGGCTTGCCGGAAAATGCGCGTTATACCGATGTGGTAAACGCCTGGAGTCAATGGCTGCCGGAGAAAGAACAGTGCACTTATTTGGAATTTATGCAGCGTTCCAATTTGCTGAAGCGCTATGACGCAGGGGAAACGCATTTGCATTGTCAGTATTGGACCAAGGCGGACAAGTTGGAATCGCGGCTGGCAGAGCAGCATATTGTGCTGTATGGCGCGGAAGAGACTGGCGAGATACTGGCCATTTCCTATGTGCTGGATCTGACACAGAAATATCGGGAGCTGGAATACCGGACCAAATGGAAAAATGAGGACGCGGCGCTGCAGAATATTCATGAAGCGCTGGTTTCCGGCGCGTGGCAGCTCCGCTATAATGCGCAGGCGGAGCTGATTTCCTGTATCTGGTTCGATAAAATGCGGAGTATGCTGGGCTTTGCGTCAGTTGAGGAGTTCCCCAACGCGCTGGAAGCCTGGTCCGACCGGCTGCATCCAGATGACAAAGCGTTCGTCCTGCACGAATGCACAACCACTGTGCTAGACTATTCGGGGAAGAAAACCTATGATGTAGAATATCGGCTGTTGGATAAGGCGGAAACCTATCATTGGTTCCGTGCGGCGGGACGGTTGTCGAGAAGGCCGGATGGTTCGCCGATTTCTTTTAATGGCGTCTTTATCAATACCGATGAAAAGCATGAGACAAACGAGAAACTTCATCGGGCGCTGCAGGAGGCGCAGATTGCGGAAAATGCAGCGATGTTTAATCATGAGATCATCTCGGCGGTCAGTCGAATGTATTTTTCCATCTTTCTAATCGATCTTACGCGTGATTTCTATGAGGAAATTTCCAGTGATAACACGATGCACCGACTGACGGGGCATGAGGGAAGAGCACAGCAGAAGCTGACGGAAATTTGCAACACGATTGTTGCAAAGGAGTATCGGGACGCGATGATGCGCTTCTTCGATCTTTCTACAGCTGCAGAACGGTTGGCCGATGCCGACACCGTGGAGATGGAATATCGGACGACCGGTAATCACTGGCATGAAGCGCGCTTGATTGAGAAAAAACGCGATGAAAATGGTATGGTTACGCATATTCTATATGTGACCAGAATTGTCAGCAAGCAAAAGCGGCAGGAATTGGAACGCGAGCGCCTGCAGATTGCCTATCAGGCGGCAGAACGCGCCAATGAGGCCAAGACGGCATTCCTACTCAATCTGTCGCATGACATTCGCACGCCGATGAATGCGATTCTGGGTTATTCCAGACTGATGCGCGATGTGATTACAGATCCAAAACTGGTACATTATCAGGAGATGATTGAGCAGGCGGGGACTTTCCTGCTGTCTATGATCAATGATGTGCTGGATATGGCGCGAATCGAAAGCGGAAAAATGGAACTGGACGAAAGTCAGGATGAAGTGGATGATATTGTTGATGGCGTGTGCAGGGTGTTTGAAGCGGAGACGAGGAAAAAACAGCTGCATCTGGTGCGGATGTCGCGGGTGGAACATCCCCATGTCCTGTGCGACCGGACCAAACTGCAGGAAATTTTCACAAATCTGGTCAGCAATGCCGTTAAATATACACCGGCGGGCGGCACCGTGACTGTCACCACGCGGGAGATGCCCTGTGACCGGGCAGGCTATGTCTGCATTTGTACGGAGGTGGAAGATACCGGGATCGGTATGAGCCAGGATTATCTGCCGCATTTGTTTGAGGAATTTTCCCGTGAGAAAAACAGTACCGCCGGAAGTGTGATGGGCACGGGATTGGGAATGCCGATTGTCAAGCGGCTGGTGGAGCTGATGGGTGGTACCATTGCGGTTTCCAGCGAGCTAGGAAAAGGCAGCAGGTTCACAGTGACAATTCCGCACAAAGTGGCAAATGCGGCAGATTATATGGAAAAAGCTGCGCCTGCCGCGGAGCAGAAGGTGGATTTCCATGGAAAACGGATTCTGTTGGCGGAGGACAATGACCTGAATGCCGAAATTGCGGTTTTAATGTTGGAGAAACTGGGCTTTACGATGGACCGGGTAGCAGATGGAGCGCTCTGTGTGGAGCAATTGAAGCAGAAACCGGTAGGAACCTATGCCTTGATTCTGATGGACATTCAAATGCCAAATTTGGATGGGTATCAGGCAACACAGGCAATTCGACAACTGCCGGATCGAAAAAAAGCCGAAATTCCAATCCTTGCTATGACTGCCGACGCCTTTTATGAGGACCGCAGGAAAGCGATTGCAGTCGGCATGAATGGCCATATTGCAAAACCGATTCAGATTCCCAAATTGACGGAGGCAATCAGTCGGATTCTGTGAGACAGAGTGTAAAAAATCTGCCGCCTGCGCTTGTGCAGGCGGCAGATTTTTTGCAGATGGTCAGATCAAGACGCCGTTGCAGTGGTCAATTTCATGCTGGATGATCTCTGCGGTCCAGCCGGTAAAGGTCTTGAGCCGCGTCTGAAATTTTTCATTTTGCCATTGTACCTTAATGGATTGAAAGCGTTTTGCTTTTCGGGTACCGGTAAGGGAGAGACAGCCTTCTTCGGCCTCGTAGGGGCCGGCCTGCTTAACAATTACAGGATTAAACATTACCAGGTATTGTCCGTCCTGATCAAATACAATAATGCGGCGGTTTTCGCCAATCATATTTGCGGCCATTCCCACACAGCGATCTTTGTGGGCGGCCAGTGTGTCCAGCAGATCCTGCGCCACACGAAGATCGCTCAGTGTGGCGGCTTCGACTTTTTGTGCAAGAAAGGATTCGTCTTTACAGATTTCTCGGATCATACCGGTTCCTCCTGCGGGGTGTTTTTCTTCTGGTAGTTGGTTCCCCAAACCACCATGGAGTCCAGAATGGGCTTAAGACTGTAGCCGGTTTCTGTTAGGGTATATTCTACCCGCGGCGGTACCTCGGCGTAAACCTTGCGGGTAAGCAAACCCTTGGTCTCCATGTCGCGGAGCTGTGCGGTCAATACCTTCTGCGATACGGAACCGATGGACTTTTTCAGTTCACCGAATCGCCGGGTGCCTTGCATCAGATCCCGCAAAATCAGCACTTTCCATTTGTCGCCGATGAGCATCAGCGTTGTTTCTACCGGGCAAGCGGGCAATTCCATAGGATATCCTCCAATCGTGTTATAAATATTTACCGGTTATACTGTTGGGATTTGCCTGAACCTCAGACGGTGTGCCGGTGGCTACAATGCGGCCGCCGGCGGCCCCGCCGCCGGGTCCCATATCGATAAGATAATCCGCATTGCGGATCATATCCAGATCATGCTCGATCACAAGGACGGTGGCGCCGTTGTCAAGCAATGTCTGGAAAACTGTAAGAAGTACCTGGACATCCAGTGGGTGTAATCCGATGGATGGCTCGTCGAACACAAACACAGAGTCCGTCTGCGTTCGGCCAATTTCACTGGCAAGCTTCAGCCGCTGTGCCTCACCGCCAGAGAGACTGGGCGTTTCTTCTCCAAGCGTAAGATAGCCAAGCCCAAGCTGCTGCAGAATTGTCAGTTTTTGACAGACGGTTTTCTGATCTTGGAAGAAGTCAATGGCGGAATTTACATCCATCTCCATCAGTTCCGGCAGAGAGCGGGATTGTCCGGCCCGATTTGTCAGCATGACATCATAGGCTGCGCGCGCATAACGGGAGCCGCGGCAGTCTGGGCAGGGAATGTTGACATCCGGCAGAAACTGCACATCCAGACTTACAATGCCGGTACCGTCACAGCCGGGGCAGCGGAGCGCGCCAGTATTATAAGAGAAGTCGCTGGCTTTATAGCCGTGAGATTTGGCATCGTTTGATTTGGCGTAAAGCTTGCGCAGTTCGTCATGCACACCGGCATAGGTCGCAACGGTGGAACGGACATTGAGGCCAATGGGAGTTGCGTCGATAAGCTTGACATGGGCAATGCCGGGGGCGTCGACTGCGCGGATATGTGCGGGCAGTGGATTGCCGCTGATGCTCGCCTCTAATGCGGGAACAAGACTCTCCAGCACCATTGTGGTCTTGCCAGAACCGGACACGCCGGTGACTACGGTGAGCCGCCCCTTGGGCAGTGTAACTTCCAAGGGCTTCACCGTGTGAATTTGTGTGGTGGAGAGATGAATGGTTCCTGCTTGAAATAAAGCACCCTTTTCCGCGCGATTCCTGCGCAGCGTATTCGCGCTTCCGGAAAGAAAGGGACCAATTTGGGAGACTGGGGCTGCTTCAATTGCAGGAATGGTACCCTGTGCAATGACATGGCCGCCCTTCGCACCGGCTTCCGGTCCCATTTCGATGATCCAGTCTGCTTCCTTCAGAATTTGGGTATCATGATCCACCAGAATCACAGAGTTGCCATCTGCGACCAGATCATGCATGACTCCGGTCAGTCCTACAATGTTGGAGGGATGCAGACCGATGGACGGCTCGTCCAGCACATAGAGCACACCGGTGGTACGGTTGCGGACAGCCCGCGCCAGCTGCATCCGCTGGCGCTCGCCGGTAGAGAGCGTGGCGGCGGCACGATCCAGCGTCAGGTAGCCAAGTCCTAAATCCAAAAGGCGTTTTGCAGTGCTGGTAAATGCCTCGCAAATGCTTTCAGCCATGGGGCGCATTGCTTCGGGTAAACTTCCCGGTACGCTTTGTACCCAGTCGTTCAACGCAGAGAGTGTCATGGTGCAGGCTTCATCCAGCGAGAGCCCGCGCAGCTTCGGTGCGCGGGCTGCAAAGGACAGGCGTGTGCCATGGCAATCAGGACAGATTTCTTCTTTTAGAAATTTTTCCACCCGCTTCATGCCCTTTTCATCTTTCACCTTTGATAGCGCGTTTTCTACCGTGTAGACGGCGTTAAAATAAGTGAAATCCAATTCGCCGGCCTGATTGGAGTTCTTGTTGTGGTAAAAAATATGCTTTTTTTCGGCCGGCCCATGGAAGACAATCTCTTTTTCCCGTTCGCTCAGGTCGCGGAAGGGAATATTGGTGCGGACACCCATTTCCCTGCAGATATCTGTCATCAGCGACCACATCAGGCTTTTCCACGGAGCAACTGCGCCGCCGTCAATGGTCAGAGAATCGTCCGGCACCAGCGTACTCAGATCTACTGTGCGGACAATGCCGGTGCCGCTGCACTTTGAACAGGCGCCCTGGGAGTTGAAGGCTAACTCCTCTGCGGATGGAGCGTAAAAATGCGCACCGCATTCCGGACAGACAAGCTCTTTTCCCGCAGCGACCGTCAAGGTTGGTTCCAGATAATGCCCATTAGGGCAGCGGTGGCTGGCAAGACGGGAATACATAAGCCGTAGGCTGTTCAAAAGCTCTGTGCCGGTACCGAAGGTGCTGCGGATGCCCGGCACACCGGGGCGCTGATGCAGAGCCAGTGCGGCCGGGACATATAACACTTCGTCTACGGTTGCCTTGGATGCCTGCGTCATCCGGCGGCGGGTATAGGTAGAGAGTGCTTCCAAATAGCGGCGCGATCCCTCTGCATACAGGACACCGAGCGCCAGAGAAGACTTGCCGGAGCCGGATACCCCGGCAATGCCGACAATTTTATTCAGGGGAATATCGACATCGATATTTTTCAGATTGTGTACTTTTGCGCCTCGAATGCGCATTTTATCAATCATATGTGTTCCTCCAGACTCTAAAGGGCAAATGACATCTCTTTTTGACAACTGCAACTTAATTTGGTAATTAAAGCCAGATTCCCATCTTACGCGTATTTTTCTTGCTTTAGAAATAATGTGCGATTATCGACGATGTAACGGCGAACACACATTAAATCGCTTGAAAATAATGTGTGAATGTCAGAGAAGTTACAAGGCTTTGACGCAAGGTAAAGCAAGACGCATAGTATCCTTTTGGTAACTACAGCACAATATTGTGCTTACTTTACGGATGATCATTATAGCGCTATGATAATGCCAACGAAAGGAAAATGCAACCTTTCGAGAACGAAAACAATTTGGAGGTATTTGCTATGAACAAAACTGCAAACCATACCGTAGCGCTGAACAAAGGCCATATGGACATCTATACCAAGAACGGTATTACGCTCTATGCATATCAGACCAAAGATGCCATTGACGATGAGGTGTTTATTCTGGCGAAGGAAGGGCAGGGCGTGGTGATTGAGCTGCCCTGTTTTTATGACAATATTTGTGAGTTAACGGAGTTCTTGCAGCAGGAGAAAATTCAGGTAGTGGGAAAGCTGGTGGCATATCATGCTGCTGGCGCGTCGTTCCTGCCAGAGGTTTCTGCCTATGGCACAGCTTCTTCCATTGCGTATAACACCACAGGCGGTGGCGCTGGGCTGGTTGCGAATTTTAAAAATGTATTTGGAGACAGCTTTGATGCCGGTCTGTGTGCAGTGGATCATGTGTTGGAGGCGGGCGAGATTGAAATTGCCGGTATCCGTTTTGTGGTAAAGCCAAACGCTGAGGCCTATGATTTGGAAATTCCGGAGTTCAACTGTGTTTACACGCATATGATGGGCCATGATTGCCACTCCATTGTGGCGGGAGCCCCCCACGCGGATGGGATGATCTCACAGCTGAACTACTACATTCGCAAGGGTTTTGATTTCGTGTTGACCGCGCACTACACGCCGGAGGATCTGAAGGACGCAAAAACGAAGGTGGCATACCTCACCGCGTTGAAAGAGATTGCACTGGAGTGCGAATCGGCAGATGAGATGAAAGCCAAGGTGCAGGCAAGGTATCCTGCCTACAGCGGCCTGAATTATTTGGATATGACAGTGGGATTCTTCTTCCCGCATCCGTAAGAACCACACAGAAAGGAAGCACAAAATGACACAGGCGGAGCGGCGGATGTTTTTGATCCGGTCATTGATGAAAGAGAAAACGGAATATCACAACCTGCGCGTGCCGCAGGATGACGAGGGACAGCGGCAGCTGCTGCGCGGACTGATGAATGTCCGGCCGCCAAAGGCAGTGGACGAAGATTTTCAATCGGTGCAGGATGCCTATCTGCAGCAGGAATTGGCGGAGCAGGGGATTATCCGCGTGGCGGATTTACAGCCGATTTGCGGCAATCTGTATCTCTGGCAGGGCGACATCACGCGATTGCAGTGCGGCGCAATTGTGAATGCGGCCAACAGTGGTATGACGGGGTGCTATATTCCGTGTCACGCCTGTATTGACAACTGTATTCATACCTATGCGGGTATCCAGCTCCGGTTGGCATGCGCGGCACAGATGGAGCAGCAGGGTACAGAAGAGCCGGTTGGACGGGCAAAAATCACAAAGGCGTATAATTTACCCTGCGATTATGTTTTGCATACTGTCGGGCCGATGATTCATGGGCGTGTGCGGAAAAGGGACGAGGAACTGCTGACATCCTGTTACCGCGCCTGCCTGAGACTGGCGGCGCAGAATGGTGTGGAGAGTCTTGCATTTTGCTGTATTTCCACCGGTGTATTTCAGTTTCCAAATGCGCGCGCGGCGGAGATTGCGGTGGAGACTGTGCAGCGGTATCAAGCGGAGACAGATGGGAAGATGAAGGTGATTTTCAATGTTTTCAAGGATCAGGACCGGGAAATCTATGAACAGTTGCTCAGAACAGATTGACCGGCTGCGAGCCGCTATTTTTGATGCGGACGCAGTGATTGTGGGAGCTGGGGCGGGGCTGTCTACCGCTGCAGGATTCGCTTATACCGGTGCAAGGTTTGAACAGCATTTTGCTGATTTTGCAATGGAGTATGGTATTCGGGACATGTACACTGGCGGATTTTATCCATTCCCGGAAAAAGAAATCTTCTGGGCATATTGGAGCCGGTACATTTTCCTCAACCGCTATCAGGACGCGCCAAAGCCGGTATATGATGACCTGTTGAAGTTGATGGCAGATCGAGACTACTTTGTGCTGACAACCAATGTGGACCATTGTTTTCAGAAGGCCGGTTTTGATAAAAAGCGGCTGTTTTATACCCAGGGAGACTACGGCTTGCTGCAGTGCAGCAAGCCGTGCTGTCAGAAAACCTATGAGAATGAACAGCTTGTCCGGCAAATGGTGGCGCAGCAGAAAAATATGCGTGTGCCGTGCGAGCTGATTCCGCATTGTCCGGTTTGCGGAAGACCAATGACGATGAATCTGCGTTGTGATGATACCTTTGTGCAGGATGCTGGATGGTATCGTGCGGCGGAGCGCTATTCCGATTTTCTGCGGCGTCACAGAAATGGGAAGGTACTCTTTCTGGAATTGGGAACGGGGATGAATACCCCGGTCATTATTAAATTTCCCTTTTGGCAGATGACAGCGCAGTGGCCTGAGG
>CAKTFW010000031.1 GCA_934561175.1 uncultured Oscillospiraceae bacterium
GTGCTGGGCATAGGCGCGGATGCCGGCCTTATTAAGCCGCAGATCGTCGGTGTCCAGTTCCCATAACCGCGCGCCAAGATGAAGCCGGTTTGTTTGCTGGAAGATTATATTGCGGCTCAGCAGGATCAAGTGGACATGGTTCGGCAGACGCTGGCCCAGAAACAGCAAGAGCGCAGTAAAATCCGGCGCCTGCAGAAAGTGCAGATCATCCAGAATATAGAATATTTCATGCCCGCCGGATGCCAATGCGTCACAGAGAAGCTCCAGCATCACCGCTCTGGACTGCGGGTCGGTCGGTACATGCAGGGCTTCCATCTCTGCCTTTAATGCGGGCCAGGGACGCAGGTTCCGGCAAAATCCGCGCCAAAGATCCGTGAGGGAATCGGTGATGATCACCTGCCGCAGAATCATCGCGTCTGGAAGCTGTGCTTGACATTGTTCAGCCCACCAGTTAATTGCGCGGGTTTTGCCATAACCGATGGGTGCTACGATGGTGGTGATCGGATATTCCACAATATGAGAGAGCTTTTCTGAGAGCACATCTGAAATATAGGTTGTGTTCAATTTTGCTGGCAATTCCGGCACCCCGCATTCCTGATGATATTTTCGTCTGCACGGCGATTATACCATACTTTTTGGGCCTTATCATAGCAAAATCGGAATACGGGCATGGGAAAATCACAGAATCAGAAAAAGGCTGCTGCCAGAGTTTGGCAGCAGCCGATAGGACACGCGGTGGAATGGCCGTAAAACAGGGCTAATTCAAACACGCAGTCAGTATGATCTCATCCGCATTCACTTTGGCGGAGATTGTGCCGTGATGCCCTTCTGCAATGCTGCGGGCGATGGAAAGACCAATGCCAAAGCCAGATGAAGTGCTGCGGGAAGGATCGGCACGGTAAAACCGGTCAAACAGTTTTGTTGGGTCGATTGGCTGCGCGGTATCATAACGGTTGGAGGTGCGCAGCACGATGCCTCTGCGTCCCTTGTCCAGCGAGATCGTAATGGGAGTATCCGGCAGGGCGTATTTGATGGCGTTGTCCAACAGAATCGACACCAGCTGCCGCGTAGCATACGCGTCGCCATGGTAGATGAGGCTGGGGCGAATGGACAGTTCCAATGCGTGCCCCCTGGTGTTTGCAAAATCCCGGAAAGATTCTGCGGTTTCCAGAACGGTATCACTAATTGGAAAGTCCTCCATATGCAGCGGCGATTTTTCTTCATCCATACGGGAAAGCGTAACCAGAGCGTTGACAAGGCTTGTCAGTTTTTCCGCTTGCAGCAGCGCTTTGTCAATCCACTTTTGCTTGCCGACATCCATTTCCAGCACCTTCAGGCTGGTGGTAATTACCGTAATGGGCGTTTTCAATTCATGACTGGCATCTGTGATGAACTGCTTTTGTTGTTCGGCACTGCGGACAACCGGATCGATCGCTTTGCGGGAGAGCAGAATGACCAACAGGAACACCAAAAGAATACACACAATATCCGCAATGATTGACCACACGAATACAAGCTTCAAAGCGCGAAATTCCTGATAGCTGTCAAGAAAAATGGCGATGTTTCGGTTGCTGCCGGTGTGTGCCACGAAAAAACGATATGGTCCGTCATATCCATATCCATTGCCATGGCGAATTGCAGCAGCGAGATACGATTCCGTGTCTTCCGATGATACGGCAGTGATTTTATCCAGATTGGCCATGGTCAGCGTACCATCATCTTGATAGCGCAGTACGAAGTAGCGGGTAGAGTAAGGGGTTTCTTCCGTAAAAGGTCCGTTGGGTCTGTCTCGTTTGGGTGGAACATCCGTTGACTGGGAATCCGGAGATGTCTGCGGATCGCCATCGGAAGCGGCTGTGTGAACCGGTGTGGGAATTGTTCCTTCGTTTTCATAGATCATTGCCAGCGTGTTCCGCAAATCAGTATCGGTGGAAATATAGTTCGCCGTGTTCAGAATGACGGTTAACAGCAGCATGACGGCTGCGACTGAGAGTGTGGCAATCCGGATAAACCGATTTCGCAGGCGTTTAATCATAAAGCTTCCTCCAGCAGATATCCAAGGCCGCTGTTGGCGTGGATGCTGGTTGTAGAGCCGAGGGCTTTTAGCTTTTTACGCAGATTGGAGATATTAACCCAGACGACATTGATCTCTGCTTCATTATTCCAACCCCAAATTTTTTCCATAATTCGTTCTGCGGAAAATACCTGCTTGGGCGCGTGCAGGAATAACTCCATGATTTGAAATTCCCGGCCACTGAGCCGTGTGGATTTTCCATTGCAGGTCAGATCTCCGGAACCGGGATCCAGGGTCAAATCCCCGAAGGACAGAACTGTGGGCTGATAGGCTTCGCTTCGCCGCAGAATAGAGCGAACCCGACTTAAAAGTTCATCCGGATCGAAGGGCTTTGGAAGGTAATCGTCGGCTCCGGCATTGAATCCAATGATACGGTCATCTGTTTGCCCCTTTGCGGTCAGCATCATAATCGGCGTTTTGATTCCCTCGCTGCGGAGCTTTTCCAATACCTGAATCCCATCCATTTTTGGCATCATCACATCCAGGATGATTGCATCATAGTCCGCGGCGACAGCGTATTCATAAGCATCAAATCCGTTGTGCACAGCATCTACCGTAAAATGATTCCGTTCAAAAAAGACAGTCAAAGCTTCGGAAAGGTCCAATTCATCTTCTGCAATCAGCAATTTCATTGTTTATCACCTGTATGCCTATGTTGAATTTGCCGGTAGTATAGCGAACGAATCAAAGAAAAGCAAGCGGATCAAAATGTATCTCTGGTAGTTGCCCGGCTGCAGACGATGTTCAGGTTCCCGTTTCGGCAGCGCAGCGCATCCAGAAATGCCTTCGGTACTGTCTCCTGCGGGAGAAGAATGCGGTAGTTCAGTTCATACAGGGTTCCCATGTTGGAGGTTTTGACTTGGGTCAGTGTGTAGCCTCTGGTATACTGCTGCAGCAGATCGTCAAAAAGGTTCTCGTAATCCAGATTTTCCGGAATGGTAATTTTCAATGTGCGCTCTGCAGAGGAATGCTGGCCGAAATTCAGTGCGGTGCAGAGAAGCAGGACACCGGCAAGGATAAGAAAGGCGAGAATAGCCAGACCAACATATCCCATGCCGGTGGCAAGTCCCAGAGCCATCGCCAGAAACAGCGTTCCGATTTCCCGTGCAGTGCCGGGAGCGGAACGGAAGCGTGCCAGTCCAAAGGCACCGGCCACAGCGACCCCCGCGCCTAGATTTCCACTGACTAACATGATGAGCTGTACAATTGCCGGAAGGACTGCCAGGGTGATGGAATAACTGGGTGTAGCGTGGGAACGGTACATTCCAACAAGTGCGACTCCGATTCCCAAGATCAGGGACACTGCGGTACAAATCAGAAAAGTGGACAATGTCAGCGTTGTCCCGATGATAGAATTAAGCACAATGATATTCCTCCGGTTTCATTTGGATTTGCTGCTTTGGCAGAAGCTGGTCGCGGTAGCAGGTGCCGTATTTGGAGAAAGTAGTCGGGAAAACACCGGCGTCGGATAGCAGACGACTGAGCCAAAGTGGGCAGGCGCTGGGAAGCTTGATCTCCATCAGCACCTGATTTTGCGGCATGAAAAATGCGCCGTGATCTCCGAGACGAAGATCCAACTCGGTGTTACGCCAGCGTAAACCAGAATCAAAGGTGATCCGCAGTTCCGGATCGTCAGTTCCGGAAAATGCTAGGCGGTCATAACCGATAAATACCTTAGGCGCAGCGTGATAATGCTGCTGTGCCCACAAAATTTCACGACCGATTTGCCCGTAATAGTCCACTGGGAGTGTACCCTTCAGAAATGGTGTAACCAAATTGACACTTGTGGTGATGCGCCGTTTATAAACAACGCCGTTGAATTTCTTTTTCAGTTCTATAAATACAGTACTGCCGTTTTCGGGAACGCTGTAGCTGCGGACCCGCAGCTTCTCTTTATAAATTGGCTTTTCCAGAGAGGTGCGAATCAACTGGTAGTCTTCTGTATCATAATAAAGATTACAGATGGTGTACGCACCGTATTGATCCTGCTGCAGATGCGGCTGCATTTCGTGGAGCAGGAATTGCTGCTGCGCAATTGTTAATAAGTATTTCTTTTCATAGCGTTCAAAGCAGCTTTGAATGGAACTGTCCATGTGGATCCCTCCTTACAGCAGAAAGTTTATATACACGGCCTAAAGGGAACCTAAAGAAACTTTCGGAAAATACTTTAGGTTCTCTTTAGGCTGCAGCTTTATGATAGGGCCATCGCAAGAGAAACCACTCCAGTATGTGTTCCAATGACATACCGGATCTGAAACAATTAAAGGAGGTATTCCAAATGAAAGCAAAAAGATGGATATCCGTTTTGTGCGCAATGGTAATGACATTCTCACTTGCCGCCTGCGGGGCACGGTCTGCAACGCAGCAGGATACAGAGACGACATTGACCGGACAGGTTTCTGCCATAGACGGCAGTGAAATTACCCTGCTGCTTGGAACATGGACAGAAGGGGAGGCCAGGGTACCGCAGAGCGCGGATAATTCAGATCAAACACTGCCAGAAGCACCGCCGGATCAACCGGAGGACAATAATGCATTTACGGAGCGTGATGGACAGACACCGCCCTCTAAACCGGATGCGGATATTTCCGACAAAGAGCAGCCGGGTGAAATTCCGAGCGGCAATGCACCGGATGGACAGAAGCCTGATGACCAACCGTCGATGCCGGGCAGCTTTGAAGCAGGAACAGAATCTGTCACACTGGACTTTACAAATGCTGCGGTGACCAAACGCGGTACGCGTATTACAGTGGAGGAGATTGCGATTGGAGATGTGCTGACAGTGACAATTGGGTCGGATCAGGCTGTGCGTGCCGTTATGGTGGAGTTACAGCCAGACGGTCAGAATTTACCGGGCGGTGGCTTTGGCGGAAGCCAAGAAGTTACGCAGGGGGAAAGTGCCAATACCATTACGGAAGATGGGACCTATGACAATGTTACTTATGACTCTGTGGGCGATGATGAAAATGCCCTGCGGGTAGACGGTGCGATGGTTGCGCTGGATGGCGTCACGGTGAATAAATCGGCCGGTGCCACATCGAACACGGAAAACGGCGATTTTTATGGAATGAATGCGGCGCTGCTGGCAACGAACGGGGCGACGGTGACAATCAAAAATGCCACGGTAACCTCTTCTGCACAGAACGGGAATGGCGTCTTTAGCTATGGAAGCGGAACTACCGTTGACATTTCGGCTTCCACCATCACGACGACGGCAGATAATTCCGGCGGCATTCAGACGACCGGCGGCGGTACGACGAATGCGAAAAATTTGACGGTGGAGACGATGGGTAATTCTGCTGCGGCGATTCGTTCCGACCGGGGTGGCGGGACAGTGCAGGTGGAGGGCGGCAGTTATACTTCGAACGGTTATAATTCACCGGCGGTGTATTCAACCGCGGAGATTACTGTCCGGAATGCAGTGCTTACAGCGAATCATTCGGAAGCGCTGGTTATTGAAGGGAAAAACTCCATCACCTTGGAAAATTGCACTGTAACAGGCAATATGAGTGATACAAAGGGCAGCAGCTCGGAGGAAAATGTCCATAATGTCATGATTTATCAGTCCATGAGTGGCGATGCAGATGTCGGTACTTCCACCTTTTCCATGACGGGCGGCAGTTTGACTTCCAACAACGGTGATCTGTTTTATGTGACGAATACCCACTGCATTCTGCGCCTTTCCGGCGTGACAATTGCCAATGTGGATCCGGATGGCTGCCTGCTGCGCGTGGTTGGAAATTCTGCCAGCCATGGATGGGGAACCGCGGGTGCAAACGGAGCACAGGTGGAACTGACTGCTGATGCACAGGTGCTGGAGGGCAATATTGTGGTGGATACCATTTCGACATTGAATTTGACACTGCAAAATGGCAGTGTGTTTACAGGAAGCGTGAATCTAATTGAAAATACACAAAATGGTGAAGCCGTGCCGGATAATGCGGTGATTACGGTGGAAAGCGGCTGCGTTTGGAATCTGACCGACGATTGTACGGTTACAAGTCTTGTGAATAACGGCACAATTTACTTTAATGGCCACACGATTACCTTGGCGGATGGAACTGTACTGCAGGGATAAGTAATGAGGAAGGATGAAGATCAATGAAAAAATCAATTCCAAAGCGAATCCTGTCTGGTGTTTTGGCGACAGCCCTGGCGGTTTCAATACTGCCGGCCGCTGCGGCGATTGTCAATGCAGGTACGGCAAGTGATACCACAACCTTCACTTTTTCCAACAGTGGCATCACAACCCAAAATGGGAATGGAACCGGTTATAAAATCAATGGGACAGAATTGACAATTCAAAAGAGTGGCACTTATTCTGTTTCCGGCAGCTGTTCCGATGGCTCAATTCAGATCAAAAAGGGGACGACGGGGGTTACATTGGTACTGAATGGACTTACGCTGACCAGTGCAGACACTGCGCCGCTCTCCTGCAACAAGTCCACAGAGGTGACGATTGTTGCGGCCAGCGGTACGACCAACACACTGACGGACAGTGCGAACAATAACGACGGAACCAATCCGGACAATGAAGACGCGGAAAATGCGGTAATCAAGTGCAAGGATGGTTCAGATGTTACCATCTGCGGTACCGGAACGCTGAAGGTTACGGCAAATGGCAAGAATGGCATTAAATCTGGTGCAATAACAGCGGAGGAAGGAATGGCTGCGCTCACCATCCGCGATGTTAAGCTGAATATCACTGCGCCTGTGAATGATGCGATCAATGCGGAACAGCAGCTGAATATTGAAAGCGGAACATTGACGATTTCTGCTGCAGATGATGCGATCCACGGCGATCTGGTACTGAACATTGGCGCGAACAGTACCGCGGGTCCGACGATTCGAATTACGGATTGCTACGAGGGCCTGAAAGCGGCAACGCTGAATATTTTTTCCGGCAATCTGGAGATCACTGCATCGGACGACTGCTTAAACGCGGCGAACTCTGATTTAAGAAATTATGACTTCTCAATGAATATCTCCGGCGGTACAATCAACGCGTCCTCGACCAGCGGAGATGGCTTCGACTCCAATGGCGATTTGACAATTTCCGGTGGTGCTGTGACCGTTTGGACGGCAAATATGGCGGACAACCAGCCTCTGGATGCGGATGGAACTTTGATCCTCTCCGGAGGAACCGTTCTGGCAGCTGGCGGCAGCAGTGGCATGGGAGTACGGATCAGCGCCACACAGCCCTATGTGATATTTGGCACAACCAGCGGCATGGGCGGCCGACCGATGGGAAACCGGCAGAGTACGGCGACAATTGCAAAAGACGGCAGCTTCTCGATTCGGGATAATGCAGGCGATGCGGTTTACAGCGGCACGGCGATCTGCAATGCAAATTATGTGTTCTTTTCTTCCGCAAAACTGACGGCGGAGAACTCGTACACGCTATACAGCGGAAATACCAATGCAGCGACGGCAACAGCACAGACTGGTACGGCGGATTCCGCCTGTCCGTTTTCAGATATTCCTGCGGGCAGCTACTGTAAACAGGCTTCGACATGGGCGGCTGCCAATCAGATCGTCTGTGGTTATGGAAATGGATGCTTCGGGGCGGATGATGCTGTGACACGAGAGCAGCTGGCAGCGATTTTGTATCGCTATGCGCAGTATAAAGGTTATGACACCTCCGACTCCACCGTGCTGACAGACTTCTCAGACTGGGCGGATGTTTCAGGCTATGCAAAACCTGCGGTGGCATGGGCAAATGCAGCAGGGCTGATTCAGGGCGGTACAACCGGAACGCTGGCGCCGAAAGATACTGCGACCCGCGCGTAGGCTGCAGCCATCCTGATGCGTTTTCTGCAGAGGGCAGCGTGAGGGAATCAGAAGAACATCCGCGTGGAAGACTGCGCTGCGGACAAAATACCTGCAGTGCAGTTTTTTCACGCGGCAATGCGGAGGCACAAATGTAAAATTTAGAAGATCAATTGACATTGCCGCGGAATGGTGTTAAAATTCCGACGAAATGGAAAAACTTCCTGTAAAACAGAGAAAATCGAGGTGGTTGTCATGGATTCCGCTGGAAGTAGTAGCGATTTTATTCCAATAAGAATCATAAGGTTGGCAGCTGCCTGTTCCAGGGAGCTTTCTTTTGCTGTGCAAAAAAGTTGTGCTGAGTATGAAAATGTGTAGCTGCCGCCTGTAAAGGAGGCAGTTTTTTTATGGCTGAAATTACCATTAACACCCTGAAAAGAATGCTGACGGATCTGGATGATTCCAAAAAGTATCAAAGCTTGCGGGATATCCTTTCCTATTTCCCAGTGGCAGATCTTGCGCCGGTATTTGAGGATCTGCCGCGGGAAAAGATGCCCATTCTTTTTCGCCTGTGCCCCAAGAGCCTGGCGGCGGATTTGTTTGCGGAGCTGACGCCGCAGGTTCAACAGGCGCTGATCAATGATCTGAGCGACACAGAACTGAAAGATGTCATCGAAGCGCTTTTTGCAGATGATGCAGCTGACCTGGTAGAGGAGATGCCGGCTGGCGTAGTACAGCGGATCCTGGCGCAGGCTGAGCCGAACACACGGAAGATGATTAACGAGTTGCTGAAGTATCCGCAGGATTCCGCCGGCGGCGTCATGACTACGGAGTTTATGGAGCTGCGGCCGGATATGAGCGTGCGCGCGGCAATGGAAGCGCTTCGGGAAGGTGGGCCGGATAAAGCGACAATTAACAACTGCTATGTAACCGCGCCGGATCATAAACTGCTGGGCGTAGTGTCTCTGCGGGTGCTGGTCTTGGCGAAAGACCCGAATCAGTCCATTGCACAGCTGATGGAGTCACATGTGATTTCGGTCCGAACCACAGCGGATCAGGAGGATGTTTCCCGCCTGTTTGAGAAATACGGCTTTTTGGCGCTTCCTGTGGTTGATGGAGAGGAACGGTTGGTCGGCATTATCACAGTAGACGACGCAATCGGCATTCTGCGGAGCGAGACCAGCGAAGATATTGCCCTGATGAATGCAGTGGGACCTTCTGATAAACCATATTTTCGGCAGAGTATGTGGGATCTTTACAAGAGCCGTGTTCCATGGCTGCTGTTTTTGATGATCAGTGCAACCTTTTCCAGCATGGTGATCCGCAGTTATGAGGCAGCGCTGGCGGCAGTAACAGCGTTAACCGCTTATATTCCAATGCTGACGGACGCAGGCGGCAATGCGGGTAGCCAGAGTACTTCAACGATTATTTGCGGTATGGCGGTGGGAGAGATTACACCGCGTGATCTGCCGCGGATTCTTTGGAGAGAGAGCAGAGCGGCATTGCTCTGCGGCGGGACGCTGGCGGTGTGCAATTTTGCAAAGCTGCTGCTTTTTGACCGAATTGCTGCGCCGGTGGCGCTGGTCGTTTGTGTGACATTGGTCTGTACGGTTTTACTGTCGCAGCTGATTGGCGGCGTACTTCCGGTGGTTGCCAAAAAACTGAAAATTGACCCCGCAGTGATGGCTTCGCCGCTGATTACCACAATTGTAGATGCGACGACGCTGCTGATTTATTTCAACATTGCAAAAATTTTACTGCGCCTGTAAGTGATAAGATTGTTGAGAAAGCCCGCCAGAGTTACCTCTGGCGGGCTTTCTGCACTGTTTTACCTATTACAGTATTCGCCAAAGCGGTATGGGCATTCTGCATATTTGTATGTATTGCGAAAATTGTGCAAAATTTCCTTTGAAAAAATTGTTTATTTTGTTGTAAAATAATAGAAAAGAAAGTGAAAAGGAGTCGTAGAATAATGAAAAGAATCAAAGTTGCTTGCTTGTTACAGACGGTCTGTTTTCAGCCGAAGGACTCGGATCCATCAGCGCTTAATAAACAGCAGGTGCGCAAGGAGTATGAAGCCTATAAGGAGAAGATGACCCGATTCAATATCCGTTTCAAAATTCTGGAGGAAGAAATGCAGCCGGACGGCGCGATCATAGTAAAACTCAAAAAACAGAACAATCAGCAGCCGGTCGGTGACTACTTCGCCGATTGATACAGCTACGCACGATTTTGTGGATTGCAGGAAATCTTTTTGCTTGGAGAAGAGGGAATACATGAAATATGAAATTGGACAGTATGTGATGTATCGGCACAATGGTGTTTTTCGTGTAGAAGCGATTGGGCAATTGCATTTTTTGCAAGATCACGCGCAAAAGTATTATACATTGAAACCTTCTTTTACAGTTGACGATGGACGCAGTTATCTTCCGATTACGGCAGAGAATTGCTTGCGGGCAGTGATTACACCGGACGAGGCGTATACATATTTGAACAAGCTTTCCAATATGCAGGTCAAACTACTCAGACCAAAGAAATGGCAAGAACTTGTATCGCACTACCAGGCACTGCTTTCTTCGGACGATTTGAGCGAACGGCTGCGGCTTCTGAAGGAGATTCATCTGAAAGAGAAGGCTGCAAAAGAAAAAGGAAAGCAGCTGACTGTGACGGAGGAACAATACAAACGGAAGATTGAAAAAGTTTTAAGTGAGGAGTTTGCAATTGCATTGAATGAATCTCCGACCCGATCAAAGGAACGACTGTACTCGGTACTGAACAGTTAAATGCAGTGCGGCGGTGTGTGCCTTTTGGCATAAAACCGGCTGTATTAAACAGGGGGTGGCCAGAAATCTTTGGGTTTCCGGCCGCCCCCCTGTTTTTGCTGGCCTGGTTGTCCAAGTCAAAATAATAATGATAGCGCTTTTTGTATGGATATAGTTGAATACAAATGAATAAAGACTTGTGCGATTGACGATCGGAAATTTTTGGATAAAGCGGGCTTGCGGGAAAAAAGCAGGGGAGCATGTGTGGAGATCCGAAAGCGGCGAATTGTAAGCAATATTTGCATGATTGTGCTGCTGATATTATCTGCATCGGCGACGCGGAGCATACATGGCACCGGGAATTTCGGACCGACGGATCGTCCGGGGAGGAAGATCAATGAAAAAACGCTACCGCTTGGGATTTACGATTGGCTTGATCCTTTTAGTGACGATTTTGCTGATTTCAGTATACACGGTCATTCTGCAGAACAGTTACAGTCAGAATACAGAGGAGTCAACACTGGAGCGAAATACCCAATGTGCCGACGCCATCGACAGAATTGTATCGGATAAATTTACAAAGGAAGACTTTGAGACCATTACTTCGGTTGACGATATGAAATTGAAGCGGTATCAGGAGCTGCAGCAGGAACTGAACGAACTGCGGACGCTGAATTCCACACGCTATCTGTATACGGCTGGCCGCAATGCAGAGGGAAAACTGGTGTATCTGGTTGATGGACTGGATCTCGATGCAGAAGACTTTGCATATCCCGGTACTTATATTGAAGAAGAGATGATTTCCTATATTGAGGCCGCGCTTTCCGGAGAAACGATCTATTCCAAGAAAATTGTAAATACGACATGGGGGCACATTTTTACAGCATGTTATCCGGTTATGGAGTCTGAGAATTCAGACGAGATGATTGGCGCGCTGTGTATGGAGATGGATGTGGAAGACGCCTATGTATTTTTGAGAAAGAGCGCGCGAACCACATTCCGAACTGCATGTCTGGCGGGAATTGTTTCTGCATTGTTGGCGATGGAACGACCGGATGCAAAGACCATTCCGATCCTTGCGATGACGGCCAACGCCTTTGCCGAGGGTGCGCAGAAATGTCTGGATGCCGGAATGAACGCACATCTTGCGAAGCCGCTGGAGATCGATAAGGGGATCGCGGCGATTGCCCGGTTTTGCAGAGCAAATAAGATCTGAAAATTGTCAATAAAATGGCAAAAAATGGTTGAAAGTGGGGAAATTTTGATGCTATAATTTTCTTCGCTGCAGTCACAAAAAACGATGAATTTGTATGATGATGTGAAAAATATAATCTGTACACTTCAGCTTTCATGGCGCAGATGCGCTCAAATTTCATACGGGCAAAGCAGCCAAAAGACTGTGACGCAAAGCTATAGGGCCTGTAAAATGGCAGCCAGTTGTGTGTAAAGAGGTACTATAGAAGTCTGCTTTCTATAGTGCTTTTTTGATTTGAGGAGGAAGTGCAGCATGATCAAAAAGGGCTAACAGTTCTGGGCGTACTGTTTATGATGCTGTCCTTGTGTCCGGTAAACGCCTATGGGATGACGAGGTATGATACACCAGACTATAAAGTGGCATTCTATGCGTTTGACTGCTACCATATGCAGGATGACAATGGAAAACGCTCTGGCTATGGATATGAGATGATGCAGGAAATTGCAAAGTATCTGCAATGTACCTTCTCTTATGTGGGCTATGACCAGTCTGCAAGCGCATGTGAGGAAATGCTCCGGAATGGTGAAGTTGATATTTACACGGCGGCAAAACGGACGCCGGAGCGGGAAGCGGAATTTGCGTTTTCAACGCATCCGGCCATTACCGCGTTTACCTGCATGAATGTGGAGACACCGAATTGGCGGACAGCGCTGTATAATCAATACTATGGCTCGGAGGAAAACAGTTATGCGCTGACAGAGAAGGAATGCTGAAAACACTGCAGGAAAATGGAGAGACGATCCGTGCCATTATGAATCCGGATGCCAACCCGTATTCCTGGTATGAGAACAGAGAAGCGCACGGGATTGCAGCTGACATCTTCCGTGCAACGGCGGAAGCACTGCAGCTGAACTATGAGATTGTTCCTGTGGCGACACGGGAGGAATATGAGGCGCACATTGCGGCAGGCGATGTTGATATCTGGCTGGATCTGATGATGGGAGTCAATGCAAAAGACAGCGTTCATTTTTATAGCTTGTGGAAGAAAAGCCTGGCAGAGGTTGCGGATCGTGTGAGCGCGGAAATCGTGCAGACCTATTGGAACAGTCGGCGATGCCAACCTTGCTGGAGTATATGTTTGACCATCCGATTTATCTGATTGTACTGCCTTCCGGTACCATTCTGCTGCTGTTGATGATTCTGCTGTATACGCAGTTAGCAAAGAGCAAACGGAAGCAGGAAAAATCTCGGATGAGTTGACTGCGGCACAGCAGGAAGCGAAGCAGGCAACGGAAGCAAAGCAGAACTTCTTCTCGAAGATGAGTCACGATATTTGGACCCCGCTGAATGTGGTGCTTGGCATGACGCAAATTGCGCAGAAGTATAAGAACGATGCAGACAAATTGGATAATGCGCTGGGGAATATCACAAAAGAGGGAAATTATCTGCTGACATTGATCAACTCGATTTTGGATGTCAATCAGTTGGAGCACGGTGCGATTGAGCTGTTCCAGAAGCCCTTTAATCCGGCAGATTCTCTCCGGGAGAGCGCAGAGGTTCTGCGCCCGTTCGCAGGGAAAAAGGAACAGCATCTGAGCGTACAGTGTGACTGTACGGATCGGGTTGTGGTGGGAGACGCAAACCGGCTCCGATAGATCCTGATTAACATTATATCCAACGCTATTAAATATACGGATGTTGGCGGCTACATTGCCGTACGGCTGGAGTGCCTGCCGGAACATCGGTACCGGTTCATCTGTACGGATGATGGAATCGGCATGACTGCAGAGTTTGTACAGCATATTTGTGAAGACTACGCCAGGGCAGAGGACAGTCGGGTGTCAAAGACACAGGGGACGGGCCTTGGCATGTCGGTAGTCAAGGGCTTTACAGAATTGATGGGCAGTACGCTTTCTATTCAAAGCGAGCTTGGGAAGGGCTCTACCTTCTGCGTAGAAATTCCGTTCCCGGACGCATCGGAGGAAGTGCGAGAGGCCATTCGCCACCAGTTAATCGACCAGGAATTAAATCAGCAGGAGTATGTTGGAAAAAAGGTTCTGTTGGTGGAGGACAATGCCCTGAATGCGGAGATTGCGATGGAGCTGCTGCAGACCATCGGCCTGACAGTCGATTGGGCGGAAAATGGAGAAGTAGGCATTGAGCGGTATGAAGCTTCCGCAGAGGATGAGTACTTTGCTGTCTTTATGGATATGCAGATGCCTATTACGGATGGCGTCACGGCGACTAAACTGATCCGGCAGGGTGACCGGAGGGATCATGACATTCCGATTTTTGCGATGACGGCTAATACTTTTGCCAGTGACCGGAGAAATTGCCGCGATGCGGGTATGACCGGTTATATCCCGAAGCCAATCAGCGTAAAGGACATCGAAAACGCGTTGAATGTCATCGAAGAGTGATGAATGAAAGAATGACAGGCCCGGTCAAAAAAGTGACCGGGCCTGTTTTTTCGTTTTTTGGATTCCAGTTTACTGGAAAAAACGGCTTGACTTCAACTTTTGTTCCCTGTAGAATGAAAACACTATGAGAAAGAGGGAGGAGCTGTTTATGGCACTTCGTACGCGAAATGCAATTCGGGAGAGCTTCCTGGAACTTTTAAGTGAACGCCCCTTCGATAAAATATCGGTGCGAGATATTACGGAGCGTAGCAAGATTTCCCGCAACACTTTTTACTACTATTATCAGGACATTTACGCGCTCACAGAGGACATCTTTGGGACGGAGATTGAAAAAATTGCAGAAAAAGTAGAAAGCTATGATTCCTGGAAGATGGCATTTCTGGATGCGATGGCTTTTGCACTGGAAAATCGGAAAGCGATTTTCCATATTTATAATTCTGCAAACCGCGATCTGCTGGAGCAGTACTCCCGTAAGAGCATCCTGACGGCAATCCTGTCCTATGTACAGAAGGAAGCAGAAGGGCTTACGGTACCGGAGCATAAGGTGCTGGTCCTTGCAAAATTCTACGCTGCGGCCTTGACAAATTTGAGCACAGATTGGCTCAGCAGCGACATGAAGGGAGAACCGGAAGCGTTTCTGGACGATCTGAGCGATATGCTTGAAGGCAATGTACGCAGAGCATTGGAGCGCGCCGCTGAAAAAGAACATTAACAGGTAAACAAGAAAAAAGTCCGCACGGTACACGCACCGTGCGGACTTTTTCAGGATTGCATGGATTTCTGCTTTTTGAAGCGAGAGGGCTTCTTCGGCTTCTTTGGCTTTTCCTTCAACCAATAGAGCGTTGTTTTACGGAACAGCGGCTCAAAGGTGTACAGCAGTGCCGGCAGCACGAAAATGCTCAATATCGCGGAGATTACTGCGCCGCGGGCAAGCATAATACAAATTGCGCCGATCAGGTCGATGGACGAGACAAAAGAGACACCAAGCGTAGCACAGAAGAGGACGAGTGCACTGGTAATGATTGATTCGTCAGAAGAGTCGGCCGCGATGCGTATGGCTTCCATCCGGTTTTTGCCATTGCGCAGCTCCTCTTGAAAACGCGAGGTTATCAGAATTGCGTAATCAACCGTTGCGCCGAGCTGAACGCAGCTGATGATGGTAGGCGCAATAAACGGCGTTGAGGTACCGGTGAAATAACTGATACCCTGGTTGATGAAAATTGCCAGCTCAATGGCGGCAACCAGCACCACCGGAATGGAGATCGACTTGAAGACAAGTCCAACAAGAATCAAAATTGCGATAATAGAGAGGTAGTTCGCCACCTTGAAGTCCACGGCGGTTGTCTCAATCAGGTCACGGTACATGGCGCCCTCGCCGGTAATCATCGCATTGGGATCATAGTCATCCAGAATCGCGGTGAGCTGATCCAACTGCTCGGCCACTTCATCTGTTGCAGGTGCGTAGCGGGAGTTGACCATCATAAGCTGGTAGCCGCCCTGCTTCAGCATATCCTTGACTTCATCCGGAATGAAAAAGTCGGGGATACCGGTACCGAGCATGGAGTGATAGGAGATACAGGAGGTGATGCCGGGAACCGCATCGATGCGGTTTTCCATCTCGTTCATGTCGGCAGTGGAGATATCGTCCCGAAGCACGATGAAATGGGAAGTGGCCATATCAAAGTCTGTTTTCAGTTTGTCGTTTGCAACAATGCTCGGAAGGCCACGGGGGAGAGACTCATCGAGCTTATAATAGATACTTGCGTGCGACTGGGCGTAATAGGCCGGCAGAAACAGCACAATAAAGCAGATGACAAGCGCCTTGCGGTGGCGCAGAATAAAGGTGTTGACCTTATCAAAGCTTGGCATGAGACTCTTGTGCGTGTGTTTGGTGATCTGCTTGTCAAAGAGCAGCACCAGCGAGGGCATGATCAGAATGACGGTGGCAACGCCGAGGATAACACCCTTGGCCATGACAATGCCAATATCGCGACCGAGGGTCAGACGCATAACGCACAGGGCAAGAAATCCGGCAATGGTTGTCAAACTGGAGCCAGACAGCGAGCGAAACGCGGCGAGAATTGCCTGTTCCATGGCGTCGCGCTTATCTTCGTACTGGTCGCGCTCTTCCTCATAACGGCGGTACAGGAAGATGGAATAGTCCATCGTTACACCCAATTGCAGTACCGCCGCAATTGCTTTGGTGACATAGGAAATCTGCCCAAGGAAGATATTGGTGCCCATGTTGTAGATAATGGCAAGCCCAATACTGGAAAGAATAATCAAGGGCAATACAGAGGATTCCAGCGTTAAAAGCATTGCGATCAACGCCAGCAATACGGCAAGTCCGACAAAGATGGGAAGTTCACGATCCATGACATCGCGGGTATCTTTGATGACGACTGAGAAACCGGCAAGGAAGCACTTTTCGTTGCAGATTTTGCGAATCTCTGCGATCGCTTGCATGGTGTCGTCCGAAGCGCCTGCTTTTTCGTACTGAATAATCATCATGGTGGCGTTTCCGGAGTAGAACATCTCGCGGAAGTCTGCGGGAATCATATCCGTCGGAATCTGAATACCGACGAGGTTACTGACCCAAATAGCGTTATTCACACCGGGGACTTTTTTGATCTCATTGATCAGGTCATTGGTGTAACCAGCGGGCATACCGTCGACAACGAGCATACTGGTTGCCGCCATGTGGAACGGTTCTTCCAGCAGCTGTTCACCCTGGGAGGAGGGGAGATCCTGCGGCAGATAGGAGAGAATGTCGTAATTGATCCGCGTGGCTGCATAGCCGATAATCGCAGGGATCAGCATCAGAAGTGCAATGGTCGCGACCAGCTTTGGCTTACGGCTAAGGCCGTGGGCGATCTTTTCCAGCATGGCCGATCAGTCCTTTCCCTTAAAGATTCCGGTGATGGCGGCCCAGAAATCCTTAAACATCTGTGCAACGCGTCCCCAGAAGGTTGTCTGCTCGGCCTGTGCT